>NZ_CP047961.1:1915960-2273940 GCF_014279775.1 Synechococcus sp. PROS-9-1
ATCCATGGTTCCGGAGACGCCAGGCGCTGAGCAACAAGCCGATCAGACGCCGCAGTCCTGGCAGACGGGCCAAGAGCCCCAGCCAACCATCCCAAGCCTGCATCACACCCAGATGCTGGGTAGGCACCAACACGATCATGGGCACACCCAGAGCACCGAGTTCAGCCGTGTTGGCTCCCACAGTGGTGAGCGCAAGCTGGCACTGGCTTAGAGATCCGTGGGCTGGAGGGTTTTCCTGCAAGTGAATTTCGGTGCCATTGCGCGTGATGAACCGCCTCAATCCCTCGCCGGCTCGAGCCGGTTCAATCGAGGCAATATCGGTGTCATACGAGGCAGCAATGGGATTGGAGCGACTGGCGTAACGCTCCAAGTCTTCAACGGTGGTGGTGGGTGCCACGGGCAACAAAAAGCGGCAGCCAGGGCGTTGAACCACCAAACGATCTGCGGTTTCAAGCAGAAAAGGAACACCCACACTGAGTTTGGCCGGTTTCGAACCAGGCAACAAAGCCACCCACTCACCCGATGGGAGTGGAGCCTCTTCTCTGGCTTGGCTGGAAAGATCCGCCATCAAGTCGCCCACCACACGGCAGCGGCTGCGAAAGCGTCTGGGCAGCTGATCCCGCACCGCTGGAGCCATGGCTGCGATTCGATCGTTCCAGCGCGGCCAACGCGCCACCCATTCGGCATAGGTGATGTGGCGATAGCCCAGCCGAGCTGATAACAACACACTCCAAAATTGATCCCCACCTAAAAAGACCACCACACCCCGATCTGGCCAGACCCCATATCGAGAAGGCCTCAACAGCAACAACCAAAATTGCCGGGCCAGAGTGATGCGATCGAACAAACGCCAACGGGAGGCGGCGGCGGCTTCTGTTCCGGTGGCATTGGGACAGGGGACCAAAACGAGCCGCAGGCTCAATAACGATCCAGGAGCTCTGGGCCGCATAGGTAGGCGGCGATGCAGCTGCTCTGCAAGGGGTCGAACCCAGGTCGTGAGTTCACCAGGGCCGTTGGAGACGAACACCACAGCCAGGGTTTGGTCCTTGGTGGATGACGTCACTCAGTGCCGGTGGGGCGGGGAAAGAATGATGCGGATGGCGAGACTTGAACTCGCAAGGCCAAAGCCACACGCTCCTTAGACGTGCGTGTCTACCAATTCCACCACATCCGCGTGGCGACGTTGCCGATCTGGCGCGTCGAGGGATGAGTATACCGACAGGGCTAAAAGTCCGAACCGCTGATACGATCCGCCCTGGCTCTGATGCTGCGGAATGCCCATCGGCAAGGTGCTGATCGCCAACCGCGGCGAGATCGCCCTAAGAATTTTAAGAAGTTGCCGTGAACTCGGCATCAGCACGGTTGCGGTGTACAGCACCGTGGATCGCTCTGCATTGCACGTGCAACTCGCTGATGAGGCGGTCTGCGTGGGCGAAGGCCCTAGCAACAAGAGCTACCTCAACATCCCCAACATCCTGGCGGCAGCCACCTCCCGCGGTGTAGATGCCATTCACCCCGGCTATGGGTTTTTGGCGGAAAACGACCGCTTCGCCGAGATGTGCCGCGATCACGGCATCACGTTTATCGGCCCGTCTCCCCACGCCATCCGATCGATGGGAGACAAGTCAACGGCGAAATCCACCATGCAGGCTGTTGGCGTGCCAACGGTGCCTGGTAGCGAAGGCCTCTTGCCCAACCCGGAGGCAGCTGCTGAGCTTGCTGCTGTCATGGGCTATCCCGTCATGATCAAGGCCACCGCTGGGGGCGGCGGCCGTGGAATGCGGCTCGTGCCCAGTCCTGATCAGTTGGTGAAGCTGTACAAAGCGGCTCAAGGAGAAGCCGATGCAGCGTTTGGGAATCCAGGGCTGTACATGGAAAAATTCATCGACCGTCCCCGGCACGTCGAAGTGCAGATCCTGGCGGACCGTCACGGCAATGTGGTTCATCTCGGCGAACGGGACTGCTCGATCCAACGACGTCATCAGAAACTTCTCGAGGAAGCACCAAGCCCGGCCCTCGACCCTGAGCTGCGTCGTCAAATGGGGGAAGCAGCGGTTGCAGCAGCGCGAAGCATCAATTACGAGGGAGCCGGAACGGTGGAATTCCTTCTGGACAGAAGTGGTGGGTTCTATTTCATGGAAATGAACACCCGCATCCAGGTCGAGCATCCCGTCACGGAAATGGTGACGGGTATCGACCTGATTGCTGAGCAGCTCCGCATCGCCGGAGGGGAGCCGATCAGCGTCCGCCAAGAAGACATTCAGATGAACGGTCATGCGATCGAGTGCCGAATCAACGCTGAAGATGCGCAGCACAATTTCCGCCCAGCCCCCGGACGCATCACAGGCTGGTTGCCGCCTGGAGGTCCTGGAGTCCGCGTCGATAGCCACGTGTATACCGGCTACGACATCCCGCCCTTTTATGACTCCCTGATTGGCAAACTGATCATCTGGGCACCCAATCGCCCTGCTGCACTCGCTCGCATGAAACGAGCTCTCAACGAGTGCGCCATCACCGGGATCCCAACAACGGTGGACTTCCATCTGCGCATGCTCGACCGCCCTGAATTCCAAAGGGGCGACGTGCACACCAAATTCGTTGAAGAGGAGATGCTCTAAATCCGCTCAACGATGGTGCCAAGTGCACTCCAAGAGAGATTTAGGCAATGGACTGGGCGCGGAGCAGCACCAAAGAGAGCAACCCCTGCTGGCCCACTAACAGTTCGCGCAGCAAACTGAGCAGCCCCACCCAGATCACGGGAGTGACATCCACGCCCCCGATGGGAGAGACAACCCGGCGTGTCAATCCCAAAATCGCCTCAGTGGGCCAGCCCACAAGGGGCCAGAAGCCTTTGGAAAGATCCACCTGGGGATACCAAGTGAGCACGATGCGCGCCAGGAATGTGAGGGTCCATGCGGCCAACAGCAAACCCAGTAGCAAGTTGAGAAGCGGAAGGATGGCGACAAGCGTTGGCGTCACAAAGCCCTAAGCAATGGAGCTGTCATCGTAGAAACTTGACCCTGATCCCTAGGATCGCAGCGAATCAGGCCTCGCTGAACGCATTCGGTCCTAACCCCCTATGACGCCTTCCCTCTCCAATTTTCTAACCAGCCTTGTTGCTGGCGTAGCGATCGTTGTGATCCCTGCTTCTATCGGGCTCTTTTTTCTCAGCCAAACCGACCAGGTTGATCGCAAACTTTAAAGACCCTTTCACGCTCCGTAGACTGAGCTCACTCGACCCGAGCTTCGGTTCAACGCAGGTCGTTATCAGAGAGCTTCACTGTGGTTAATGCCAGTCTGAATTGGGCCAGCATTGTTGGCATTGTGCTGGCTGTAGGTGGAGCACTGCTCTACTTCATGCGCAGTTTCAAGCCCGCTCTCGCCCGTGATTACGACGTGTTCTTCGCGGCGATCGGCTTGCTTTGCGGAGGAATTCTCTTCTTCCAGGGATGGCGGCTTGATCCAATTCTCCAGTTTGGCCAATTCTTGTTGGCTGGAACCACCGTGTTTTTTGCCTATGAGAGCGTGCGGCTTCGGGGAATATCAGCGGAACAGGCCAGACGCTCGGCCTATTTCGATGACGAACCTGAAGCCGCAAGCCCCGCTGGTGGTCTGCAAGGTGGTTACGACGACCCCTACGAGCGTTTCGACGAGCCCAAGCCAATTCGCCGCAGATTTGGCGGCCAAGGTCCTGATGAGGATGAGAGACCTGAACAGGATTTTTATCGCCCACGTCGCACCTCAAGAGCTGCGATCCCCGAACAGGCCGCAAGTCGGAACCGTCAGCGACCCAATCCCTCCTCAGATTGGTCAGACAGCAGCGAGCGAGATCGGCGCATGGCCCGATTCGGCCGCAGTGAAGAATCCGCACCGAGTGGCCCAAGCTTTGGAGAGCGCCGCAGCCAACGCCAGGATCAACGCAGAGGCTCCAGGCCTACCCCAGTTGCATCCTCCAGGCCTGAGCCCTCATCTCGCGCCTCTGTGCGCAGCAGTAGTGGTCTTGAAGGACAAGCTGGCATTCCTCAAGGCAGCCCTCTGCGACGAGAACCCGAAGATGCCGCCTACTCCCCAAGCACTCGTCAAGCCTCTTCCACAGCTCCGGTGAGCAGACGCAATCCCGCCCCTGGCAATCCAGCCCCTGAAACCGGTCCTGCAACGGCCAGGGACACCAACCGCACGCCTCCCCGCAGTTCCCGCCCAAGGGATAACAGCTCCCGCTTCGACGACTGATCAGTCTGAGCATTCACCCCGGTATGCCCCAACGCCTCCTCCTCGTGCTGCTCGCACTGGGAATGGTTGCCTGCGAAGGTCGCTCGACCCGAGCACCATCTGGCCTGCTTTCGCCCCAACAACAAGACCCTGCCCTCAGTGGAAACGGTCGGTTGTTAGCCGTCATAGAAGAGCAAAACGGCAGGCCGACCGTCCAATTACGGAACGTTGAAGGTGGGGGCTCATTGCGATTGCGCCACCTCTCACGTCATCAGCCCCACAGCTCACCGTCCTTGAGCTGGAACGGCCGTTATTTGGCTGTGATCACCCAACGCGGCAACCAAAGACTGGTCTTAATTGAAGACCGCCTGAGCGGCAAAGCTCACCCCCTACGCTTGCCCTCTGGTCGAGATCCCGTGCAGGTCAGCCTGGCTCCTGATGCACGCAAACTCGCGATTCAAACCGCAGATCAAGGGCGTTGGCGGGTCGAAGTGATTGACCTGAGCAGATTGCTCGAGCCCGATGGACCGGGAGGCAAGCGAAGCACCACTCCAAGCGAACCAAACCGATGAAAAAGAGATGCATCACATCGGCTCTACTGCTTTGCTTCGTCGCTTTGGGGTGCAGTCAAAACGGCATCCGCCCCATGTCCCGGGTCGGGGCATCGCTACGTCGCAGCGCCGAGAGCAGGCGCCTTCCCTCGATGGGACAACGTTGGCTCGCCAGCCTGGCCAGTCGTAACGGAAGAGAGCGCGTGGAGCTGATTGACCTGAGTAACGACACACCGGTGCCACTGAATGGGATCAATCAGGCCGATTCCCAAACCATCAGCCTCAGCGTGAGTGGGGATGGTCAGAGGATCGCCCTAGTCCGCCAACGCGAAGAACGAACCGAATTAATGCTCTACCGACGCAATGCCAGCGCGTTGCAACGCCTGCCCATTAATCCGCCTGGAGTACCCCGTTCCGTAAGCCTCAATGGAAATGGCCGACTACTCGCCGTTCAGGTGAGCCGAAGAGGGCGTTGGGATGTGGACTTAATTCGACTCCCCTAATCAGGGAATCAGCCCTGCCCAATGCAAAAAGGTGTCACCACTGAGCGCCTCCGTAAGCAGCACAGCTAAAAATCCGATCATGGCGAAGCGCCCATTGATCCGCTCGGCATAGGCGCTCCAACCAAAGGCAGGCACATCTTTTGTTGTGGCACTGGTTGAGGCACTGGTCTCTAGAGCGGTCGATGCAGAGGAGGGCTCCTCAGGCGTGCGATCCATGGCTTGATCAGACTGATTCATGGTTGATAGCTACTGGCGGGGATCAGGCTCCAATCGCCATCCCCCCGCAGTTCAAGCACGTTGTCATGGAAGTGCTTGAGGGAAGGACGATGGCCAACACTAATAAAGGAGAGATCTCGATCTACGAGCAACTCATAAAGCTGCTTCTCTGTCTTCACATCAAGGGCACTGGTCGCCTCATCCAAGACCACAAAACTCGGAGAGTTCAACAACAACCGTCCAAAGGCCAATCGCTGCTGTTCTCCTAGGGAAAGAATTCGAGGCCAATCCTGCTTGATATCCAAATCGGGATAACGGGTCACTAGCTTCTGCAAGCTGACCTGCTCAAGCACGCTTCGCAGCTGCTCATCACTAAAACGATTCTCATCTGCTGGGTAACAAAGCTGCTCTCTGAGCGAGCCCAATAACATATAAGGCTTCTGAGGGATAAACAGGAGATCACCCATCGATGGCCTCTCCACGCTGCCCCGAGTGGGTTCCCAAAGGCCACTAATCATCCGCAGGAGTGAGGTCTTTCCGCATCCGGATGGCCCAACAACTAACAACTTGTCGTGGTCACCAATATCAATGGTGAGATCTTCAATGACCGGAGTCTTTCCATTAGGAGGGTAGAGGTCGGCAGAACGAATCACGATGCTGTTACTTCCAGGAACCACGCGGCTGTTGCTACTAGGAGCCTGCTTGCTCACCTGCTCAATCTTGGTTTGGAATCCCTCGAGACGACTAATCCCTGCAGCGAACTGAGCAAGTTGCTCAATTCGAGCCACAATAAAGAACAACGATCCCTCCACCATATTGAAAGCAAAGTTGGCCTGATTGAACACGCCAAAATCAATCTCACCGGCAAAACACACCGGAGCCATCACTAAAAAGGGCAGAAAAACTCCTGCGTAGGAGACCGATCGACGCATGACATCGATGATCACCTGCCAAATGATCAGGAGGTTGAAGTTTTTAACAACCGAGCCAAGACGTCGGTACGACTCTTGCTTTTCTTGCCCCTCCCCCGAGTAAAAAGCGATCGATTCAGCGTTGTCCCTGATATGAAACAAGCCATAGCGGAAATCAGCTTCATAGCGAAGCTGATCGTAATTAATTCTGACCAGGTTTCGTCCTGAAACAATCAGCAAAGTTGTGGCAACTGCTGAATAGCCAAACAAGGTGAAAGTAAGCCTTGAACTGATACTCCATAGCACTAAGATATTGAGCGAAAATGTTAGAAGCGCATCAAAGAGGCCCAGAGCAAGGCTTAAGCTTTGTGCCGTGAAAGACTCCGTATCTTGAGTAATTCTCTGGTCAGGGTTATCAACATCAGTTTCGTCTTCACTATTAGGGTTGAGAACATAATAAGCCTTATTTTTCATGTAATCGCCAATCAACGATTTAGACAGCCACTCTCTCCAAATAATCCCCAGCTTTGCGGTGATATAAACCTGAGTCACCCGAATCGGAAGGGCGATCACAAAACAGGCCCCATAAATTGCCAATCGTCCATAAAAGCCTCCTTGGTCCTTATCAACCAAGGCATTCGTAATGTCTCGGTAAATAAATCCAATCCCCGTATTAATTCCGTTAACAGCAAGCAACATGAATACGATCGTCGCTAGCAAGCCCCAATTGAGCCAACGCCGTTGGCGCAATTGCTGACGGAAAGCCACGAAACTGGCCAAACCAACCAGAAAGAGCGCCACAAAAGCCACGCCCCACCAACTTGACCAAATCGTGGCGATCGTTCCTGAAACACCAGAGAGATATTTCTCCGTTAAGTCCGGCTGAAACCGATCCAGGCTGCGGATCAATGCGGTAAGCACCGCAAGCACCAAACCGCCCACACAAAAGAGAAGGCACACCAACAGCCAAATGAACTGCCATCCGCTGGCCTGATCAAGCGGCAAAAAGAAGGGTTGGGCCAGGTGACGCAGCTTGGCCAGCTGATTACGCAGATTTTTAAATGGGCCGTTGCTGGCGAACGAAGACGCTGTCATGACCCCATTCTCACAAGCCAAACCTTCATCCGGGAGGCCAATCCAGGGAACGCCCACCAATCACATGGACGTGCAGGTGGAACACGGTCTGACCTGCACCCTCTCCGCTGTTAATCACCGTTCGCCAATCCCTTAATCCTTCTTGCTTAGCAACCTTCGCAGCCACCACCAACAGATGCCCAAGCAGCTCCTCATCCGCTATCTCCGCTTCGCGCAAGCTCTCTAGTGGTTTGCGTGGAATCACCAGCACATGGACAGGAGCGGCCGGAGCAACGTCACGGAATGCCAAACAGCTGTCATCGCTGTACACCTCATCGCAGGGAATCTCTCCACGCAAGATGCGGGCAAAAATCGTGTCACCAGCCATGGTCACAACCCTGGGCAAAACAGTGGATGAGACGGGTGGGGCATCAGATGCTTACCCCGCAACCATCCAATGCTGGCACGCTGCTCAAGTGCATCCATTCAAGGAATGGAGGCGCTTCCCGTCACGGTGGAAGTGGATCTAGCCCCAGGGCTACCCGGCTTGCAGCTTGTGGGACTTCCAGATGCTGCCATTCAAGAATCGCGCGAACGCGTTCGGGCAGCGCTGCGCAACAGCGGCTTTCGCGGGCCCCTCGTTCGGGTCATCGTCAATCTGGCACCAGCGGATCGACGCAAGGAGGGGCCCGCCTTCGATCTCCCGATCGCGCTGGCCTTGCTCGTCGCCAGCGGGCAGCTTGATCCCCAAAAGCTAGAGGGGCTGTGCTGCGCCGGAGAACTGGGCCTGGATGGAAGCTTGAGGCCATGCCGCGGCATTCTGGCGATGGCCTGCCAAGCGAAGATCCAGCAAGCCAAGGCGTTTGTGGTGCCATCCGCCAATGCGGCAGAAGCGGCTCTGGTGGCCGGACTCCCCATCGTGAGCGCCCAAACGCTTGGGCAACTCGTTGAGCAGTTACGACATGGCATCGAGCACAACTGTTTTGCTCCATCCAAAAGGGACGAACCTGCAAGGACAACTAGTCCTTGCAGCGCATCAGCCCCTCTATCGGCAGCACCCCTCAAGATTCAGCATTTCGCCCGAAAGGCACTGGCGATTGCTGCCGCAGGCGGGCATCACCTCCTGATGGTGGGGCCTCCTGGCTGTGGCAAAACGATGTTGGCGCGCCAGCTCCCCAAGATTCTTCCGCCATTGAGCGACTCAGAGGCTCTAGAGCTCACCCGGCTTCAATCCATTGCTGGCACGCTCGGCAGCGTGACAAGCCTGATTCAACAACGACCGTTCCGTGCACCGCATCACAGCATCACGGCAGCGGGACTTCTCGGCGGAGGCATCAACCCTCGCCCCGGTGAATTGAGCCTGGCCCACGGAGGCGTGCTGTTTCTCGATGAGCTAACTGAGTTTCCGAGATCCATCCTCGATCAGTTGCGTCAGCCTCTTGAGGAGGGGGTTCTCTGGATCAGCCGAGCCCGTTTGCGCTGCTCATTCCCCTGCAGGGTGACCCTGGTGGCTGCCACCAATCCCTGCCCTTGCGGCTGGCATGGTGATCCTTCCAACCGCTGCCGTTGTTCGGAACTTCAACGACAGCGCTACTGGAACCGTTTATCCGGTCCATTTTTAGATCGCCTCGATCTTCAATGCCGCCTCGAACCTGTGCCGACAGGCCAACTACGCCAGTGCTTCAAAACAACGGATCCTCCAACAGAGACTCAAACGGAAGCCAGCTTCTCCCCTGAAGCCATCCAGGCTGCGCGACTCCAAATGTGTCAACGCAACCCTGGCGGCCAACTCAACAGCCAACTCAGCGCGCTGGAGCTCGGGCGCTACGGCCAGGTTGAAGAACGAGCCTTTCAATTCTGGGAGCAGGTGGTGGCGAAACGGCAGCTGAGCATGCGCAGCAGCTTGAGGCTTCTGCGCGTTGCCCGAACCATTGCCGACTTAGAAGCTGTACCCAAGGTGGGCGAACAACAGCTGGCAGAAGCGATCTGCTTCCGCAGCTATGACCACCCGCCCAGAGCGAATGCTTGAGCCGATCGCCGCTTAACGCGATCCATGCTGAGGAATATCTTTGTAGGGCTGGAATCCAATCGGAGGGGGAACAGTCCTCTTTTCCTCACTTGGATTACCAAAAGCATGAGACAGGGTTTCTGCAAACCATTCGCGAAGCGAATTAAACATGAATGCCATGGTGAGTCACATTCGAGATGCTTCTAGTCTCGTTAGGCACTCAAAAAAAAGAACCAGTCGAAATACCGATCCTTCGATATTTCGACTGGACACGGCGGTCTAAAGCTGAAAGTGCAGCCTGATCAACGACGACGACGACGCTGCTGCGCTTTGCGCTTGTACTTCTCGATTGGAGTCTCGTGATGGCGGAGACGCTTGAGATCCGCAAAGATCCCGGCCTTGGAGACCTGACGCTTAAAGCGACGCAAGGCAGATTCGATGCCTTCGTTTTCTCCAACCGTGACCTGAGTCATTCAACAAGCAAGGATTTCCAGCTAAGTAATGTAGCAAGCGATCGGCAAATCTCTCAAAGAGCGTCGGGCGATCCAGGCATGCCATCCCGATAGACATAAAGATGTCCCAGCGTGCGCTTGCCGTATTGACGCCTCATAAGCTTCCAGCCTGGTTCAAGATTCAGCTTGAGGAAACCGTTTCCAGGCCCTCCTGAGCGAGCCACCACCATGGTGGGGCGGTAGGCATCACGCGTCGGGACGGCCAAGAGCTCGATATCGGCACCACTTTTGACCACGGAGAGTCGATAATGCGTTCCAAGGTCATCGCCTCCAATGCGCAAGGAATAACCATTGCCATCGATGTAGCGGTTACAGATTCCGGTGAAGTCAAAACTGGCCAACAGGGGATCAACCACTGCAGGGGAAGCTCCTGACACAGCAAAACAAGGTCGGGCACTGGTCCGCTGCTCATAAATGTTCAGCTGAGAGCGTGCACTCTTACCGATTGGGGCCGACACCATCACGAATTGGCTTTCGTCGACGTCTGCAGCAGTGAAGACAGAGCCTTGAGCTTTCGCTACTTGCGGCAGACCTGAGGCCACAGCGGCCGTAAACACAGCAAAAGCAACAGCAGCGTTCCAAGGACGGCCCATCAATCAAATCCGATCGTTAAAGGGATCGTATTAGTCCCTTTGGGTCCGAGCACGTTCCCTCAGGCCGGTTTGTTGAGACGAATCGCGACCAAAAGTGACCCAAGCGTCGCCGGAAGACTGAAACCAAGGATCCATCGCGTTGGATTAACGCCCAGATCAGGATCTCCGTAGGCCAATTCGAAAACACAGCCTGTGGCAGCGATTCCGAGCACACAGGCGAGGGCCAGGAACAGTCCAGAAAGGGGTTTCATCGGCATCGGTTTAAGGCGTCATGGGGCGCACGTCCGCTGCAAGGAAGCCATGGTCCATGAGCTCCTTATTAAGGCCACTGGAATCGGTCACACGATCCACAAACAGCACCCCGCGGAGATGGTCCATCTCATGCTGAATGCAACGCGCCATCAGACCGTCAGCCTTCATGGTGCGGGGTCGCCCCATCTCATCCCTGAAACTCAATTGAATGGCCGTCGGACGGACCACATCGAGATAGACCCCTGGGATGCTTAGGCAGCCCTCCTCGTAAGTATCAACCGATGCGCTGCAGGTTGTGATTTCAGGATTAATCAGCACAAGAGGTGGGGTGCTTGGTGTCTCAAGGTCGAGGTCGATCACCAGCAATTGCTGATGCACCCCAACCTGAGGTGCCGCTAAGCCGATGCCATGGGCGGTATACATGCTGCGCAACATGTCGCGAGCCAAGTCGCGCACGCGCTCGTCAACCTTGCCAATCCGGCGAGCATCACCCCGTAATGCGTCGTCGCCAAGGGTATGAATATTGAGAGGAGCACTCTCTAAAGGCTCCTTAGGCACGGCAATTGAGGAGCTGCTTTTCTCAGCCGATCGTGCCAACTGGGCGAAGCTCCTAGCCACAACCCCTCCTACCTTGATGTTGTGCTGATCTTAGGCAGACCTGATCTCTGCTGGATCCGTTCGACATGCCTCTGCAACAGCCCCTGCCCGCCACGACCGCCCTCGGACGCACTCCGGTGCTGCGAGCCCCGCAACTGCTTGGGGATTGGGTGCTCTGGCTCGAGCAGCGACCCCACGAGAAAGGCCGCACCACAGCATTAATCCGCCGCTGGGGGGAAACAGACAGCACACCCCTGGAACTCACGCCAGCACCGATCAATTTGCGCAGCAGAGTGCACGACTACGGGGGAGCGCCGCTGACGGCGACCCTCACGGAAGGAACACTCCAGCTGGTTTGGGTCGATGACGATGACTGTTGCCTCTGGTTCCAAGCCTGGACAGGACTGAATGGGGCTAACGCCCAATCGCTGCAAGCCATAGCCAGCCCCCAGAGGCTCACCTCCCCCAGCGACAGCGCGCTGGGGGGCGGCGTGATCGACCATGCCCGCTCTCGATGGTTGGGCGTCATCGAGGAAGCCGGTTGTGATCGCTTGGTGAGCGTGGCCCTCGATCAAGGCCATCAAACCCCTGTTGTTATGCATCAGCCGGCTGATTTCGCGGGCTATCTCGCCCTCAGCTCAGATGGAGCCCAGCTTGCTTGGGTGGAATGGCAGCAACCCTCTATGCCCTGGGATTGCTCCCAGCTCGTTCTGGCGCGGCTTACGACCTCTGGAGCACTGGAGGATTGCCACGTGATCGCCGGCGGTGAACCATCACAGCCTCAGGGGATCTCAGTGTTTCAGCCCCAATGGCTGCCGGATGGAAGCCTCGTCGTGGCAGAGGACAGCAGCGGCTGGTGGAATCTGATGCGCCATCCCAGCGCAGAGAACTTAAGCAGCCACTGGCAACGTCTCTGGCCGATGGCCAAGGAGACGGCCATGCCCCAGTGGGTGTTTGGGATGAGTACCACTGCTTGGGATGGGGACAAGCTGTTAGCGGCCGTCTGCGATCAAGGGGAATGGCAGTTGCAACGGCTTGGGCTCGACGGCTCGGCAGAGAGGGTGGACCAACCCTTCAACGATCTCGCCGATTTGAACGCATCGAATGGCAGGGCTGTTGCGATCACGAGCAACAGCACCACAGGCCAAGGGCTTCTGGAGCTCAACTTGGGCTTAGGGACCTGGCAACACACTCCAGCCGCCGCCGCAGCCATGGAGGTCAACGAGATCAGCGTGGGGCAACCCTTGTGGTTCGACGGGTCTGGCGGGCAACGCACCCATGCCTGGTATTACCCCCCAATCGGGGGAGCAGATGCGTCATCCCCCCTGCTGGTGAAGAGTCACAGCGGCCCTTCGTCGATGGCCCGCCGCGGCCTCAGCCTCGCGATTCAGTTCTGGACCTCCCGGGGCTGGGGAGTGGTGGATGTGAATTACGGGGGGTCCACAGGATTTGGCCGGACCTACCGCGAGCGGCTGCAGGGGGGTTGGGGCGTGGTGGATGTCAACGATTGCGCAGCAGCAGCCAAAACGTTGATTGCTGCGAAGCATGCCGATCCGAACCGCATCGCCATCGAAGGGGGAAGCGCCGGTGGCTTCACCACGCTGGCCTGCCTCTGCTTCACCAATGTGTTCCGCGCTGGTGCCTGCCGCTATGCCGTGAGCGATCCCAGCGCTTTAGCCACAGAGACCCATCGTTTTGAAGCCCGCTATCTCGATGGACTGATCGGCCCCTGGCCGCAGGAGCGGGATCTTTATGAGCAGCGATCGCCGCTGCGCCATGCACAACAGATCCGCTGTCCTGTGATCTTTTTCCAGGGCCTCAAAGACAAGGTCGTCCTGCCACAGCAAACCGAACGCATGGCCGATGCTTTACGCCGCAATGCCATCCCAGTGGAAGTGCACACGTTCCCTGAGGAAGGTCATGGCTTCCGAGATAGCAGCGTGCAGGTAGCCGTTCTGGAGGCAACAGAGCGCTTTTTCCGCCAACACCTCAATTGTTAGAGGCTTGGCCATATCCCAACCCACGGAACTGGCGATGCACCTCTTCCATTTGTGATGACGACAACAGCGGCGGCTCCCCAAGCTGCAGAGCTTGCAAATACATCTGTGCCAGCGTCTCCACCTCAATGGCAATCTTCAGCGCCTGATCCAGATCCCGTCCCAAACTGACCAATCCATGGTGAGCCAGCAAACAGGCCTGCCGCTCCTGCAATGCCTGCACCGTATGGGCCGACAGTTCAGCGGTGCCGAAGGTGGCATAGGGAGCACAGCGAATGTCGTCACCACCAGCCACCGCTGTCATGTAGTGGAACGGTGGAATCCCCCGGTCATGGCAGGCCAGAGCGGTTGCATGAATGGGATGGCAATGCAACACCGCCATGGCATCGGGCCGATCAGCGAAGACATCGGCATGCAATCGCCACTCAGAAGAGGGTCTGCGGTCATGGCCAGGGAGCCCGCTTGGCAAAGGTTGGCCGCAAAAATCAATTGCTACCAGATCCTCCGGCTCCATCTGGTCGTAGGCCAAAGAGCTCGGGGTCACCAACAATCCCCCCTCAATCCGCAACGACAGGTTGCCGGATGTGCCCTGATTCAAGCCGCTGCTGTTCATGGCACGGGCCACGCCCACGAGCTCACAGCGCAACGCCCGATCGTTCATCGCGATCCCGGAATCAGCCACGGTTGTAGAGCTCCTTCAGTCCAACTTCACTGGCAGTCGCCACACCACGGTCGGTGATCAGAGCGGTCACAAGCCGAGCTGGGGTGACGTCGAAGGCCGGATTAAACCCGGCACAACCATCAGGCGTGAGCTGCACGCTCACGATTTCACCAGCAGACTCCCCAGCGATCACCCGCCCCTGAATGGCGGTCACTTCCTCAGCGGAACGCGCCTCAATCGGAATTTCTGCCACCCCATCTGCAAGGCGCCAATCGATGGTGGACGTCGGCAGGGCGACATAAAAGGGCACGTTGTTGTCGTGAGCCGCCAGGGCCTTGAGGTAGGTGCCAACTTTGTTGCACACATCGCCGCAGCGCGTGGTGCGATCCGTCCCAACGATCACAGCATCCACTTGGCCATGCTGCATCAAGTGACCACCTGCGTTATCCACAATCACGGTGTGCGGCACCCCCTCACGCGCCAACTCATAGGCCGTAAGCGATGCCCCTTGATTGCGCGGCCGGGTCTCATCCACCCAAACATGAATGCTCAACCCAGCGCGATGGGCCTTATAAATCGGTGCCAATGCCGTTCCCCAATCAACGGTCGCCAACCAACCCGCATTGCAGTGGGTGAGCACCTGAAAGGGCTCGTTCTGCCTTGCGCTGGGTCGCTGCTCGGCCAGCGACCGGAAGAGATCGAGGCCATGCTCCCCAATCGCCTCGCACATCGCCACATCTTGATCAGCAATCAGCGCCGCCTCCCGCCGAGCCGCAGCCGCTCGCTCCGCTTCCGGCAAAGGTTGCACCAAATCCCGCACCCGTTCCAAAGCCCAACGCAGGTTCACGGCTGTAGGTCGACTTGCATTGAGCTGATCAAAGGCTTGGGCCAAGCCCGCATCGCTGGCGTCGTCTTGAAGGGCGAGCATTAGGCCATAGGCGCCGGTCACACCGATTAATGGCGCACCACGCACCACCATGGTGCGGATCGCATCTGCCGCCTGATCACAACGCGTCAGCCTTCGGGTGATCAGGCGATGGGGCAACAGGGTTTGATCGATCACACCTACGGAGCGCTGATCGGCTTCAAGCCAAATCGTCCGCCAGGCTTGGCCCTCAATGTTCATGGTCGAAACGCGCCAGTTCTCCGGAACAATTGTTTTACCACTCACGTTTGCGACTCAAATCGGTCGATATCCAAACCAGTCAGGCACCTGCTGCTGACTTTCACCATCGAGCTGGCGATGAAGATGCACGTAAATACTGTTGCTCCCTGTTAATGACAACTGTTCAATCGCCAAGCAATCATCCACAGCACTGAGATCGTCCTTGTGCTGCTGAAGCGCATCCAGCAACCAGCGCTTCTTCGCTGCTGCTTTGGCGGCTTGCAGCGACGGGGCCACCACAAGTCCAAAGCGATGCAATTCCGCAAGCGAATCGGGTTGATAACCCCCAAGGTTGACGAACCACAGGCGCTGCGTCTCTGAGGGAGGCTCCAGCTCAAGGGTGACGCGCCAACCGTCAATGCAATGCACGGCCATGTAGCTATCGAGATGCAACCCGCGACGGCGACCAAACCACTGACGCCGAAGTTCGGGATAGGTGTCCTCGATGCAGCGGCCCGCCACAAAGCGCACATCGTGAAGCTCGATCAAACTGCGGTCGGTGCGACCACCCAGGACAACCAAAAACAAAGTGGACTGTTCCAAGCGCTAACAGCGAACGGACCTAGCCATGCTCACGAAAAAAGTCGATCACACTGACGAGCTCATCAGCGAAACGATCAATCTCAGCGTGAGTTGTACAAAAACTGAGGCTCGCGCGAGCTGATCCGGTCACGCCATACAGCCGATGCAGCGGTTGGCAGCAATGGTGACCACTGCGAATACAAACACCGGAGAGATCAAGCATCGCCGCGATGTCATTGGCATGAACACCCTCCACCACAAATGTGGCAAGGGCTCCTCGATCAGGCTGCTGCTCAGGCGTGGGACCAAGAATGCGCAAACCGTTAATCGATTGAAGCCGGCCAAACAGATGGGTGGTGAGCTCCGCCTCCCAGGCCTGAATCGCATCGAGTCCAAGGGTTTGCAAATAAGTAATTGCAGCACCCATGCCGATCGCTTCACCAATGGCTGGTGTGCCCGCTTCAAACTTGTGGGGGAGTTCCGCCCAGGTGCTGTGATCCAAGAACACCTCTTGAATCATCTCGCCACCACCGAGGAAGGGTGGCATCGCCATCAAGGTTTCTTGCGAAGCCCATAGAAAACCCATTCCGGTGGGGCCACATAGCTTGTGAGATGAGCCCACAAGAAAATCAGCCCCGAGACTTTGCACGGCAATGGATTTGTGAGCCAGGCTTTGGCAAGCATCCACCAAAACCTTGGCCCCTACAGCATGGGCAAGGGCTGCAATCTCTTCGATCGGGTTGCAGCACCCCAGGGTGTTGCTGATATGGACCAAGCTCACCAAGCGCGTTTTCTCTGAGAGCTGATCGCGCAAGTCGGCGAGGTCGAGGGTGCCGTCAGGGGTCACACCCACATGCCTGAGTACGCAACCGGTGCGCTCAGCGAGCAACTGCCAAGGCACCAAGTTGCTGTGGTGCTCCATCACGGTGAGCAGCACCTCATCACCCGCCTTCAGCTGGGCATCACCCCAACTGCGTGCCACCAGATTGATGGCTTCCGTGGCATTGCGCGTGAACACAATCTCTTTTGAACTCGATGCACCGATCAAGCCAGCGGTGGTGGCACGAGCCGCTTCAAACGACTCCGTGGCACGGGCGCTGAGCTGGTGGGCACCTCGATGCACATTGGCGTTGTCGCAGGCGTAGTAATGCTGAATCGCGTCGAGCACCACATGAGGCTTCTGACTGGTGGCCGCATGATCCAAATAAATCAGGGGCTGACCAGAGCTCGAAACCTGATTAAGTATTGGGAAGTCAGCACGCACTCGTTCCGCAAGAGTTACGGCAGCGTTACGAGGAAGTGTTGTCATGACGTCATCCCTCCCACTTGCAAGCTGCCGCCCAACCAGCGCTGCGAGGCATCGAGAGGCAAGCGATCCAGCACTTCCTTGCAGTACCCACGCAGCAGCAAGGCTGCTGCCGAGGACTGCGTAATGCCACGGCTGCGCAGATAAAACAGCTGATCCTCCTGGAGCTGACTCACAGTGGCCCCGTGGGTGCAACGAACGTCATCGGCCACGATCTCTAACTCGGGCTTGGCATCAACACGGGCGCGTCCCGAGAGCAACAAGCTCCTGCTGAGCTGGGAGGCGTTGGTGCGCTGCGCCGGCCTCGGCACTTGAATCGCTCCATTAAAAATACTGTGAGAGCGATCAGCTGCAATCGTTTTTTGCACTTGATCCAGCGTGCCTTCAGGGCCCTCAAAACGCACAGCGGTATGGACCGCAAACTGCTGATCAACAGCAGTGACGGAAAGGCCATGAATCGAAGTGGAAGCTTGGCCATCCACCTGCACAACCCTCGGCTCCAGTCGCCCAAACGACCAGCCCTGAGACACCGAAACCAGGGAGTAGTGACTTCGCGATTCTTGCTCCACAGCCAGGTTGGCGAGCAGTGCCTCTTGGCCGTCGCCTAAGGCAAGCAAGCCGTGGTTCACCTTGGATTCCTGGCCAAGATGAATTTCGAGGAGATGACTATGGGCAGCCTGGCCCTGAGCACTCACAACCTGGAGAAACTCGAGCTCTGCTTTTTCCTCAACCAGCAACAAAACCCTGGTTGGGACCAACATGGCGTCGGCCGCAAGCATGACCAACTCAATCGGTGGAACGTTGCCACGGATGCGTAACGCCAGAATCTGCTGACTCACTCCGTGGTTGAGCTCCACCGACCAATCCGACGCGCAACGACAACGGGACAAGGTATGGCCGAGGGCTTGCTGCAACTCAGCGCCCTCAAGCAGCGAAATCCCTGCCGGCAAGGTCACACCCTGCAAGGGATCCTGACTGCCATCAATCACAAGTCTGAGGGCCTGCTCAGGAGCGCTCGGCCAGCTGTCAGCACTCGAGCGATGACTTCTTTGATCCGCTAACGACAGCTGAAACAGCGCCTCTAGGCGAGTGAGATCAGTAAGCCTCCACGACTCCTGCTTCCTACTGGGAAAGCCCTGCTCTGACAGAGCCAAGCGTCCGCGGCGCTGAACCGGCTCCAGTGTCCCTGCTGGTGCAGGAAGCTGTATCAACCAACCCTCAGGCATCGCCATCGTTAGGCCACCCCCTCGGCCGCGAGCTGCTGATCCACCCAGTCGTAACCAATTTTTTCCAACTCAACAGCCAATTCACTCCCCCCGGTTCGCAAGATGCGACCAGCCCCCATCACGTGGACGTAATCCGGAGTGATCTCATCTAAAAGCCTTTGATAGTGGGTGATCAGCAACGTGCAGTTGTCTGGACTCGCCAACTGATTCACACCTCCAGCAACGATGCGCAAGGCATCAATATCAAGGCCAGAGTCGGTTTCGTCGAGGATCGCGACCACGGGATCCAGGAGGGCCATCTGAAGAATCTCGTTGCGCTTTTTCTCGCCACCAGAGAAACCCTCATTCACGCTGCGTTCAAGAAAGGCAGGGTCCATTTGCACCACTTGCAAGCGGTCACGCACGTGATCGTCGAAATCAAACGTGTCGAATTCTTCCTTACCTTGCTTCTCGCGCCGGGCATTCGTAGAGACCCGCAGAAACTCGAGATTGCTCACTCCAGGGATCTCAATCGGGTACTGGAATCCCAAGAACACTCCAAGTCGAGAGCGCTCTTCGGGCTCCAACTCAAGAAGGTCACGGCCTAGATAGCGCACAGACCCAGACGTCACGCGATAGGCAGGGTGACCAGCCAAAACCTTGGACAACGTGCTCTTCCCGCTTCCATTACGACCCATCACGGCATGAATCTCGCCGGCTTTCACCTGCAGGTTCACCCCATTCAGGATCGGCTTGTCCTCAACGGACGCATGCAGATCATTGATTTCGAGAAGCGGCTCGGCGTCGGGACGGATCACGTCAGAAGAAAACGAAGAGAAAAACGAGTTTTAGAAGTTTGGAGCTGGGATTAACCCACCGAACCCTCAAGCTTGAGAGCAAGAAGTTTGTCGGCCTCAGCCGCAAACTCCATGGGGAGTTGATTAAACACATCCCGACAGAAACCGCTCACCATCATCGACACGGCTTCTTCGAAGCCGATGCCACGGCTTTGGAGATAAAACAATTGGTCTTCCGACATGCGACATGTACTGGCCTCATGTTCGATCGCAGCTTGAGGCTGCTGAGAACGGATGTATGGGTAGGTGTTCGCTGCAGCTTGATCTCCAATCAGCATCGAATCGCATTGGCTGTAATTCCGAGCACCCTTCGCATTCGGACCAACTTGAACCAGACCTCGATAACTATTGCTTGAGTGACCAGCGCTGATTCCTTTGCTCACAATTGTGGAGCGGGTGCGTGGACCTACGTGCACCATTTTCGTTCCGGTATCAGCTTGCTGGCGATTATTCGTGAGAGCCACTGAATAAAACTCACCAACTGAATCGGCACCCTGCAACACACAGCTTGGATATTTCCAAGTAATGGCTGAACCCGTTTCGACCTGCGTCCAACTAATCCGACTGCGTGCGCCTCGGCACTGGCCGCGCTTGGTCACAAAATTATAAATACCTCCAACACCATTTTCATCACCAGCGTACCAATTTTGGACCGTAGAATATTTAATCGAAGCATCATCTAAAACAACCAACTCCACGACAGCAGCATGAAGCTGATTTGTATCAAACATCGGCGCGGTACAACCTTCCAAGTAACTCACCGATGCTCCTTCTTCAGCAACAATCAACGTGCGCTCGAATTGTCCGGTATCTCCGGAATTAATTCTAAAATACGTGGAAAGCTCCATCGGGCATTCCACACCTTTGGGGATGAACACAAATGATCCATCACTAAAAACAGCAGAGTTTAAAGCCGCAAAATAATTATCATTACTAGGAACAACCGAGCCGAGATACTTCTCGATCAACTCTGGATGCTCAACTACAGCCTCACTAAAGGAGCAAAACACCACTCCATGTTCTGCCAACTTTTCTTTGTAAGTGGTTGCGATCGAGACACTGTCAAAAACAGCATCCACAGCGACATTGCTTAGCCTTTTTTGCTCGCTAAGAGGAATTCCCAGCTTTTCAAATGTCTCAAGAAGCTTGGGATCAACTTCATCGAGACTTTGCTTTTTCTCTTGCTGCTTTGGTGCAGCATAATAAACAATATCTTGATAATCAATTGCTTTATAGCCCAGTGAAGCCCAATCAGGTTCTTGCAACTTAAGCCAATGGCGATAAGCCTTAAGCCGAAAATCAAGGAGAAATTCCGGCTCATTCTTTTTAGAAGAAATCAGTCGCACTACCTCCTCACTAAGACCTTTTGCGATCTTCTCGGTTTCGATGTCAGTAACAAATCCGTACTTGTACGGCTGACTAACTAGATCGCGTGTGGAGGTGCTGGTCATGGACTTCAACCTGCCGTGGCGTGAATCGTTTCAGTGCTGATCGTCTGGTCCTCACCGCGGAAGGGATTGTCCTCGGTGAGAAACAACATGCAATGGCAATCATTGCGCTCTCGCATTGGCACGCAAGGACAGTTCCAAAACGCCTGAGAAACCTCAGCTTGCTTGTCTTCGTAGTGACGACAGGGGCAAAGCGCGCCACCTAAATCGTCTTTGTGTTTAGCAAGACCCTTTAAGACAACAGCCGTCACGCCAGGGTCGCTACAAAAGTAGGTCCCGGTTCGTTGGGCGTACGTTTCGGCAAATTTGCGAATGACCTCAAGGCTTTCAGCTGTCGGCTCTGTGCTGCCAGCGGACGCATCGGACATTGGGCTCAAGGGGGGAAAGGAGAGGACGTAATCAGAACGAAAGTCTGATTACACTCCGGCCAAAGGACAGACCGAGACCGAGATACGAAACAAAAAGGTTTCGTTTCTACGAGACTAAGGCACAGATCCATCGTCCGGAGACCCCACCATTCTGAAGGGGCGAACACCCGCTGAGCAGACTTCCTTCCAATAATTCGTGAACCGAGGCGAAGGCCTTGGGGAACTCACACGACGGTTGCGGCCTTCCCGTGGCATCGTGAGTTCAATAGCTTCAACCCATGGGAGCTCAAGCGCAGGCCCCTACCCGCGAAACCACGCTCACCTTGCTTCTCAGGCAGGGAGAAACCAGTGCGGCCTCATTGGCAGAGACGTTGGGAATTTCTGTGCAAGCGATGCGCAGGCATCTGCGCAGCCTCGAAGACGATGAACTCGTCGAGGCCAGTCCCACAACAGCGGGCCCAGGACGTCCATCCAACCTGTGGAGACTCACCTCGAAAGGGCACCAACACTTCCCCGACGGCATCGAGAACTTTGCATTAGGTCTGCTTGAGTCCATGGCAGCGACCTTGTCGCCTGAGGTCATGGCCGATCTCCTCCGTCAGCAAGCCCTAGAGAAAGCCACTCTGTACCGCAAAGAGCTGGGGAACGCACCGCTCGAGGAGCGAGTCCGGGCGCTTGTGAATCTGCGCTTAAAAGAGGGTTACGTCAGCGACATGCAACCAGCCCCAAGTGGTTCGGGTTGGTGCGTCAGTGAATTTCACTGCTCAGTGCAGAGAATTGCTGAGGAATATCCAGCGGTCTGTGATCAAGAGCTACAGCTGATCAGGCACACCTTTCCGGACTGTCTTGTGGAGCGGGTGCATTGGCGCCTGGAATCAGGACATTCCTGTGGTTTCAGCATCGCCCCTAAGCAGGACTGATTCATGGCTGAACGGCCGCTCTTCGGTTCAGGCCCCCTATCTCGCGCTGATGCCGAGCAGATTGAAGCCACGTTGCTTCCCAACCTCGATCGTCACCACCTTCGCCTCCTAGCCCACTGTCTACGCAGCTTTCAAGTGATCGCAGATCCGCGACACTCAGGTCCACTTCCCGGCCGAAGCGAGCTCGAGCAATGGCTCTTGGAGCAGCCGCAATTGGTTGACGAGCCTCAATTCCGCGACTTACTGCTCCACCAATTTCTTGCCGCCGCGCAGCAGCTAGAAAACCTCGCCAGACAACAAGACCTCTCTCCTTTGGAACTCAACCTGGGAGAACTCATTGAAGCCAGCACTAAGGCGTCCAAAGCCAGGATCGAGGGACCGCACAACCATCCCTCGGACTGCGATCATCCAATACAAGAGTCATCCCCCTCATGACCTCGGCCATTGCCAACGCTGTCCATTTCTTTCAACAGAGTTGCGGTCGCTGGCGATCACAACGCAGCGTTCATCACCTCTTGCACCGACGAGCAGAAGCGGGTGGATCTCTCATCGTTGTGGAAGATCTCGATCCGAATGACCCACGGCTGCAAACACTGGCTGAGCAACACGGCCAATCCCCGGGGAGCATTGCAGGAGGCAGCTTTGTGCGCTGGAGCGCCTCGATGGCATGGGATCAGAACGGCGATGCCCATGACGGCGAAACAGTGTTTGGCCTGATCCCAGATGGCGATGACGGACGCAGCGGCACCCTGCTTCGCGATTTGGGCTACGCCGAAAAAGCACCGGCCACCTCGACCTTCCAAATGGATCAGCAGGACGGTCTCATCCTCTGCACCAGCTACGAAACCATGACCGTCTGGGAACGCTTCTGGTTCACCAGCCCAAATGTGAGGTTGCGCTCCAGCACGGTGGAAGGCCTTTCGAACAACGCATCCTTTTGCATGGAAACGCGTTTGAGCGAAGAAACCGAGGACATCACAGAGGCGCCAGCAGGGTCAAAGGATGAGTCATTGGAACCACTTTCGGCCCCATTCGGCTGGTGAGATCGCACGGCAGCAACTATTACGGACTGTGAGTGCTGACCTGCGAAGAAGAGGTGCACCGGACTCTTCTTCTACGATCGCTGGCGAAGGATGATGAAGATTGCGTGGCCATTCCTCTACTGCAGTACGCACCGATCACCCAAAATTCAAGGGTGGCGGCGCTGCGGGTCGCATCCGACGAGGTGCCACGGGCGTATTCCATGGACATCGCCATGGATGCCGACAATCTGAAAACCGTGATTGAAGGTGCCTACAGGCAGATTTATTTCCACGCCTTCCAGTCAGATCGGGACGTGAATCTGGAATCCCAGCTGCGAGACGGTCAGATCACTGTCCGCGATTTTGTTCGTGGGCTTTGCCTCTCCGACACCTTCCAGAGAAGCTTTTATGGCATGAACAGCAACTACAAGGTGGTCCGCCATCTCGTAGAGAAGCTTCTGGGTCGCAAAACAAGCGGGCAATCAGAGGAGATCGCCTGGTCCATCCTGATTGCGACGAAAGGCGTCACCGGGATGGTGGATGCGCTGCTCGACAGTGAGGAATACCTCGACGCCTTTGGCTACGACTCTGTTCCCTACCAACGCAACAGGGTTCTTCCTGGAAGGGATCTGGGAGATACACCTTTCAACATCACAAGCCCTCGTTACGACGAGTACTACCGCGGAATCCTTGGGTTCCCTCGGTTTGTCTACACAAACGCTGTCAAAGCGAAGTCCATTCCAGAGAGAGCAAAAGTCAAGCGTGGCGGTTTCCCAGAGGACTACCTTCCTTGGGTCCGTGGTCTGGCCAACACGAGTGGTGTCGCTCCCAGTGGCACTGCAGACATGGATTACCTCTCCAAGGTTCCCTATCGCAGCATCGGTCGCTGAACCGCGAGAAAATACGCCAAAAGTCGAGGGGGCCAACAGGCCCCCTTTTTTTGTGTGTCCAGCTCGTGGGAGCAGCCAACTGAAGCCTTCAAGCCCCCTGGTCTGGAGTCAGAAGATGCTGACCACAGCAGTGGAAGATGTCAGAAAAATGGAAGTTGGCTGCAAACTGATCCCGAAGAAACTCGGTTGGTTGTCCGTGACGCAAGCCCTCTCATCTCTAGCCCGCCTGACCCTGCGTCAGCTTCGCCAAATGGCGAGTGATTTGGGGGTAACCCTCTACAGCCGGAAGAGCAAGGAGGCCCTTGTAAGCGCTATCGCTGAGCGCCAAGATCGTCGCGATGGCGATCTCAAGGCAATGGAGGCAGAGCTCCATGCGCCCTCCATGGGCGAGGCATCGACCCGCGTGGTCTTCCTGCCGAGAGACCCACAGTGGGC
Source organism: Synechococcus sp. PROS-9-1 (assembly GCF_014279775.1). Lineage (NCBI taxonomy): Bacteria > Bacillati > Cyanobacteriota > Cyanophyceae > Synechococcales > Synechococcaceae > Synechococcus > Synechococcus sp. PROS-9-1. The sequence goes on from NZ_CP047961.1 coordinate 1,940,183, forward strand.
ATACGTTTTTTGGGAAATATCCGATAGCGATCGAAGGCAAGCTCAATCAGAAGGAGCATCCTTCCTATGCCTGCGCCTCGCCGATGTGACCGGGCTCGCAAACGGCTCATCCCACCCTCACACCCTTCAGGAAGTGCCTGTTGATAGCCACAGCACTGAGTGGTATTTGCCTGTTCCTCTTTGCGACCGCGATTACCGGGTTGAACTTGGCTACAAGTCAGAGAACAAATGGATCTCGCTGGCGTTCTCCTCTGTGGCAAGGGTCCCGGCTCTCCACCCAAGCGATCAAATCCTTGATCAGTTTGTCCCTTTCAGCCTGGAAGCCACACCCACTGCTGCTCCCATGCAGCCGATGACCAAGCAGGGAGCTGATCCAGAACCAACCGACAGCAAGCTGCACGAACGTCTTTACCAAAGCGCGACGACCCACTTCCGCAGTCGCCGCGTTGGCTCGGAGATCCTTCATGAAAGCGATTCGATGGGTTCTGACCAGCGTGGACTCAATGATTCAGGAGTTGGCCTATGGGCCAGCGGGCGTAATGAATCTGGCCTCGGTGGAGTAGCTCCACGTCAGCGCTCGTTCTGGCTCGTTGCCGATGCTGAGCTGATTGTTTACGGCGCAACAGATCCATCTGCACGCCTCACCATCGGCAAAGAAGATGTACCTCTTTCAAGCGATGGCACCTTCCGCATCCAAGTTCCATTCCGCGATGGTGAGCAGGTGTACGCCATCGAAGCCACAGCGGCAGACGGAGAACAAAAGCGCAACATCACCCTCAACTTTGAGCGTGTAACTCCGGAAGACAACAGCAATCCCGCCAGCGAAGCTCGCGCTGAGTGGTTCTGATTCTGAACTCCTCAATGTTGCGTTGGTTTGTTGCGATCACTCCCCTGGCAGGCGCCATAGCCTTCCCAATCCTGGTGCCGATCACCATGGCAAAAGTGAGTATCGGCGCTGGTGTGGGCGTTGCTCTTGTTCTGAGTACTCTTTGGTTTGTCGCCATGTTGCGGACCTCTGAGATGCCGCACTGAGGGTGGAATCCTCAGGGTGAGGAGCGCTTATTTCCCTGTGAATCGAACACAACCAAGGCTTCCTTTGCGGGGCTGGATTGTGACCGCGCTGGTTGGCCTATTCGCGAGCAGTTGCAGCCAAGCAGGAGTTGTGCTCGGTCAGATGCCAGTTGATCTGGCCGAGCCAAAGGGAATCGAAGTGGGTTTCAACCACCGCACAGCCAGTCGCTATCGCAGTCCTCTAAGTGGCGCATGGAGGAATGGAGACAATCTCGAACAGATGCTGATCAATGCGATCCAGTCTGCCGAGACAGAGATCTTGGTCGCGGTGCAAGAACTTTCTCTGCCTCGCATCGCCGAGAGTCTTGTTGCCGCCTCACGCCAAGGCGTGAACGTGAAAGTGATTTTAGAAAACAACTACAGCACTCCCTGGAGCAAGCAGCATGAGCTCGATCTCAGCAGTCATGGACGCCAGCGACTCCAGCGCCTGAGCGCTCTAGCCGATCAAGATCAAAACGGTGTTGTGAGTCCAGAAGAAGCAAGGAATCACGATGCGCTACTCATCCTTCAGCAAGGACAGATTGCTTGGATTGATGACACAGAAGACGGCAGCAAGGGCAGCGGCCTGATGCATCACAAGTTTGTTGTCATCGATGGTGAACGCGTGATCACTGGCAGCGCCAACTTCACCAATTCCGGCATGCATGGTGATGCTGGAGCCACACAAACTCGCGGCAATGTGAATCATCTGATCAGCATTCAAAGTCCAACTCTGGCCACTGTTTTCAAAGAAGAGTTTGCTCAGATGTGGGGAGATGGACCTGGCGGCTCCAACAACAGTCGCTTTGGACGCAATAAAACTGCCCAGCGTCTGCGGACCGTCAAGGTGGGCTCCATGAATGTCAGCGTGATGTTTCCGCCCCATGCAAAAACATATTCAAGCCATGGAATTGATGTGATTGAGGATCAGCTAGGAGGGGCAAAAAAGACCATTGACCTCGCCTTATTTGTCTTCTCTGCACAGCAACTCACCAACAAACTTGCAGAGCGGATATCCGCTGGAGTGAAGCTGAGGCTGCTTGCCGATCCTGGATTTGCCAGCCGGTCCTTTTCAGAAGTGCTTGATCTTCTCGGCGTTGCCCTGCCCGATCGCTTCTGCAAATTAGAGGCTGGCAATCAACCCTTACCCAAACCACTCAAGGGCATCGGCACCCCACGCCTCGCCCGCGGCGACAAACTGCATCACAAGTTCGCCGTAATCGACAACAAAACAGTGATCACAGGATCATTCAACTGGTCACCCTCAGCCGCTCACACCAACGACGAAACCCTGATGGTCATTGAGTCACCACAACTAGCAGCACACTTCACTCGTGAGATGGATCGAATGTGGCGCGGTGCTGAGCTAGGGATCACCGCTCGAATGCGCCGAAAGCTCAAAAGGCAGACAAGAAAATGCGGGAGCGGCACTGAGCGGAAGTAAACGAACAAGACAAATGATGCACAAAAGTCGACGTGCCAACGTGCGCCCACTGACTAATTCTGGGGCCAGAATGGCTACATGACGTCCCTTCTGCCCGTGCGACTTTCGCCACTCCTTCTTGGGTTAGCGATCCTGGCGCCTTGTGCTGTCCGCGCACAATTGAAATACGTTCCCTTTCCCACCAAGAGTGAATTGAGGTCCCTGCAGCTGCTGGCCTACACCTGCTCACGGGAAAACACGGCGGACATTTGTACGCGCACGCGTGAGATTGCCAATCCACTCATGGATCATCCTCGCCTCCCAACAGCCTGCAAGGACGCAGTTTGGGAGCTACTGCAAGAGGCAAAACCAGTCACCACCAACAGCTATCAACGCCGCGACAGCATTGATAGCCCCGCACGCCGGCTCACCGTGGTCTGTGCTGATCCGGCAAAGCCCAGCAAACCCAATAATTCGCCTTCAGCAGGATCTCCACCGGGTCAAACCTGAAGCTCATCAACAGCTGTGATAACTGGCCTGATCTAGGGCCATCAACGCCCCTGCTCAGGCTTAAGTTTTGGGGAACGATGCTGCCTCGTCATGACCCCTTCAATGCCGACGGAACCCACCCAGCGGCAGGTGCAACTCGAGGCGCCTTTCACCGACCAAAAGCCAGGCACCTCTGGTCTTCGTAAGAGCAGCCAACAATTTGAACAGCCCCACTATTTAGAGAGTTTCATCGAAGCTTCCTTCCGTACCCTCCCTGGCATGAAGGGCGGAACCTTGGTTCTCGGTGGAGATGGTCGCTATGGAAATCTCCGCGCCATCGATGTGATCTTGCGCATGGGTGCAGCCCATGGCTTGCAAAAAGTGATCGTCACCACAGGTGGCATCCTCTCCACACCTGCTGCCTCAAACCTGATTCGACAACGTCAAGCCATCGGCGGGATCATCCTGTCCGCCAGCCACAACCCCGGTGGGCCTGATGGTGACTTCGGCGTCAAGGTGAACGGAGCAAACGGCGGCCCCACTCCGGCGTCCTTTACCGATGCGGTTTACGACTGCAGCAAAACCCTTGAGGGCTATTCGATTGTCGACGCCCCAGCCATCAGCCTGCAGTCCCCAGGGCACCACACGATCGGGGAGATGCAGGTCGAGGTGATCGATGGCGTTGATGACTTCGTGTTGTTGATGAAGCAGTTGTTTGACTTCGACAGCATCAGCGCTCTGATTCGCAACGACTTCCCGCTGGCCTTCGATGCCATGCATGCGGTCACAGGCCCCTATGCCAAAACATTGCTGGAAGAGGTCTTAGGCGCACCGGCTGGCAGCGTGCGCAATGGGACTCCCTTGGAAGATTTTGGCGGTGGGCATCCCGATCCCAACCTCACCTACGCCCATGAACTGGCCGACCTTCTGATGGAAGGTGATGCCTATCAATTTGGTGCTGCGTGTGATGGCGATGGCGACCGCAACATGATTCTGGGCAACCGTTGCTTTGTGAACCCAAGCGACAGCCTGGCCGTCCTCACGGCCAACGCCACCCTTGCCCCTGGTTACGCCTCAGGCCTGGCCGGCGTGGCTCGCTCCATGCCCACCAGTGCTGCTGTGGATGTTGTCGCCAAAGACTTGGGGATCAAATGCTTTGAAACTCCTACCGGCTGGAAATTCTTCGGGAACCTTCTGGATGCTGGCGACATCACGCTCTGCGGTGAAGAAAGCTTCGGAACAGGCAGCAACCACGTGCGCGAAAAGGATGGGCTTTGGGCGGTGCTGTTTTGGCTTCAGATCTTGGCGAAGCGACGCTGCAGTGTCGCCGAGATCATGGCCGAACATTGGAAGCGTTACGGGCGTCACTACTACTCGCGCCATGACTACGAAGCCGTTGCCAGCGAGGCAGCGCATGGGCTGTATGACCGCTTGGAAACCATGCTTCCAAGTCTCATCGGCCAGCCCTTTGCAGGCCGCAGCATCAGTACCGCTGACAACTTCAGCTACACCGATCCGGTGGACCAATCCGTCACCAAAGGGCAGGGGCTGCGCATCCTGCTCGACGATGGAAGCCGAGTGGTACTGCGCCTGTCTGGTACCGGCACCAAGGGAGCAACATTGAGGGTGTATCTCGAAAGCTACGTCCCAACCACGGGTGACCTCGATCAAGATCCCCAGATTGCTTTAGGAGAGATGATCCAAGCCATCAATCAGCTCGCCGAGATCACAGAACGCACCGGGATGGATCGTCCAACTGTGATTACCTGATTGGGTTCAGGCGTGGGTTATTTCTGTTGCGACCCACGCCTGCCTCGATGGGCATTGGGATGGCGATACACAGGATCAACAGCTTCTTCCTGGAGTTGACGGGTGGTTTCAATCGCAAAACCAGCGAGTCCAGAGGATGTAATCACCATTAAGTAGAACAAGCGCATCCTGCGGAGATCAATCTCAGCTGGGGTGTTCTCAATTAAAACCTTCAAGAAATAGGCAATTGCACTGCCGATTGCGAGTCCAACGGCAATTGCTACCAACACTCTTGAGCCACTGAATGTCTTTTTTGTCATGAGCTCAGCAGAGGATCAGAAGACGGCTTGGCATCGGCCTGGCCTAGAAGCGTCTTCATCACCACGTAAAACACAGGAACCACAAGCGTGGAGAGGAACGTGGCAACCAAGAGGCCACCAAACACAACCAAACCAAGAGAAGACTGACTTTGAGCACCAGCTCCACTCGCCAGCATCAAGGGCAAAAATCCTGTTAAAGACGAAATCGCTGTCATCAGAATCGGCCGTAAGCGAGATTGGGCAGAAAATCGAGCAGCTTCAAGGGCTGAAATGCCCTCGCCCATTTTTTGGTTGGCAAGATCCACAATCAAAATCGCGTTACCACCGGCCAAGCCGATAAGCATCACAAGACCCACCTGGGCATAAATATTGAGAACCTGACCGGCAGCACCAAGAAAGACCAAGGCGCCAAGCAAAGCAGTTGGGACCGTCAGCAAAATGATGATGGGATCTGAGTAGCTTTCATATTGCGCTGAAAGCACCAAGAACACCGCCAAAATGCCAAGAGCAAAAATCACAACGGCCAAGGATCCGGCCTTCACTTCTTCTCTTGAAATACCAGTCCAATCAAAGCCCAAGCCTTGCAAGTTGGCATCTTTAAAGATCGTCTTCATCGCTGTAATCGCCTGACCTGAGCTTTTACCAACAGCAGGTGTTCCATCAATCTTGATTGAACGATAGAGATTGAAGTGAGGAATCACGCTGGGGCCATTGGTGGACTTCACCGTGAAAAACTCAGACAAGGGGATCTGTTCCCCTTTCATGCTGTTCACATAAACCGCTGAAAGCTGCTCAGGAGTAGCCCGGTTGACATCATCAGCCTGCACATAGACACGTCGAACCTTGCCCTCCTGGAACGTGTCATTCACATAGGCCCCACCAAAATTAACGCTAAAGGATTGCATCGCGGCGCCAAAATCAACTCCTAAAGAGGCCATCTTTTCGCGATTCACCTTGATCTCAATCTGAGGTGACTCTGGTGAGAACAAGGTATAGACACGGTTCAGCAATGGATTGGCGTTGGCCGCCTGCATGATCTGACCAGCAGAACCAAAGAATTGGTTCAATCCATAGGCTCCACTGCTTTGATCCAACAACTGGAATTCAAAGCCACCACCAGCGCCATAACCAGGAATCGAGGGAGGCTCCACCACAAACACTCGAGCACCATCAATCGACATCAACAGTTTTTTGTTCAAGCGTTCAACAATCGCCGCTACAGAGTGATCGCTTCCTTTGCGCTCATCCCAATGCTTGGTTCCAAAGAAGAACAATCCTTTGTTTGGAGCATTTCCGTCCAAACTGGCTCCACTAAACAAGGCAGCAGCGGAAATATCATCCTCAGATCGCAACACCTCAGCCACCTTGCGGTTAATCGCAAGGGTCGTCTCGTTCGAAACACCATCAGGAGCCTGCACGAAACCAATGGCATAACCCTGGTCTTCGATCGGAACAAATCCACCGGGGATGCGTGTGAACGCAAAACCAGTGAGCAGGATTCCAGCAGCAAGGGCCGCCATCACGATCGGGCGAGCTTTAAGCACCTGATCAAGAACTTTCGAATAGCGCTTTTCAAAGCCTGAATAAAAACGATTGAAGTGAATGAAGATCTGAGGAACAAACCAGCCCACAACAAGACCGATTCCCGTGAACAAGATCACAGGGATGAGATTGGTCACACCAACAAGAATCAAACCCACAACGGCTCCACCCACAGCTCCTGGCATCCGCAAAGGAATCGATGTGAGCTTCATCGCAACAAAGCCAACCAAGGCGCCAACAACAACTGGAATCAGAACCAATGCGGCGCCATCGCCCGCACTGAGAAGGCCGTAGGCAAAACCAAGAAAAACACCCGCTGTGGCGTATTGCTGTTTGCTCAGCTGCTGTGTGTCCTTCGACAGCAAGAGGGCCGCCAGCATTGGCGAGAACGTGAGTGCGTTGAAGGTTGAGATCCCGATCGAGAACAGGATGGTGGCAGCAAACTGCTTATAAATCGTTCCTGTTGCTCCGGGGAAAAACAACACCGGAAGAAAAACGGCCATCTTCACCAGCGACGTCGCAATCACAGCGCTGAAGAGTTCGTCCATGGTGGCGATGGCCGCCTGAACCGATGTCATTCCTTCTGCTTTTTTGGCCGACGTGTCTTCGACCACCGTGATCGCATCATCAACAACCAAACCTGTTGCCAGAACAAGGCCAAACAAGGTGAGCTGATTAAGGGAGAAGCCGAAGGCGAGCACGAGAGCGAACGTACCGATCAAGGCCACAGGAATGGCGATGGCAGGAACAAGCGTTGCTTTCCAGTTCTGAAGGAATAAGAACAGGATCAAGACCACCAGAATCACTGCGTCCCGCAGAGAATTGGTCACGCCCTTGATTGATTGGTTGATGAAATCAGTCGTGTCGTAAATCACCTGGGTATCAAGACCAACAGGAAGCGTCTGCTCAAATTTCTCGATCACCTCCTTCACGCCGTTAGACACTTGAATGGCGTTACTACCTGACAGCTGATAAACAGCAACACCAACAGAAGGTGTGCCCTTGAGATCCATTGCGTCGACCCCATAGGCCTCTCCACCCAGACTCACGCGACCAACGTTTTTTAGCTTGATCAAACCACCCGAATCGGTCGTTTTTAAAATAATATTTTCAAACTCAGATTCCGTGGTTAAACGACCTTGCAATTGCACAGTAAATGTATATTGCTGACCTTCAGGAGCAGGAGCACCTCCGATCTTGCCCGCAGGGACTAGGCGGTTTTGACTCTGAAGTTGCTGAACAACATCAGTTGAGGTAAGACCATTTGCCGCGAGCTTTTCCGGATCGAGCCATAACCTGAAAGCAACCTTACGGTTGCCAAAATAGGTAACTTCTCCAACTCCAGGGACGCGCTTAATATTATCAGTTAGATTTTTATCTAAATAGCCACTAATCGTTTCAACGCTGTATTCAGTTTTAGAAGGATCACTGTTAACAATATTATAAACAAGCAGGGTAGAGTTTGAGGCTTTATTAACTGTGACGCCCGCCTTGCGAACCTCCTCAGGAAGCTGAGGTTCGGCCAAAGAGACCCTATTTTGAACATTAACCTGGTTAATATTACCGTCAGTTCCACTGTCAAAGGAGACAGAAATAGAACTCACACCATCAGACGAGCTGTTGGAGGTAATGAAATCCATATTCTCCACACCATTAATCTGCTGTTCAAGAACAGTGGTCACACCCTGCTCAACCGAAACAGCATCAGCTCCTACATACGTGGCCTGTACTTTGACCGTTGGAGGGGCAATGTCGGGAAGATTCTCAATCGGGAGGATTGGAATTGCAATCAATCCCACGATCACAATCAAAAGGCTGCAAACGGTACTAAGAACCGGTCGCGTGATGAAATTATTCGATGCTGACATGAATCAACCTCAGTTCTTAGCTGCAGCAGGTTGTGACCCCGCGCGCTGTGTTTTTACCTGAATCGGCATTCCATGCTTGAGATTGAGGAGATTACTTGTAATCACCTTCTCATTGAGTTTCAGACCTTTTGTAATTGGATAACGGTTGTTCTGAATCTCACCAATCTTGACTGGTGTTTGAAGCGCAAACAGGGCATTTTCTGGCAATTTCCCCCTTTCGATGCCTTTACTAATCCGCTCAATGTCAGCCTTGCCTGGATTTGCCTTTAAGTCGGTGAAATTACCAATACGAAAGACAAAGCTTTGCCCTGAAGTTTGCGTCACAGCCGCAAATGGAACTGAGATCTGTTGACCCGATTTCAATTGAACCCTGGTCCGCAGTCGCTGACCACTACGTAGCCTGCCATCATCGTTATTAAATAAGGCCTTCACCAAGAGACCCTGAGTTTGAGGGTTGACTTGAGGATCAATCGACTCAATCTGACTCGTCGCTAGAGGCTTAACCGTGCCAGGCACACTCAAAATGACGGGTTGACCGATGGCGAGACGATCGCCATAGACCGCCGGAACTTCAACCTTCGCCTCGAGAATATTATTTTGAACCACACTGGTGAAGGGCTGGTTTTGTTGCACCACATCCCCAACATTCACCTGAATGTCTGCCACGGTCCCTGCGGTTGGTGAACGCAAATTGCTGTAGGTGAGCTCTGCTTCTAAAGCTTTAACTTTTTCAATAGCTGCAATGTATTTCAGGCGGTAAGAGTCCCGCTGCCGCAGCGAAGCAGCCCCCTCTTTTGCGAGAAATTCTTCGCGCTCCCAGTCAACTTTGGCTGTTGCCGCTCTCGCCCGTTGTTCTGCCAACGCCGCCCTTGCCTGAACCTGGTCCAACACGACGAGCAACTGACCCGCATCAATACGATCGCCCTGAGACACTTTGAGCTCAGTGACACGACCTGATGTTTGCGCAGCTAGCTCAACCAACGTATTGGCCTCGAGCGTGCTCACCGTATCGATATCGTCAGTGAAGGGAGCTTCAAGAACCGATGCTTGCTGGACCGGTAGCGCGGGCCTCTTTTCATCAGAGCCTCCACAAGCACTAACGGAAATTGCGGTTAGGAGCACAGGCAGCAGTGGACGAAAACGCAGCACAAATCCTGTGACGAACGTGCGGATTATGGTCGAACTTGAACCCAGTTTCGGTCCTGATCAGGCAAGAATCCATACACGAAGACCATTCAAGGGAGATTGGTCGGTTGGTTGAAGATCTATTCAGCCACCACGGCAACCAGCGAAGGAGGCGTCAAGCGCCCTTAGCTGACCGTTTAAGGCCCACATCACTCGACGAATTTGAGGGCCAAAACGCGATCCTCGCCGAAGGCCGTTTGCTGCGCAGGGCGATCACCGCAGACCGGGTGGGCAATCTGATCCTGCACGGACCGCCTGGTGTAGGGAAGACAACTCTGGCCAGGATCATTGCCACCCATACCCGTGCGCAGTTCAGCAGCCTGAACGCTGTTCTGGCCGGCGTTAAGGACCTGCGTGAGCAAGTAGACGCCGCCAAGGAGCGCTTGGAGAAACATGGCTTGCGAACCATCCTGTTTATTGATGAAGTCCATCGCTTCAACAGTGCTCAACAGGATGCGCTGCTCCCTTGGGTAGAAAACGGCACTCTCACCCTGATCGGTGCCACCACTGAGAACCCTTACTTCGAAGTCAACAAAGCGCTCGTAAGTCGATCACGCCTGTTTCGACTGCAAAGCCTCGAAGCCAACGATCTGCGTCAATTGCTCCATCGAGCCCTTCAAGACAAAGAGCGGGGCTATGGCAATCGTTCGATCAAGATCACTGCCGATGCCGAAGCCCACATGGTGGATGTGGCTAACGGAGACGCGCGCAGCCTTCTCAATGCCCTCGAGCTGGCGGTGGAAAGCACAACACCTTCCGATCCAGAGGCCACGATTGAGATTGATTTGACCATCGCCGAGGAGTCGATTCAAGAGCGAGCTGTGCTCTACGACAAACAGGGAGATGCCCACTTCGACACCATTAGCGCTTTCATCAAATCCCTTCGCGGCTCCGATGCGGACGCAGCCCTGTTTTGGCTGGCGCGAATGTTGGAAGCAGGGGAAAACCCAAGGTTCATCTTTCGACGGATGTTGATTTCAGCGGGAGAGGACATCGGGCTAGCCGACCCCCAAGCTGTGGTCGTCGTGGAGGCCTGCGCAGCCGCCTTCGAACGCATCGGCCTGCCAGAAGGGCTCTACCCGCTTGCCCAGGCAGCGCTTTACCTGGCCTGCGCCGAAAAAAGCAACAGCACTATGGGACTGTTCGAGGCCATCCGCCTTGTCCGCAGTACACAGAACCAGACGGTGCCAAGCCACCTCCGCGATGCCCATCGCGATGGGGAAGCCTTTGGCGATGGAAAGGGTTATCGCTACCCACACGCCTACAAAGAGCATTGGATTGCACAGAATTACCTTCCCGATGCGCTGCAGGGAGAGGTCTTCTGGACACCGAGCAAGCAGGGGTGGGAGGGAGAACGGCGAGGAAGGATGCTCGAACGTCGTGCTGCTCAGCTCGCCGTCGCAGCAGAGGCGGCCCAAACCCATCCCCTCCTCCTCAGCAGTGGTCCAGACCTACCTGAAATGGAGCGCTGGCTGCATCGACAGCTCGCCCAAAATGATGAGCGTTTGCAAGATCTACAGCAGCGACTCTGGACCCCAGTGACCTTTCAACGCACCGACAGAGTGCTGGTGCTCGGGGGTCGATCCCTGCTTTGGGCCCTGGGTCCACTGAATGCTGTGCAGGAGGGGAGCGTCACCATCCTGTGCAGCAGCGCTGAAGAACGCGCCCGACTTGAAGCACAGGTGGATCTATTGGATCCACTGCATCGTCCCAAACTCCTTACAGGAGGGTTCAAGGCGTTGCAAGCGCTTCCTCAAGACTGGCAATTCGAAGTCGTGGGGGGTCGATTCAGCAGTGATGATCGCGATTGGATCGAATCTCCAACGTTTTGGCAGCAACTCCAATTGAAGCTCTCACCAGGGGCTCAGCTCCACGTCCTTCTCAGCCAAACAGCCATCGGTCCAGCGGCAGCACTCGCAGAGCAATGCCCTGGGTCCAGCAAAGTGCTGTCGGAACTCATCGAGAAGGAACAACAGTGGCTTCTAACCCAGCAGCTTGATCAGCTCGTCCGACAGCAGCTCGAAAACCTCTCAACCGCTGTCATCACAGAGCAGTGGCAGGAATCTCTGTCACTCCCTATTGACGAACGTCTGTTGAAACGCTGGCTGGGAGAGGACCGTCCCTATCGATCTCTGATCAATCGCTGCAGACAGCCAGAAACAGTGCTCACCACACTGCAGCAGCTCCTGCAAACAAAACGGGGAAGCCAACTGCCACAACCCCTGATCCATCAACGACTTGTCTGCACGATGTTGTCGTACTAGCGGCAAGCCATTCGATCACCAGAGGCCGCGATCGGAAGCGTTACGGGTAGCGCTAGGAGCGGTAGCAGCAGGAAGAATCTGCTTGGCTTGCACACAAGCGGGCAGGAAGACGTACCAAGACCTAAGGGATGTTGCCTGAGCGCCATTAAAACCGTACTTACAGACATTCTGAGAACCATCGAAAACACCGTTGTCATTCAGACGGAATGCAACCGGAAGCTGTTTCATGATGCCGGCAGCAGATATCTCGCCGTCAGTGGCGTCAAGAATGATGGCGGAACGCAAAGCGACAACGGCAGTCTTCTGCTTCTTCCAGAAGGGAGAGTAGCTCTTGGTCTGATCCTCCAAGAAAGCAACGCCATCGCTGGAATACAGGAAGCGAGAAACTCCAATGAGATCAACCCCATAGGACTTGGTCATGGCTGCCTGGATTTCTTTAACAGTCCAACCGGAATTATTAATACCAGCCTGAGAGGCAAGAGCCAAAGTGGAGAGCGAGGCAGCGGCAAAAACGCCAGCTAGGAGACGGGTGAGCAAAGACGGGAAATAAACACTTCGACTAAAAGCTAGACAGAGGAAAAGGAAATGCAAAAAAGCCGTGGGTCAAGGAGAAACTATCCAAATCCGCACGAATAAAACCAACAAACTATTGGGCATTTACTCAAACCTATGGAATCTCAAACGCCCTCCATCCTTCGGGACAAACCGCAGCTAGCTGCTCAGTTGAAACAGGCGTTAGGCCTCGTCACTGAACGCATACAAGCTTGGAGCCATTGAAATGCACGATTGCTACGTAGCGTTCACTTCCACGTTTGGGGGTCAGCCATAGGCGCGTACTGCTGGCATTCGTTTCAACGCGAACGTCCACGCTTTCATCGCTGCTCAAACCAAGATCAATCAGTGATGACGCAAATTGTCCCCAGTAAAAGCTGGCGAGCTGGCCGCGAACAAACACCCGAAGCAATGATTCGGCTTGCAGACGTTGATTCAAGGTTGCCTCTTGATCATCGAGCTACTCAATAAGACGCGCATCCGTTGGCAGGCTCGCAGCCCCTGGAGAGGCCACCTGCGTTTGGCTGGTCGCGATCAGGCCAAGGCCCCCAAAAAGAAGGGCGGCCACCATGAGGGAAACGATCGCATCCAAGCTTGAGTCACGCCAACGAGGATCTCGATCCCGATTGAAATTTCAACCTAAGCAGACCGTTGCTCCAATCAAGTTCCTTTCGCAAGCTGACACGATCGCTATGCCCCAGGGCCCTAGTTGGCGACAGTGCGCTGACACCTGAAGACCGCTGGCCTGGTGGCTCGCACTCAGCCCATCGGCTGCCACAACCCAGTGCGATAGATCCTGAGCCAAAGATCCCTGTTGCCACTTAATCGCGGCTTCCTTAATCAGCCAATGCTCCAAAACAGCCTGATGAAACGATTGCTTGGGAAGGCTTGTAAGACGACGCTGCTCGCTCGATTCGTAGTAACGACTCATCAGCGCTTCGGAAGCGAACCGACGATCCAATCGCTCTAAATCAACCCCGACGGGGGCGGAAGACCAGGCCATCAACGCAGATCCCTTGCTATGGCTGAGGCTGACAAATCCCCAACCTGAGGGGAGAGCTGGAGGCGTGCCAGGGGGCGCATGCAAAGGAATCTGCTGCGCAGGCACTCCCCACAAATCACTCAGGCAGGAACGCATCCAGGCACGGGAGCCAAGGAAACGCCGCTGACCGGTCTGGCCCAAGTTGCAAGCCCAGGCTTGTTCCTGATCCGACACGTAAGGATCTGTTGATGAGGCCGGTCCAAGCCACATCACGGTTACGCTTCCGCTCCGGTTGAAGCCTTCCTTCATGACTTTGCAGATCGGCGATCTCGCGCCTGATTTCACACTTCCTGACCAAAACGGAGAGCCCGTGCAGCTGGCCTCCTTGCGGGGACAGCGCGTGGTGATCTATTTCTATCCCAAAGACGCCACCCCTGGTTGCACGAAAGAGGCCTGCAACTTCCGAGATCGCTGGTCATCCTTTAAAGACCATGGAATTCAGGTCTTAGGGATCAGCAAGGACAACGCCTCATCCCATACGCGCTTCATCGCCAAGCAGGAATTGCCCTTCACGCTGTTGAGTGATGAGGATCCTTGCCCCGTTGCAAGCAGCTTTGAGAGTTATGGCCTGAAAAAGTTCATGGGTCGCGAATCCATGGGAATGATGCGTCACACCTTCGTCGTAGACGCAGAAGGACGCTTGGAATTGATTTACCGAAAAGTGAAATCTGATTCCATGGCCGATCAAATCCTCAGTGACCTAGGCATCAGCTGATCAGCTCGACCATCGCCTCCATCACCAAGTTCGGTGAATGAAGCACCTCAACCCCCAACTGCTCCTGAAGTTTCGGGAGCAGTTGGGGGGCATCTCCTCCACAGAGCCAAATCGGCCAAGGGCTTTGGGCATGCGCTTGACGGATAAGGCCCACCAAACTTTGCTGTGCTCCAGAGCGCATGGCTGCCTGCGTCTCGAAAGGGAAAGGCTCCACCTCTTCGCGTTCTAGAACCCAAGGTGAGGTCATGTTGAGACCTGTGGTGGCATCAGCCATCGCGCGCAATTGCAGGCCATAGCCAGCCGCCAACAACCCACCAGAGAACGATCCATTCGCAGAGATCCTGGTGAGGCTGAGAACCGTGCCTGCATCAACCACCAGGACGCCCACGCGATTTTCATTGGCACTCCAAGCTCCCCATCCAGCGAGCGCTCGATCGATCCCTAACCAAGGGGGAATCCCCTGAAGAGGGATTTCACTCAGGTTCAAGCGTCGACTGGACTGCAAACAAGAATGGCTTGGGATCGGCCCCACAGCCGCCCAGGCGAGGAGATCACTGGGTGCATCCAACGCCTCAAGAGACGAGGCCTCATGCTGATAGGTCCACTGAGAAGACCCCCTCTGCTCTGCCCAGTGCCAGCGGCTGTTCCCAATCAGCAAGCAACGGGATGGAAGGTCCTCGCTAGATGCCATCACCCATAACACCCGGCACGTGGATGCCACATTCCTGCTTAAGGCCCGCAAAGCGAGTGTCTCGTCCCGTCGCCTCTAGCCCATCAGGGCCACTGGAATGCCAATCCCCAACGGTGGAATACCCCTTCTCAAACAAGGGATGCTGGGGAAGATCGTTTTCCTGCATGTAATAGAAGACATCTCGTGATGTCCACTCCAACAGCGGCCTCAGGGACCAGCGACCGCGAATGGGATCGAGCGCAGTCATGCTTCGGCGTGTATCCGTCTGTGCACGACGCACACCACTCGCCCAACACGACACCTGCAAACGATGCATCGCTTCTTCGAGTGGCTCCACCTTGCGGATTTTGAGGTAGAGCTCCATGTCCTCAACAACGCCTGATTCCCAGAGGCGGCCATGGAGCGCCTCCATCCGCGCTGCAGACGAAGAGGACTGGGCGATATGGAGATTCAGATCGAAGCGCTGGGAAAGATCCTCGGCGTAGCGATAGGTCTCGGGGGGGAGGTAGCCGGTATCCACCCAGATCACTGGAATGTCTCGGCCTTGATCCATCCCGCTCAACAAGTGGAGCAAGACAGAGGATTGAATTCCGAAGCTCGTGGTCAGGGCAAAACCCGGCCCAAATTGCTCATGAGCCCACAGCAACCTGGCGCGCGCATCCAACGGCTCAAGCTGATGACGCGCCTCATGGAGTTCTCCCGCATCAGCCTTGAGGCCAGCGGCAACGACAGGCTGATTCTTGGAGGTGGAGACATCCCTCATCTCTCCATCTTCCAACGCCGAGGGGCATGGTGTCATGTCTATGGTTTCAAAAACCACCTTTGAAGTTCTGACTTCTGACACCACCATGCACAACGATCCAATCATTGTTGTGGGCGGTGGCTTTGCAGGTCTAACAACAGCTCTAGCGCTCAGTAATCAAAGGCCCCGTCCACCGTTATTGCTGATTGAACCGCGACATCAATTTCTCTTCTTACCCCTTCTCTACGAGCTTCTCAGCGGCGAAATGAAGAGCTGGGAGGTTGCTCCCAGCTACGACAGCCTTCTGCAAGGGCGACGCATTCCCCACCTGGATGACCGGGTGACATCGATTAACACGGAGCAAAAATCTCTACAAACCAGCCGCGGCCAAGTCCTGAAATACAGCCAGCTGGTGCTCGCCACTGGCTCTGAGCCCGATGACTTTGGGATCACAGGAGTCAAGGAGCATGCCTTGACCTTCCATTCCTTGACAGATCTACCTCTCCTCAAAGATCGCCTTCAAAGTCTTCGCAATCGTGCATCAAAAGACGGGGCACTGGTCATCGTTGGAGCGGGAGCCACAGGCGTTGAATTGGCTTGCAAACTCAGCGACATGCTGGATGGATCCGCCACCATTCACCTCGTTGAATTGGGGGACAGCGTTCTCTCACGATCCCGAGCCTTCAATCGCGAACAAGCACAAAAGGCACTGGATCAAAGGGGGGTGCGTCGTCACCTCAACACCCGCGTGACCTCTGTATCAGCCCATGCCGTAGAGCTGCTTGAAAACGACGTACCGCAATCTCTCAACCATGACGGTTTGATCTGGACGGCAGGGACCAAACCGGTGCTGCCCAACCTGACTCCCATCCCGCCCCGTGAGCGCGGGCTGCTCTGTGTTGATGAAGGGTTGCAATTAACGACAGACCCGAATGTGGTTGTGCTTGGGGATGTCGCCTGTCATAACGATGCAGAGATCCCATGGCCCCGCTCTGCGCAATCGGCGCTCCAGCAAGGAACGGCGGCAGCTCGAACGCTTCAAGCCATTCGCATGGGTAAGGCAGTTCCCAGTTTTCACTTTCAAGATCTTGGCGAGATGCTCAGTCTTGGCATGGGAGATGCATCGATTACTGGCATGGGACTAACCCTCGCCGGCCCTCTCGCCTATCAGATGCGGCGACTCACGTACCTGGCCCGAATGCCAGGGCTCTCCTTGGGCTTGAGGTCTGCAGGCGCCTGGCTGGTTCCTTCTTGAAGCAGGCTCACCTAGCAGGCCGAACCAATGGCCTACGCCCATCACTGCACCGTCAGCTCGAGCGTCTCAGCCAGAGGAGGCACCCAGGCCTAAGCGGCGCCGATCCGCTCACCTTGGAGCGACTGTCTGAGCTGGTGCTCGATCTAGGTCAGCCGTTGCATTTGATCGTCGATGAACGGGGACTCTGCCGACTGCTCTGGGTTGGCCCCCTGAGCGAATCGGAACAACTACGCAGCCATCTCCCTGGAGGACCACGACGGATCAAGCGACGCTGGAGGTTGATCAGCAGCTTGCAAGGCAAGGCTGGGACCGACCTGAAGCCCGATGGCAGAGATGCCGTCGTCGCCCTCGACCTCAAGCCCGACAGCTGGCTTCGCTTTCAGGCATCGCCTTCCACAGGGGGTGGGCATGTGGCTTCGCTTTGGCAACCAGATCCAGGACATCCTTCCGGCTGGCATCAAGCTGAACTTGGCACTCTCAAGGAACTTTGCGACCGTCCTGCCCCAGAAACCTCAAAGGATCTTGATTCCACCCAAACTGCAACGGCTCCCTCTGACGTGCAAGAACGCGTCTTGCTGCTCATCCTCACTGGTGCTGACACAAAGAGGAGCGAAAGGGATCTGGCTGAATTGGAGGGGCTCGTTCGTAGCGCAGGTGCACTGCCCGTTGCTGTCTGCCGGCAGCGGCAGGGACAACCCAACCCTCAGACCCTCTGGGGCACTGGAAAATTACAAGAGGCGGCGCTCGAAGCGAGACGCCATCAAGCCACCCTCGTGATCACAGATCGGGAACTTTCTCCCGTTCAAGCCAGGAATCTGGAGTCACTCATTGACTGCCCAGTGATGGATCGCAGTGAATTGATCCTGGATATTTTTGCCCAACGAGCGGCGAGCGCAGCTGGACGTCTTCAAGTTGAGCTCGCTCAATTGCGCTACCGACTTCCGAGGTTGAAGGGCCGCGGCCTCAGCCTCTCGCGTCAAGGGGGAGGGATTGGCACGCGCGGACCAGGTGAAACCCAATTGGAAAAGGATCGCCGTGCGATCAGCCGTCGCATTGAACATCTCGGGAGATCAGTACTCCAGCTAGGCGCCCATCGCGCCCGCTTGCGCGACCGCAGAGACGGCCTACCTCGCGTCGCCCTTGTTGGTTATACGAATGCTGGCAAATCGTCTCTTTTGAATGCGCTGTGCTGCCGAAATCCAGGGCTTGAGGTTTTAGCGGAGAACAAGTTATTCGCCACGCTTGATCCCACCACGCGAAGACTCAGCCTTCCCCAAACATCAGCGGCACCGAAAGAACTGCTCATCACGGACACCGTGGGATTCATTCGTGAACTTCCCAAACCACTGCTGGAAGCTTTCAGAGCCACATTGGAGGAAACACGCGAGGCCGATCTGTTGCTGGTGGTGGTGGATCTCGCAGACCCCGATTGGCAATCACAATTGGAGGCGGTTCATCAACTCTTGGATGGCCTCAGCTGTGACCAACTGCGCAAAGTGGTGGCCAATCAAATCGACCGTTGCGAGGCTTCGGCGATCGATGCGATTCGCACTCTCGAACCTGATGTGATCTACCTATCAGCCACGGAGGGTACGGGATTGAAAGGTCTGCGAAACTGGCTTGAAAAGCAGTTCTGGGTCGGCGCAACACCCCCTGTATCCATCACCCAAAAGACGTCATTTCCCGACCATGGCTGAGCTAAACCATGGCTGAGCTCATCGCTAATGATCACCAGGTCAACCCCCTCGTCACCTTGGCCCTAGCCCCCCTAGCCCTAGGCCACCCTGGCCTAATCCTGGCGCTCAGGCGTCCTGCAAGGATCGTCTTGCCACCGGGAGGCAGGTAAGCGCGATGCCGATCCCCTACGCCATTCACCGCACTCAGGCCTGGTACCGCCGCCTCACGATTCCTCAGTTCACCGTTGTGACGGGGCTGCTTGTCATCGCAGCAGGCACAGTGCTGCTCGCCACCCCACTGTGCTCAAGCTCCAGAGTGGGCCTATGGGAAGCCTTCTTCACAGCAACATCAGCAGTCACTGTGACAGGGCTTTCGATCATCGACATCCGCGAAGATCTAACCCGCCCCGGGCAAATCGTGCTGGCCATGATGATCATGCTCGGCGGCCTGGGATTGATGGCGGTCACGACGTTTCTGCAGGGATTTGTGGTTCGAGGAACCGCTCTTCGGCGTCGTCTCGATCGTGGTCAAACCCTCGATGAGTTTGGGGTTGGGGGCGTAGGAACCACCTTTCGCGGCATTGCACTAACCGCCGTGGTGCTGATCTTGATTGGGGCGTTCCTGCTCTATGTCTTTGGGTTCACAGACATTGCTCCTGGAGGAGAACGCCTATGGGCGGCCCTCTTTCACAGCATTTCTGCTTACAACAACGCCGGCTTTGGGCTCTGGAACGACAGTCTTGAGACGTACCGCACCAACAGCACGGTGAACGCAGTGATCATGGTGTTGGTGGTCCTGGGAGGACTGGGATGGCGTGTCACCAATGACCTATGGATCAATCGCCATCGGCTTAGACGGCGGCATCTCAGCCTGCACACTCGCCTCGTTCTGCGCACCTCTGGTCTTCTCATCCTGATCGGGACCTTCGGATTAATGCTGACGGAATCACTTTCGAGGGGCCATGTGCTCACAGGGATGGGTTGGGGTGAACGGTTGATGAGCGCCCTTTTTGAATCGGTGAGTTCAAGAACCGCTGGTTTCACCACGGTGCCCCTCTCTCTAAACAGCATTTCCGATTCAGGCCTGTTGTTGGTGATGACCCTGATGTTCATCGGTGCGAGTCCAGGCGGAACAGGTGGCGGGATCAAAACCACAACGGTGGCAGCCCTCATGGCCGCTACACGCTCAACACTGCGAGGTAATAACGATGTGGTGATTCGCCATCGACAAATCTCAGACAAAGTTGTGCTGCGCGCTTTGAGCATCACGGTGGCCTCCCTGCTGTTTGTGCTCGGGATGGCTCTGTTACTGGCATTAAGTAGCAATCTCAGCGGAGAAGAACCTTTCACTTTCCTGGAGCTGGTTTTTACGTGTATTTCCGCCTTTGCCACCGTTGGATTAGATCTAGGTGTTACGCGCCAACTGGCTCCTTTTGGTCAGTTTGTACTTGTGATGGGAATGTTTGTGGGACGACTGGGCATCCTTTTACTTTTAAGCGCCATTTGGGAGAGTTTTAACCGCGGCCATCTGCAGCGCGAGAATCGTGTTGGTTATCCCCGTGAGGATCTCTATGTCTGATCACCGATTCATGGGAGCAGGGCAGTGAAGGAGTGGTGGCATTGGTCCCAATCCAACCAGGCAGAACCTTCAAGCTTTGGGATTGTGGGCTTGGGTCGTTTCGGAAGTGCTGTCTGCAAGGAACTGATGCAAAACGGTGCTGAAGTTCTTGCTGTCGACCGTTCTTCAAAGGCCATCGAGGAACTCCGCCAACTCGAACCGTCGATCGAAGCGCGCATTGTGGACTGCACCGATGAGGAAGCGCTTCGTGAAGCGGGGATCCTCGATATGGAAACCGTGGTTGTCGCTATCAGCGAACCGATCGAAGCCAGCATTACGGCCACCCTGATTGCCAAAGACAGTGCAGGCAGCAAAGTTCGTCGCGTGATTGCAAGAGCCACTAGCGATTTGCACGAAAAAATGCTCAAGCGAGTGGGTGCCGATCGGGTCGTCTTTCCCTCCCGAATGCAGGGAGAACGCTTGGGTGTGGAATTGGTGCGCCCCAACCTGATGGAGAGACTTGAACTCGATAAGCATCATTCAATTGAAGAAATCAAGGTGCCAGGCCGGTTCGTGGGCCGCTCGCTTCGAGACCTAAACCTGCGCAAGAATTTCCGAGTGAATGTTCTTGCGGCAGGTCCCGCAAAAGAACTCATGGTCAACCCACCGGCGTCCCATGTCCTTCAAGACGGGCACGTCCTCGTGGTGATGGGTTTAACCGACGATCTCCAAGAGCTGCCAAAAACCTGAGCCATGCGCGTTCTCGGTCTGATGAGCGGCACAAGCGCCGATGGCGTGGATGCTGTCCTTGTCGAGCTCTCGGGGTCCGCCGAACATCCCCATTGGACACTGCTGCGGTCAGCGTCGCTGGACTATCCAGCTTCGACACGGCAACTGATCTTGGCCGTAGGGCAAGGCGAAGCCAAAACCGCGTCCTCGCTCCTCAATCTCTCCGAGACAATCACCAAGATTCAGGCCGCAGCCGCTTGTCAGTGCGACCCGGAAGGACAAGCGCAGCTGGTGGGATGTCATGGCCAAACCCTTTGGCATCGCCCACCCGAAAACGCTGAAACTGGCGAACTTCAGCACGGAGCAAGCTGGCAGATGTTGCAAGCACCCCTGCTGGCACAACTGCTGAAAAGCCCAGTGATCTTTGACTTTCGGGCTGCTGATCTCGCCCTTGGAGGCCAAGGAGCACCACTTGTTCCCAAAGCTGATGCGGCCCTTTTGGGACGAACTAAAGGCTGGAGAGTGTTGCTCAATTTGGGTGGCATCGCCAACCTCACCCTCATTCCACCCGACGCAGGTCCTGATCGGCTCCTTCCCGTCAGGGGCTGGGATTGCGGGCCTGCGAATAGCTTGATCGACCTAGCGATGGAGCAGTTCAGCGAAGGGAAGGAAAGCTACGACGAGGGTGGCCGCCTTGCGGCGTCAGGTCACTGCGATGAAGCACTGATTCTTCGCTGGCTCACTGAGCCTTACTTCCAGCTCAGCCCTCCCAAGTCCACAGGTCGTGAAGCATTCGGGCGAGCTGACCTAACAAGACGCCTGCAGGAGATGCAAGGACAAGCGATTGCCGATCAAATCGCAACGCTCACAGCCTTCTCAGCAGCTGCCGTAGCGAAGGATCTACAACAGCTCTCCAACCAGAACCATCCCCTCCCCATCGAGCTCGTAGTCGCAGGCGGTGGCAGCCAGAACCTCACGTTGATGAGAGAACTCAACAGACGCTGCCGAGGCCTCAGGGTTCGTGATAGCGACGAGCTACAACTTCCCAGTCAAAGCCGCGAAGCCATGGTGTTTGCTCTTTTGGCGTGGTGGCATCACTTGGGATATCCAGGAAATGCACCAGCAATTACGGGTGCAAAGCATGAGGCCGTCCTCGGAGTACGCGTCAATCCGGCTTGATCTCGGATTAATTCGGGCGGTAAAGCCTGACCCGACGCGGTGCACCCCGTAGCCGACCGGTTTGCTTCGACTCCAGAGCGTTGCGCAATTGCTCTGTTGACGACTGATTTGCGTCCGCAACTGGAGCTGCCTCCTGCCTGTCGCCTCCCTGTTCGTACCGCTGAACCCCTTGTTGAATCAACACCTTGGCCATGTTGCTGACCGTGCGCGATTCATCCTCAGCCAATGCAGTCAAGCGGAGGCAAAGATCTTCGGGGAGCACCACCTGAATACGAGGTGACTTTGGCTTCCCACTGGATGAATTTTGGCGAGTGGGCACGACCCAGAAAGAGGCAGAGCTACTTAAAAGTGTACAGAGATGTGCAAGGGTAGTATCCAGCACTATGCTGCTGTCATTGATCAGATCTCTGATCCATCAGCAGGCCAGGCCCTCGGCCGACCCATTCCAGGAGTGCCATGCCCCATTCGCAAAGCCCGGACATCAGCTCCCCCCAGCTACCAAGTCGCAGCAAACCTGTCGCCCGTAAAAGCAATCCCCAAAGCAACGTCCCTCGAAAGAGTCGACGCCCGAGCCGCACCCCTGAGAACAGCGAGGTGCTCGTCTCGGGCGTCATCAGCACCTATTTGCTCACCCACCTTCATCACGTGCTCCAACGCGCTGAATACAGCGCCGTCCAAGACGGACGCCGATCACAAGCAGCGAATTACGCCCAGCTGCGCAAAGTGCTTTGCATGGATGCCCGCAGCATGGAAGACGCCTCAGCCTCTGGGCTCAAGGCAACGGAGCTCGACCAAGCTGCATAGAGAAGGGATGGCAGTTCGTGATGGCGTGAATAAGGTTTCGTCAGAAGCATCACGATGATGTCCAACGCAGCTGCGCTGTACGCACGCATTGAGAATGATCAAGAGCTCAGCAAGGGGTTATTCAGGCAGGCACTTCAAAATCCTTCAGGAGCTCTCGATTCCATCTGTGAAATCGGCAATCAACTCAACTTGCCTGTCACGCTCCAAGAGGTGAAGGATCACCTCAATAGCCTCGACGACGAGATCACCAAGCAATGGCTGATCAAGGCGAGGGGAGGGCTTTAATCTCAGCTGCTTCTATCGAGTCTTTGGACTCCCTGGATTGATCAGAGATCGATTGATCAGAGGGCGCTAAGAGTGGTTTGGGTGCCGAACGTTCTCGCACGCCTTCTCCTCCAGCCCAACTAAAAAACAACCAATAACTAATCACGGCAAGACCGGCTGCCACCACAAGGGCCGTGACCTGCTCCAGTCTTCGCATTGAGCCTGCTCCCAGCTCCAGCAGTCTGCCTGGAAACCCCGGCACGGGATGATGGGTTTCCCCTGCCTCCACTCCGTGCTGCGACTTGAGCGAGTCGGCAAGATTTATCCCACCGGAGAAGTTCTGCGGGATGTGACCTGGGAGGTCAAACCCGGAGACCGGATCGGCCTCGTTGGCGTGAATGGGGCGGGGAAGTCAACTCAGCTACGGCTGATTGCTGGCATGGAAGAAGCCAGCAGTGGGCAAGTCGTGAAACAAGGCGAGCCAAGAATCGCTTACCTCCAGCAGGAATTCGATGTCGACCCCAGCCGCACGGTGCGAGAAGAGCTGTTTCAAGCCTTTGGGGAGGCCGCCATTGTTCTGGACAAACAAAAAAAAGTTGAATTGGAGATGGGGTCAGAACGTGCAGCGGCAGACCCCGATCATCTCGATGAGCTCATTCACGAACTAGGGCGGCTGCAGACCCGATTTGAAGGACTGCATGGCTACGAGCTCGATGCACGCATCGACAAATTGCTCCCAACCATCGGGTTCAAGCTCGATGAGGCAGACCGCCTGGTTTCGGACTACTCCGGTGGCTGGCAAATGCGCCTTGCACTGGGAAAAATTCTCTTACAAGACCCTGATCTTCTTCTGTTAGACGAGCCAACCAACCATCTCGATGTCGAAACGATTCAGTGGCTCGAGGGATATCTCATCGAACAAAAAGCTGCACTGGTCGTGATCAGTCATGACCGCACGTTTCTGGATCGTGTCTGCAATCAAATTGTGAGCACGGAGCGAGGCGTATCGAGGGCCTACTTGGGCAATTACACCTCGCACCTCGAGCAAAAAGCTCTCGAGCAAGAAGCCTCACAAGCAGCTTTTGAACGGCAGCAGAAAGAGATCGCAACCCAACAGGCCTACATCGATCGATTCCGTGCCAGTGCAACGCGCAGCACCCAGGCAAAAAGCCGAGAGAAACAGCTCGACAAAGTGGCGAGGGTTGATGCCCCGGTTGAGTCAGTGAGTGGGCCCAGTTTCCGCTTCCCCCCCGCACCACGATCTGGAGCTCAGGTGGCTTTGATCGAAAACATGACCCATTGCTATGGGGACAACATCCTTTTCATGGAAACTGATCTCGAAATCGAGAGAGGTGATCGGATCGCCTTTGTCGGTCCCAACGGAGCCGGAAAGTCCACCCTGCTCCGATTGATCATGGGGGTCGAAACTCCCGATGAAGGTTCAGCAAGGCTCGGGGAACACAACGTCATTGCCAGCTATTTCGAACAAAACCAGGCCGAAGCCCTCGATCTCACCAAGACGGTGATCGAAACCATGTTCGAAGCCGTTCCTGATTGGACGCAAACTCAAGTGCGCTCATTACTGGGGAGTTTCTGTTTCAGTAATGACAGTGTTTTCAAAGACGTCGGCAAACTTAGTGGCGGAGAGAAAGCACGCCTTGCTCTTGCTCTGATGTTGCTCAGTCCCTGCAATTTGCTGGTTCTCGATGAACCCACAAACCATCTCGACATTCCTGCCAAACAGATGCTTGAAGATGCGCTATGCGCCTATGAGGGAGCAGCTTTATTGGTATCGCATGACCGTTATTTCATTTCACGTGTAGCAAACCGGATCGTAGAAATTCGCGATGGAGAACTCGTGATCTATCGAGGAAATTACGACTATTACCAAGAGAAGAAGGTGGAGGAAAAGGCCGAAGCGGAGGCAAACCGGCTGATTGCCGAGAAAGAAGCCAAACGCAAGGCGAACAACGCAAAGCAAAAACAGCGAGCCTCTCGCAAAAAGAACGCTGCGTAGCAAAGCTTCTCGGCGATCGCAAGACGAAACTTCACACTTGGTTAGGCAGGAAGACTCATTTCCCTTTACCAGTTCAGTTGGTGTGGATAGGCTGACATCATTGATCCCCGGTCGGCCATGAACAACACGCAATCACGTCATGTCACTACCGCTGGAACACCTGCGTCCATGACTGAAAGCGCTGAGCATGCAGAGACCTGGGACGCGGTTGAGACCTACTTCGAGTGCATCACAACATGCTCCCTCGATGATGGTGAATGCATCACACAGTGCGTAGAACAACTCAAAGACACAGACAGCTAATTAACAACTATGAGATGGCTATCGACGTAAAGATCTCATCTCAACTGGTGTGATTGACAGAGTAATATGTTGACCAGATCGCAGCACATCAAGATTCAAGGGGCGATCTACTCCATGCCGATCAATCGCCGAAACAACTTCAGCAGGATTGCTAATCGATTGTCCATCGATCGACACGATCACATCGTCGACTCGCAAGTTTCCACGATCTGCAGGTCCACCCGGCACAACTGATCGAATCACTGCTCCAGGAGGAGCACTCGATCCAGGTGTGGGTGCAGGAACCGTTGAAAGGCCTATACCCACCATGGGGTGACTCGCCCTTCCCTGCTTGACGAGCTGACTGGCGATCGACCTTGCCCTGTTGATGGGGATCGCGAAACCGAGGCCTGCTCCTGGTCCTGAGCGCACGAGGGTATTGATTCCAATGACATCACCACGGGCGTTCAACAACGGGCCACCCGAATTACCAGGATTAATCGCAGCGTCTGTCTGGATGAGATCCAGACGCTTTCCTGAAATCCCCAGTTGAGACATGTTGCGATTGAGGTTGCTGACAATCCCCATCGTCACTGTGTTTTCAAGGCCAAAAGGATTTCCTACAGCGATCGCCCAATCCCCCACTTGAAGACGATCTGAGTTGCCCAAGGGAGCCGTAGGCCATGGCCCCCTGGTTTCCAACTGCACAACTGCCAAGTCGGTCAGGGAGTCTTGTCCAATCACCCGACCAGCAACTCGTCTGCCATCAGGCAGTCCCACCATCACTCGATCCGCATTCTCCACAACATGAGCATTGGTCAGGACCAACCCTTGTTCATCAAAAATCACGCCGCTGCCCTGCCCGCGCTCTACCCGTGAACGCGGGGCCGTTTGAGCTTGCATCCCAAAAAAACGGCGCAGGAATGGATCCGCCATCAAGCTCCGAGGGAGCCCATTTCCACCAGCCGTCCGGACAGTTCGCTGCGTTTCAAGCGTGACAACAGCCGGTCCACTGCGAGCGACTGCTTTCGCAACGAACGACGTTGGGGCGACAGCCTGTGAGGCAGCCGAAGCGAAGGCTCGCGGCGGTTGCATCAGCATCCCTGGAAACGTCAACGCACCAGCGCAAACCAATGGGAGCAAAGGGTTAGACACCGCCATGGCCGCGATTTCATCAATGATGTGAGTCACCGTGACCGTAGGCAGTGAATGCCTACAAGAACAGACCCATTTCCAGCGATTTCATGACTGGATGCGACCAGGGTCAGCAAAATCAGCACCCCTTTTTTTAAAAAGAGCGATGATGGGTGAGATGGTTCGGCCCATCTCCGAGTTCAGCGGTGATTGCCATGCTCAGCAGCCTGTTTCCTCTCATCTATGGACTGATCTTCATCGTCCTCTTGTGGCAAGCCTTTCGCGTGATGGGACGCGGCTTCAGCGCTGCTGGCAAACCGCTTGTCGCGGAAAAAGTCGACCGGACAGGTCGCCTGACGATTCATCCAGAGCTGCTTGATGGCGAAGGACGCCTCACCGAAGAGGATCTTTTGACGGTGCGTTTTGGTGGCGATGGTGAGCCGCCAAATCCAACTTCGAAGGCCGGTGAATAGGTTGGGTTAATGGCAACTGCTTGAGTTGCACGATTGACTCGTAGAGGGGACTCCTAGGTGGACCAACGAACACGGATTGTGGCGGCGGTAATCAAATCCGTGAAACTGCCCCCCCGCTTCCGCTTAAGGCTGTTGAAAGAAGATCCTGTTCGGCTTGAGCTCAGCCTGACTCCTGCCTACGGGAAAGACCCCATTCAGGTGGGGCTGGTCGAATCGTTGGATTTAGTGGCGCGTCGAGATCGGGAAGGCCGCATTCCACGAGACCTACAAGGCACCTGGGACTGGACCGTACGTCATGGAGATGTCAGCACAGGCGGCTGGAACCCCTATCTCAAGGAAGCGCTGCAAACAATCTTCGAAACAGGGCTCCCCGCCATTGTTTACGAGGAGCTCACGGGGGAGGAATACCACCCGGTTGACGGCGCACGTCACATTCGCTGACACCTGATTCAGAGAAGTTGTAAAGCACTGCAACCAGGGAGTGAGAATCCTCCCTGAGCTCAGCTAAAAATGAATCAAATCCGGCCTTAAGGATTTCTTCATGGCCTCCATTCCTGTTCGCTTTGGTCCACTGGTGCGCCTCTTGGCAGCCTTCGGAGCCCTCAGCAGCATTCTGCTCGTTGGGATGATCAACTTTTTCAGCTAAGGGCGAGAGGCATTGGGCGAATACCCGATTGATCCCTTACTGCCAAGGCTGCGAGCCAGCCTTGTTCCA
The DNA here is from genome assembly GCF_014279775.1 of Synechococcus sp. PROS-9-1. Lineage (NCBI taxonomy): Bacteria > Bacillati > Cyanobacteriota > Cyanophyceae > Synechococcales > Synechococcaceae > Synechococcus > Synechococcus sp. PROS-9-1. Next base: position 1,967,901 of record NZ_CP047961.1, read on the forward strand.
GGTGCCACGGTCTTACTGCAGTCACCGCCGGGTGCCGGTAAAACAACCCGGGTGCCCTTGGCACTTCTTGGAGAAATTGCAGGGACCGAGCCTCTGCCAGGTCGCTCCCTGATGCTTGAGCCCAGGCGACTTGCCGCAAGGGCTGCCGCAACCAGGCTCGCGGTCAGCCTGAACGAACCGCTTGGGGAGCGCGTTGGCTACTCCGTGAGGCACGAGCAAAAGCGCTCCTCTCGCACGCGGATCGAAGCGATGACGGACGGGCTCTTCCTCCGTCGACTCCAAAACGATCCAGAGCTCACAGGGATTAACTGCGTGATCTTTGATGAATTCCATGAGCGCAGTCGAAACAGTGAATTAGCGCTTGCCTTGGTTCGGGAAGCGCAGGAACTACTCAGGCCAGACCTTTGCCTGCTGCTGATGTCGGCCACGCTGGATCTCACCAACCTGCGCGCCCAATTGCCTCATGCGCAGGTCCTCACGAGCGAAGGGAAGGCCTTCCCTGTTGAGACGCAACACCTTTCTCCCCGGCCAAATGAACCTCTCGAGGGGCGCGTTTTACGAGCAATTGAGCAGGAGCTGGACCACCTGCTATCCGCAGAAGAAAGTCGCGATCATCCGCCAACCGTCTTGGTTTTTTTGCCTGGATTACGGGAGATCGAACGTTGCCGGCAACGTTTACTCAAGTCAGGGCTGCTGAGCCAATGGGAGGTCATCTCTCTGCATGGAAGGCAATCCCTCGCTGAGCAGGGGCGAGCCCTGAAGCCTTGCACCCACGAGAAGGACGGACGCGTGATTTTGGCAACCTCCATCGCCGAAAGTTCCCTCACCCTGGATGGTGTTCGCCTTGTGATCGATTGCGGACTCACTCGGCACACCCAATTTGATCCTGGAACCGGAATGGAGGGACTGATCACCGTGCCGGCAAGTCAGGCCAGTGCTGATCAGCGGCGAGGCCGTGCTGGACGCCAAAACACCGGTCGTTGCATCAGGCTTTGGTCTCCTGCCGAACAGCAACGAAGGCCTGCCCACGACATTCCAGAGTTGCAGCGAGCTGACCCTCAACCCACCGTTCTTGATCTCGCACTCTGGGGTGCTGGCTTAGGCGAATCCTTGCCTTGGCTCGAGCCCCCTCCGAGGGCCGCACTTCAGGAAGGCCGCCGGCAATTGCTTGAGCTAGGAGCACTGAATTCAGAGGGACATCCCACGGACACCGGGCAGAAATTGGCGCGGTTTGGCGCCCATCCGCGACTGGGATTGCTCCTTCTACAAGCTCGTGCCTTAGGGCGACCACAAGTAGGAGCCGATCTCGCCTCCATCCTCAATGAGCGCGATCTTTTAAGCCAGAACAACCACGGCAGTGACCTTTGGGCTCGCATGCTCTTGCTCCGCGACCACCGGAGCTCAGCGCGAATTCCAGGGGATCGGGCAGCAGCCGATCGCCTCAGAACAGTCCTCGATCAGAGCCGTCGATGGCTCCAACAACTAGGTCAATTCGAACAGGATCAAGAGCCCCAAGGCATTGAGGCCACAGACGAGCAACTCGCAGCGGAGCTGATTGCGACAGCTTTTCCAGAATGGGTTGCAGTGGCCCGTCCAGGACAACGCGGACAATTTCTGCTGCGCCAAGGCCGCGGTGCGGCTATACAGGTCAGCGATCCGCTTGATGGAGCTGAGGCACTTGCGATTGCACAGCTTGACCTCGGTGACACGAGAGCCAAGATCCGACTGGCACTACCCCTGACACACCAATGGGTTAGAGACTTTGCAGATCAGAACGGTCACTGGCAAGAGCGTGTGCTTTGGGACGAGCAAACCAAGCGGGTCAGAGCTGAACGGGTCTTGCAGCTTGGTGCTCTGGAACTCGAGCGGCAGCCACAACAACAGGCGTCTTGCGAACAAAGCCGGGACGTCTTGGTCAAGCAACTCAGCAAAGACGGACTGTCGGCACTCCCCTGGAGCCAGCGCACGGAGCAGCTTCGCAGTCGTCTCGCTCTAGCCCACCATCAGCTAGGAGACCCGTGGCCGCTTCGCACTCTCCAACACCTGGAAAAGCATCCCAACAGCTGGATTGGAGACACTTTGATGGGTTGCCGAGGCTGGGAGGACGTCAAGGAAGAGCACCTGATGGAAGCCCTTTGGGGTGATCTCGCCTGGTCGAACCGGCAGCAACTCGATCTGCTCTTGCCAACGCAGATCAAAATCCCATCAGGGCGCAAGGCAGCACTGGATTATCAGAATGACGACATTGTGCTGTCGGTCAAGCTGCAAGAAATGTTTGGCTGCCTCGAGGGACCTGCTGTTTTAAAAGGCCAAATCCACGTGACCATTGAATTGTTATCTCCAGCAGGACGCCCGCTCCAACGCACCCGCGACCTCGCTGGGTTTTGGCATGGCAGCTACCAACAAGTGAGAAAGGAGATGCGCGGTCGCTACCCGAAGCATCCATGGCCAGAGGATCCGGCCATGGCCGAACCCACTGCCAAAAGGAAGGCCCGAGCCTGAACCGCTTCACCGATCCCCTTAAACGTATCCAAAGCAACAGTCAAGAGATCGCTACGGTTTGTTACGATGCAATGGTCTTGGAGTTTCACATGTCTGACAACACATCACGCTTCGGCTTCGTAAATTTCGCAGAAACCTGGAATGGCCGTCTCGCCATGCTCGGTTTCGTGATTGGTTTGGGCACAGAGCTTTTGACCGGTCAAGGCATCCTGACCCAGGTCGGCCTCGGTTGATTCACTGAAGGCTGGGGCTAACTCCCAGCGATTAGTCCCGCCAGCCATCTGGTGGGACTTTTTTTATGGGAACCACCCGCTAGGCCAAACTGGATAGATTCGCGTCGTTAGCAATGCTTCCCTTCTTTGCTAGCTCTCGCCGTGAAGGAGCCAGGCTGCTGAGCAGCATGCTGGTATTCCTCGCTATCGGCTTGACACAGGTTCACCAGACGTGGGGACTCACCCTGAGCATCGTCTCAGGAATCGTCTGCATTTATTGGGGCTTGGCATACCAACGTCTTGAGCGCTGAATCCCTTCCCACCTACTCAGTCCGCGAACTCAACAACGCGATCGGGGTCTTATTGGAACGGGGGTTTGCACCTCGGTTTGTGATCCAAGCAACAGCCTCTAGACCTCAAGTCAAAAAGGGGCATCTTTGGCTCACCTTGAGCGATGGAGAGGCGAGCATCACTGCTGTGGCCTGGGCCTCGAAATTAAAACAATTGGACTTTGTCCCTGCCGACGGTGACGGAGTCACCGTGATTGGCAAGCTCAATTTCTGGTCAGCACGCGCGAGCCTTGCCGTGCAGGTGCTCGATATCAGGCCCAGCCTGACCACCGTGTTGAGACGGTTTGAAACGGTCAAAGCACAATTGCTTGAGGAAGGCGTCATTGATCCAAGCCGGCGACGAAAGTTACCGGCCTACCCCAAACGGCTGGCCGTACTCACAAGCGTTCCAAGCTCAGCACTCGCAGACATGCTGCGTACAGCACAAGAGCGCTGGCCTTTAAGCGAGCTCCTTGTGGTGCCGATCCCCGTACAAGGGGAGGTAGCGCCGATCATTTGCGGAGTTCTTAGTCGCCTTGCGGAACACCATGAGCAGCTCGGATTGGATGCAATCGTGATCGCCCGAGGGGGAGGGAGCCGAGAAGATTTGATGGTGTTTGATGATGGGGACGTTTGCCGAAAGTTGGCCAACTTCCCACTTCCAGTCGTGACTGGACTCGGGCATGAAGATGATCTCACCGTTGCTGATCTCGTGGCAGACCATCGAGCTGCAACGCCGACAGCAGCGATGGTCACTCTGATGCCGAGCAAAGAGTCAGCACAACAAACAATGATTCAAAGGCGCACACGCCTTAGCGAATACAAACGCTGGCGACTTGAGCAAGCCAGTTCAAAACTGAAAGAGCGACATCTCCTCCTCCATGCACTTCGGCCTGCTGTGGCGCTGCAACGTCGTCGAGATCAGTGGCAACAGCGGCAACAATTGTTGCGTGCTCTTTCACCCCAACGATGGCTCAATCGGGGCTTTGCGATGCTCCACACAACGAACGGCCAACCCCTGCAAAGCATTGATGACATCAGCCTCAATGAACAGCTGCAAATCCGGCTCAAGGATGGTGTGATTCAGGCCGTCACCAAAACCATTCAAGCGAATGAAACATCTGACTCACAAGCATCTGCATAACTGATATGCCACGCAAAAAACCCGAACTATCAAAGACATCCGAACAAGACACTTGGAGAGAAGATGCATCGCAGCTCAGCTATGAAGAGGCCTTACAAGCTCTCGATGTACTGCTAAGCCAATTGCAGGACGATTCCGTCCCATTAGCGGATCTACAGAGAAATCATGCTCGTGCGTCGATCTACCTCGATCGCTGTGACTTACTTCTCAACCAAGTAGAGCAATCAGTACGGCAACTCGATCCGAATACAATGGAAGAGCGAAATCTTGACACAAGCAACAATGAATAAATCTCTCCCCTGGATTTACCTCTTGCTTGCCATCCTTGGTGCCATCCTCCCTTGGCAAGCCAATCTCGAATTCATGCAAATGAATCCTGGTGGTGGATTTAATCTCCAAACCTTTATCCAAGATGCCAATATCAATGCAGCCTCCCGCTCTTTAAACAGAGATCTTTTAATTGCTGCAACAGCATTCAGCATCTGGATCGTTAGCGAAGGAAGAAAGCTTCAGATCAAGGGTTGGTGGATCGCTTTAATCGTGAGCTTCAGCATTTCCTTCGCTTGCGGAGGCCCACTCTTTCTCTATTTGCGAGAACGCAAATTAATTGCGGTCAATTCAGAACAAGAAACAAATTAAAAAGGCTAAGAATCGACGTCCTCAGCCTTGATATCAATGGTGACGTCACTCGCTGGCAGAGAGTCATCAACAGCTTTCGTGGTTGAGCCTCCAGATTTTTTTGGCGGAAGAGGAGATCCGCAGGCAGGACATTGGGCGTCGGTTGTCATGGTGCTTAAGCCACAGGCTTCACACGTTCTTACCCTGAACTGCAACACCTTCCAACCAATCCAACCCAAACCGCCGAGGACAACAGGTAACGCAAGCAGTGTGACGAGGAGTCCGCCTGCCAAATCCAGCAAGACTCGGCCTGCGGCTGTGGGCAGCAGCAACAGCCCTAACAGAAGCAACCAAAGGAGTGGAGGGAAACGCCCCATCAATCAACACTCCAAACGAACGGTGCTTTCATAATCGCTGCTTTTTTGGGTTCAGACATGGCTGGATTTGTTCGGATCCCTGCCATATCTGGCAGATTCTTTCGCTAGCTCAACACTCCAACATTGACCGAAATAAATCACTACACCCACCATCCAAACCCACAAGGTGAGAACGAGAACACTCCCAATCACTCCGTAAGCCTGGAAACGAGACCCCAGAGAGAGGATGCTTCGACTAACAGCAAGATTAAGAACAGTAAGAGCAAAGCCAATCAATAACGAACCTGGTATTAACGGTTTAAACGGAACTCGGCGACTTGGCAGCAAAAATTGAAGGGATAGAGCTGTAACCGAAAACCCAAAGAATGGAACCATCAACCGGCCAAATTGCAAGACAGGAATATAAGAAAGAAATCCACCCAGCCAAGGGATTGCCTGCGATAAATCGTTTAAAGCGTCAGCAGGAATCATGCGCAAATTGGCACTGAGTTGATCAAGAACAACCAAGAGTCCTATCAAGATCACCACAAAAAAAGCTTCGAGCCTGATCCGAATAAACTGAACAGCTTGACGCTTGAACGGCAGGTCTCGTTGCTGTGGAGCAATGACGCCATCCCAAAGCCGTTCCGATCCACGTTGCAACGTCAGATAAACATTCCCCGCAGTGAGTAACAACACACCAGCTCCTAACAATCCAGCCCCAAATCCCTGACGAACTAACTGCATCAGCGTATTTTGCACAATCACTACCGCCGATGGTGGCAAGATGCCGCTTGCATAGGCAATAATCTTGCTCTCCAGTGCATCTTGCCGACCAAGAAACCACGAGGCAATTGACAACGAAATCAGAAGGATAGGGAAGATCGACTGCAGCGTGTAATACGCAAAAGCAGCACTCAAATCCACGCAATCGCACTTCGCCCAACGCAAACAGGCGCGCCAAAGACTACGAATCAAGCGTCTCAGCAACCTCTGTCTAACCATCTCAGGTGCTGGCACCAATCAAAACCAAACTAACAAGAAAAAGATCACAAAAAAAGCCACCCCTTCAAGGGATGGCTTTCTTCGTTTGGAATGTTTTTACCTGGCATCGAGCTATTTTCTCAGGGGGCTACCCCCCAAATATCGTCGCCGCTGCTGCGTTTCACAACCGAGTTCGAGATGGATCGGAGTGGTTCCACAGCGCTATGGACACCAGGATAGAAAAATTCCCAAGGTTTGACCCCTGAGAACTGCATAGCTACATCACCTCAACTTTCGTCTTGATGATGCAATCTGGATTGAATAAAGTCTTTTAAAGGCAAGAACCAAGTGTTGGTCAAGCCCTCGGTCTATTAGTACTCCTCCGCTGCATCCATTACTGGACTTCGACGTAGAGCCTATCAACGGGTGTTCTTCCCGTGACCTTACTGGGTTACCCCATGGGAATACTCATCTTGAGGTGGGCTTCCCACTTAGATGCTTTCAGCGGTTATCCACTCCGCACATGGCTACCCAGCGTTTACCGTTGGCACGATAACTGGTACACCAGAGGTGCGTTCCTCCCGGTCCTCTCGTACTAGGGAGAAATCCTCTCAATATTCCTACGCATACACCGGATATGGACCGAACTGTCTCACGACGTTCTGAACCCAGCTCGCGTACCGCTTTAATGGGCGAACAGCCCAACCCTTGGGACCGACTTCAGCCCCAGGTTGCGATGAGCCGACATCGAGGTGCCAAACCTCCCCGTCGATGTGAACTCTTGGGGGAGATCAGCCTGTTATCCCTAGAGTAACTTTTATCCGTTGAGCGACGGCCCTTCCACTCAGAACCGTCGGATCACTAAAGCCGACTTTCGTCCCTGTTCGACTTGTAGGTCTCACAGTCAAGCTTCCTTCTGCTTTTGCACTCGTCGGCTGATTTCCAACCAGCCTGAGGAAACCTTTGCGCGCCTCCGTTACCTTTTAGGAGGCGACCGCCCCAGTCAAACTGCCCACCTGATACTGTCCGCTCCCCGGATAACGGGTGAACGTTAGAACCCTAGCTCTGAAAGAGTGGTATCTCACCATTGACTCCCTAGTACCCACGAGCACTAGATCAACGTCTCCCACCTATCCTGCGCATTCAGAGCCCGGGCACAATACCAAGCTACAGTAAAGCTTCATAGGGTCTTTCTGTCCGGGTGTATGTAGTCCGCATCTTCACAGACAATTCTATTTCGCCGAGCCTCTCTCCGAGACAGCGCCCTGATCGTTACGCCTTTCGTGCGGGTCGGAACTTACCCGACAAGGAATTTCGCTACCTTAGGACCGTTATAGTTACGGCCGCCGTTCACCGGGGCTTCAGTCGCCAGCTTCGCTTACGCTGACCGGCTTCCTTAACCTTCCGGCACTGGGCAGGCGTCAGCCCCCATACATCGTCTTGCGACTTAGCGGAGACCTGTGTTTTTGGTAAACAGTCGCCAGGGCCTCTTCACTGCGACCACATTGCTGTGGCACCCCTTCTCCCGAAGTTACGGGGCCATTTTGCCGAGTTCCTTAGAGAGAGTTACCTCGCGCACCTCGGTATTCTCTACCACCCCACCTGTGTCGGTTTCGGGTACTGGCAGTTATGCCTTAACGGGTATAGAGCTTTTCTTGGAAGCATGACATCACCAACTTCGCTGCCGTAGCAGCTCGTACTCACGCCTCAGCTCGGATCGTTTTCGCCGATCCTCAACGCCTCGAACGCTTGAACCAGTAACCAACATCTGGCTTGGCTAGCCTTCTCCGTCCCTCTTCCCAAAACATAACCGGTACAGGAATGTTGACCTGTTATCCATCGACTACGCCTTTCGGCCTCGCCTTAGGTCCAGACTAACCCTCCGCGGACGAGCCTGCCGGAGGAACCCTTAGGGTTTCGGTGCATGGGATTCTCACCCATGTTTTCGCTACTCAAGCCGACATTCTCACTTCTATGCAGTCCACGCCCGCTCACGCTAACGCTTCGCCCCACATAGAACGCTCCCCTACCATAAATCCGCAGCTTCGGTACAACACTTAGCCCCATTCATTTTCGGCGCAGGATCGCTCGACCAGTGAGCTATTACGCACTCCTTTGAGGATGGCTGCTTCTAGGCAAACCTCCTGGTTGTCTGGGCAATCCCACCTCCTTTATCACTTAGTGTTGATTTGGGGACCTTAGCTGGCGGTCTGGGCTGTTTCCCTCTCGACCATGGAGCTTATCCCCCACAGTCTGACTGCCTCGCTACACACAGGGTATTCAGAGTTCATCTCGATTTGGTACCGCTCTCGCAGCCCGCACCGAAATGGTGGCTTTACCCCCCTGCTGGAGCACGAGACGCTACGCCTCAACGTATTTCGGGGAGAACCAGCTAGCTCCGGGTTCGATTGGCATTTCACCCCTAACCACAGCTCATCGGCTGACTTTTCAACGTCAGTCCGTTCGGACCTCCACTTGGTATCACCCAAGCTTCATCCTGGCCATGGTTAGATCACCCGGGTTCGGGTCTATAAATACTGACAAACGCCCTATTCAGACTCGCTTTCGCTATGGCTCCACCATTTCCGGTTTAACCCGCCAGTACCTATAAGTCGCCGGCTCATTCTTCAACAGGCACACGGTCACCCTATTAGTAGGGCTCCCATTGCTTGTAGGCTCACGGTTTCATGTTCTATTTCACTCCCCTCCCGGGGTTCTTTTCACCTTTCCCTCGCGGTACTGTTTCGCTATCGGTCACACAGGAGTACTTAGCCTTACGAGGTGGTCCTCGCTGATTCACACGGAATTCCACGTGCTCCGTGCTACTCGGGATACAGCTAGGTCAGTTCAGTTTTCGTGTACGGGGCTTTCACCTTCTGTGGCGTGTCTTTCAAACACTTCCACTAACATTCCTGATCCACATTGCTGTCCCACAACCCCAATGGTCGAAACCATTGGTTTAGGCTCTTCCCCGTTCGCTCGCCGCTACTTAGGGAGTCGTTTTTACTTTCCTTTCCTCCAGCTACTAAGATGTTTCAGTTCGCTGGGTTGGCTCGCGCCAGCCTATAGATTCAGCTGGCCGTTCTAAGGGTTGCCCCATTCGGAAATTCCCGGATCAAAGCGTGTTTCCAGCTCCCCGAGACTTATCGCAGGTAACCACGTCCTTCATCGCCTCTGTGTGCCAAGGTATCCGCCGTGAGCCCTTTGTAGCTTGACCAATGTATCTCCAACACGCTTGCTGTCGTTGAAACAGATTCTTCTAACTTCTACAAGTAGAAATTAAAATCAAACTCTCAAATGCTCGACACATTTGAAAGAACATGCTGGAGTCTCGGCTCTTGCTTTAGAATTAACACCATCCCATCGTGAATTAACACTCAAGAATGATGCATCCATAAAGATGCTTTATTCTTTCCAGACTTACTATGCAGTTGTCAAGGTTCGGCCAGACATCAAAACAATGCATTGATCTCTCAATACATTGCATCGAGCCCAGCATCCTATCAATCAAATCATGGAATAATTTCCACGCCTTAAAATGACAAGAAGCTAGGGTCATCTAGCGGACACATCTAAATCACAATCCATACGAGTTCATACTCCAGGTTTTGGAGATGGGGATTCTTTGCAGTCAGTGGAGGTTAGGAGACTCGAACTCCTGACATCCTGCTTGCAAAGCAGGCGCTCTACCAACTGAGCTAAACCCCCTACACCGAATGGGCCATCCTGGACTTGAACCAGGGACCTCACCCTTATCAGGGGTGCGCTCTAACCACCTGAGCTAATGGCCCAGGAGTCTCATCCCTAATGGGTTGTGAACTAGACAAAGTTTAGGAACTAAAAATCTCCACTAAGCAGAAATCCATTGCTGGAACTCTTAGCTTCAAAGTTGAGGTACCGATCGACCTAAGGTGACAGGATTTCGGCCTAAGAATAAATAACTCAGACATCAAAATCGTTGTTTGTCTCCCTGTTAGGAGGTGATCCAGCCGCACCTTCCGGTACGGCTACCTTGTTACGACTTCACCCCAGTCATCAGCCCCACCTTCGACGTCCTCCTCCACAAGGGTTGGAGTAACGGCTTCGGGCGTGGCCAACTTCCATGGTGTGACGGGCGGTGTGTACAAGGCCCGGGAACGTATTCACCGCAGTATGCTGACCTGCGATTACTAGCGATTCCTCCTTCACGTAGGCGAGTTGCAGCCTACGATCTGAACTGAGCCACGGTTTATGGGATTTGCTTGTCCTCGCGAACTTGCTGCCCTTTGTCCGTAGCATTGTAGTACGTGTGTAGCCCAGGATGTAAGGGGCATGATGACTTGACGTCATCCACACCTTCCTCCGGTTTATCACCGGCGGTCTCTCTAGAGTGCCCAACTAAATGCTGGCAACTAAAGACGTGGGTTGCGCTCGTTGCGGGACTTAACCCAACATCTCACGACACGAGCTGACGACAGCCATGCACCACCTGTCACTGCGCTCCCGAAGGCACTCTCAAGTTTCCAAGAGATTCGCAGGATGTCAAACCCTGGTAAGGTTCTTCGCGTTGCATCGAATTAAACCACATACTCCACCGCTTGTGCGGGCCCCCGTCAATTCCTTTGAGTTTCACACTTGCGTGCGTACTCCCCAGGCGGAACACTTAACGCGTTGGCTACGACACCGGAGGGGTCGATTCCCCCGACACCTAGTGTTCATCGTTTACGGCCAGGACTACAGGGGTATCTAATCCCTTTCGCTCCCCTGGCTTTCGTCCATGAGCGTCAGTGATGGCCCAGCAGAGCGCCTTCGCCACTGGTGTTCTTCCCGATATCTACGCATTTCACCGCTACACCGGGAATTCCCTCTGCCCCTACCACACTCGAGCCCAACAGTTTCCACTGCCATGATGGAGTTAAGCTCCACTTTTTAACAGCAGACTTGTTGGGCCGCCTGCGGACGCTTTACGCCCAATAATTCCGGATAACGCTTGCCACTCCCGTATTACCGCGGCTGCTGGCACGGAATTAGCCGTGGCTTATTCATCAAGTACCGTCAGATCTTCTTCCTTGATAAAAGAGGTTTACAGCCCAGAGGCCTTCATCCCTCACGCGGCGTTGCTCCGTCAGGCTTTCGCCCATTGCGGAAAATTCCCCACTGCTGCCTCCCGTAGGAGTCTGGGCCGTGTCTCAGTCCCAGTGTGGCTGATCATCCTCTCAGACCAGCTACTGATCGATGCCTTGGTGAGCTCTTACCTCACCAACTAGCTAATCAGACGCGGGCTCATCCTCAGGCGAAATTCATTTCACCTCTCGGCATATGGGGTATTAGCGGCCGTTTCCAACCGTTATCCCCCTCCTGAGGGCAGATTCCCACGCGTTACTCACCCGTCCGCCACTAACCCGAAGGTTCGTTCGACTTGCATGTGTTAAGCACGCCGCCAGCGTTCATCCTGAGCCAGGATCAAACTCTCCGTTGTAGATCAATCCCTTTTGGTTCTCACCTCAGATTGACTTGCTTCACCCACTTCACAGCACTGGCGTACTGCTCGCAGTTGTCGCCCCCTTCCTCTGACAGAAGGATTCACAAGAGTGCAAATTTAGAATCTCTTCCTCCTTTGACTTTCCAGGATCTCAGATCCGGTCGTTGCTCCACATTGCGCACACCGACAACTCAACGGTTCGTGAAAACCTTCAAGTTGTAAGCACAATGCTTCTCTGCAACTAAAATTTTGTTGACGGGACCTCACACCTTTATCGCAATATCATTTAGTCCTCATTAAAACCTTCCGGCCTTAACTCAAACTAAACGCGATAAAAGCGTCAGTTCCTAAACTTTTCAATTGTCCAGGTTCTGGCTTTGCGTCCCCTTTCAGAGACGGTCGGCCTGCGGTCTCGCGACCGCCTTTGAAACTTACAACATCGTGGGATTGCTCCCTCAACCTCGTAAGAACCCTCAGTGCACTCCAAGCTTTCGCTCTTTACGCCCTAAGACTGCGCGTCGGAGCATTGCTCCCCTGCGCAGTCCAAAACCATAACCCAATAACCTCCCCTTTTGCAAGCTTTTCTTGAGATAGAACGAGCTCAACCCTTCAGCAGAGACTCCCCCCAAGGCGCCAAGCGTTCGAGCTGCTTCTGAGAGCCAGCAGCCACCACAGGAAAGCCCATCTCTGAAAGATCACGACCTGGCTGTAAATGAGCCGGGTGAGGGCCCAGCCAGATCAGTGGGCAGTCCAATTCAGTGAGCACGAGCCAAGCTGCGGCCAAGTCCCAAATTTTCGGAGTGGCCTCGAGTGCACCGGCTGTTTGCCCCATCGCCACACTGACCAAATTGAGGCTTGCAACTCCCAAGAGACGAATTTTTCCAGGAAAAGACTGGTCGGGCCTTTTCTGCAGAACACGAATGGATCGACTGCATAGCGATACGCAAGAGCTTCCAGCAGCAGCCCGGCTCTCAGGGGTCAAACGTTTTTGATTCCGCCAAGCCCCTTGTCCTCGAATCGCAACGATCCTCTGACGCAAGGAAGGGATGTCGAGGAACGCCTCCGATGGCTCACCATTCACGAATCTCGCGATTGAAATGGCCCAGTAGGGAATTCCAGCAGCAAAATTGGTGGTGCCATCCAATGGATCCACAACCCAGTACGCCTGGGTCGACGGACACTCTTGAATTCCCTCCTCGCTAAGCACCCCCTCGCCAGGGGCAATCTCGGCTAGTCCCTCAACAAAGGCAGCATCGCTCCACCGATCGCAGGCTGTGATCAGGCTTCCATCAGGTTTGACATCGGACACGATGTGGCCAAAATCATTGCGCTGACGTTCAGCAACATGATCCAGCAAGCGATGCACTCGCTGCAGCTGTCGAGCAGTAAGCGGATCAGGCACCCTGATCAGCCCTGAACGAAAGGAACTGCAGCTTCACAAGCAGGACGATTGGGATGTGGATCTATAGGGATATCAATATCTGACTGATTTGACTTTGTAGAAGGCAAATTAAGGGCTGGGCATGGCGCGACTTGATCAAGCCCCGTACGCCTTCTCAATTCAGCAAGGCTGATGTTGTATTTGGTAATTGCATCTGCATAGCGAACCTCTGCTGTAGTCAGGTCACGCTGCGTGTTAACAACCTCTCTCTGGGTCGTAACTCCCGCTTGAAAGCGAAGACGTGCTAAGCGGAGAGATTCAAGCGTTGATAAAACCTCTATAGAAGTGGTGTGGATGTTTTGAGTAGATTCGAGAAGATTGAAAAAACTATCTTCAACTTCACGACGAATACTATCTCTCTCGGACGCGAAATTAAATGCACCTTGCTTTGCTCGCTGCTTGTTTTGACGGTACTGAGCACGAGCACGGCCTCCATCAAAAATGGCCCAAGTAGCACTTAAACCGACGGTGTTGCTGACATTCCAAAAGTAATCATCCATGTCGATGGTACCGATTTGATTGGATTGCCCCTGACTCTTGCTCGTATTGAAATCATTAAAAATGCTCAGTACTGGCTGGACCGCGGCAAGGGCCGCATTCGCATTGCTGTTGTTGATCGAAATATCAAGAATGAACTGATCAAGTTCTTCACGAAAGGCATAGGCAGCGATGATACTTTCTTGAAGTGAAGGCTGCCAAACCCCCAAAACACGTGCAGGTGAAGCAGCCGTGGGAGTGACATCTTGTGGGAGATCAAGAACTTCAGCCAAAGATCTGCGGGCACGGGATTGAGCGCCTAAACCATTGGTCAGGACTTGGCGATCTCTCGAAAGCTGAGTTTGAGCCTCTAGCACTTCCAGCTTTGTTGCGACTCCAGCTTGAAAACGAGCACGGGCATCGCGGAGACTGACCAACGAAGCACGAACAGACTGTTGTCCAATGCGCACCTGCTCATCTTGACGTTGGAGCTGGAAGTAACTGGTTGCCGCTTGAAGCCTCACTTCCCTTAAAGCGATCAGATAAGTATCGCTTGCCTTCTCGAAGTTATCCCGAGCAGCTGAAATTTGGGGGACGCGCGAAGGATCAATCAGATTCCAACGAACTTGAGCCGAAAAATTGGCAGACCATTGTGTTGTGGAGGTATTGGGCGAGGAAGCGAAGTCAGGATTTTGATATTTCTCACCATCTAAATACTGAGGCAACCCATTCGCTGTGAGATTAACTGTGGGATACCAGGCCGAAATCGCAGCAAGAACTCCTGATTTGGCCTGTTCAACCTGACTAGCTGCCGCCTTAAGGCTGGGATTGTTGACTTCAACTAAGCGCTCTACCTCTTGAAGCGTTAAGGGGCGAAGTTCGCGGATCGTGACTTGAGAGGGGAGCTCAGGCAAGGCAAGGCTGTCCGGTGAATTCAGCGCATCCAAATCCTCAGGAAGCCTTGTTGCCGCGGACGGCATGACGGATGGATCAGCCTTCGGACGTGATCCTTTGAGGTCGAGTGCACTTGGAAGCTTCGACTGGTCCATCAGTGACGACTCAGCCAGTGACGGTTCAGAGGAGGGGGACTCACCATCAACAACCTGAGCAAGGGCAGTCGAAGCTGCAAACACTGGAAGACAACCTGCGACCAGAAAAATATGAGCAGCTGTCCGGAGCACGTTAAAAATTGAACTTTGCGGAGCTTAAGTGCTTTTTTCAATAGAACCGAGTGCAGAGGCCACGATCTCAGCTGCTCCATGCACGATTCGGATCGGAACCGGCAAAGTTGCCCTTAAGTGATCCAAGGTCATGTCGTCCAAAAACACCGGATCGCCTTGGCGGAGCATCACGGAAGGCAGCAAAAGTTGATCACCAAGGTCTTGATCCATCAAGCCACTAAGCAGATCTTGTCCGGTTAGCAAGCCCGTAACAACTTGATCTTGCCCCCAGTAAGGACTTGTCAGGCCATGCAAGGTCAGCTCAACTCCCTCCACCGCATTAAGCCTCTTCAGTACAGGTTTCAGGGCGGTTTCAACCAAACGTCCAACCACCCAGCTGCTCTTCACTGGTTTCTCAACAGACTGGGGAAGATTGGTGGTGGCTTCATCCAATGCAGCCAGGAACGCCCGGATACTGCCAACCCCATTTTCCTGCTGAGGAAAGTCTTCGTAGCTCGCGCGCGAAGGCAACGACAAGCCAGCAATCAGGTACCACTCATCTGAGAGCCAAGCAAAATTGCTCTCAAATCTGGTCTGAAACTCCTTCTGAAGAGGTTCCACCGCGGCAATCACTTTTTTGGCATCCGCTGGATTGACCGCACGTAAGCCATCAGATGCTGGCCGGAACCGGGTCAGGCCAACAGGAACAACTGCGACAGAGAGCACTGCTGGCCACTCACCGCCAGCAAATTGAGCCAAATCCTGAAGGGTGCGCTGCAAAGCCTCTCCATCATTTTGATCTGGGCATATCACCACCTGCGCGTGGATCTGCAGGTCGCGTTCGGCGAACCAGGCCAGTTGCTGCAAGAGCTGACCGGCTCGTGGATTCTGCAAAAGGCTCGAGCGCAGATCGGGATCAGTGGCATGAACAGAAACGAATAAGGGCGAAAGACGCTGTTGTTCGATCCTGTGCCAATCGGAATCACTGAGATTCGTAAGCGTGAGATAGGAGCCGTAAAGAAAACTCAAGCGATAGTCGTCGTCCTTGAGATACAGGCTGCTGCGATGGCCGGGTGGTTGCTGATCGATGAAGCAGAACGCACAGGCATTGCTGCACTGCCGCAATCCATCGAACAAGGCTTCTGTGAAGGCCAAGCCAAGGCCGTCGTCCTCATCCTTTTCAAGATCAACCTGATGTAGCTCCCCTGCTGCATCGCGAATCTCTAAGTGCAACTCCTCCTCAACGATCAAATAGCGGTAATCGATCAGATCTCGGGGACGAACACCATTAATGCTCAACAACTGATCGCCAGGCTCAAAGCCAAGGTCCTCTCCGATCGATCCAGGCTCGACCGATGCCACCACAGCCGGTGCGGGCTGGCGGGACCCACGATCTGGATCAAGCGCCGCAACAGCCACGCCAGCAGAAGGTTCATTCCACACGGAGCTGACGGTCAACTGCGCTCAGTTTGATGCCGAACCAGACCACCAGACCAGAAGAAGCACACCAAAGAGCAACCTGTACACCACAAAAATCCAGGTGCTGTGGCTTTGGAGATATTTGATGAGCCAGTCGATGGCCAGCCAGGACACCACTGCGGCGGAACAGATTCCTACCAAAACAGGCAAGACCCCTCCCGCGCTTGGCTCTGAGAAGGCGTCCTTCAATTCCACCAATCCTGCGATCGTGATGGCAGGAATCCCTAACAAAAACGAGAAGCGAGCGGCATCGGCCCGCTTCCATCCATCAAACAGTGATGCCGTCAGCGTGCTTCCGGAACGAGAAACACCTGGGATCAAGGCTAGGACCTGAGCTAGACCCACCACCAGACCATCGCGGCCTTCCACCTGAGTGAGTTGCTTCAATCGCGGCCCTAGCCGTTCAGCAAAACCCAAGAGAAGCGCCATCACAATCGAGACCACAGCAATGGCCGGGACACTTCTTAATTGGGAGGTTGAGTAGCCAGGCCAAAACAACTTGATGCACAAACCGGCAATCAAAATGGGCACGGTGCCGATCGCCATCGCAATCCCAAGCCGCGCCTCAGGCTCACGCCATTGACCGCGCCGGAACACACCGCTGATGCCTTTGAGCACTCCAGTCAAATCAACACGGAAATAGGCAATGACAGCCACGATGCTGCCTAGTTGAATCACGGCGGTTACCGAGACGCCAGGGTCGCCCCATCCGGCAAGAACAGGAACAACTTTGAGGTGGGCAGTGCTGCTAATCGGCAAAAACTCCGTTAGCCCCTGCACTACACCAAGCACAAAATCACGCCAGCAAGCTTCAAGCAGTCCGGGATCTGTCGTCAAAGCGCTCTTTTAAATGAGGGCAATACGACTATGAGCCACTGGGCTTGTGATCCAGATCCCAACAATGGCTTCAAATCTTCTAATCTTCGAGTCCTTTCGTTGCCTCATCCGGGGAAGCCCTTTTGCTGAGTGGTCTGATTCAGACGCCAACAACGGAGACGAAGACCCTGGTGTCATACCAGGGTCCAGCGTTTTCGTTTCCTCGCTCGCTGTCCTTATGGGCATCGGCGATGGTTGTTCTGCCAGTCTTTCTTCAGGCGCCCTGGGTACGCTTTCACCCCTTTAGTTCTTGTCTGTTCACAGCAGTTCTCCTGACAGGAGGGATCGTGGCTGTACAGATTGGCAATACTTTTTGGAAAAAATCCGGATCCCTGCTGGTGGGATTCAGTGGGAGTTGGCTAGCGGGCACCCTGTTTTGGGGGTGGCTGCGCATGCATCCGATGTTGCATTTACCCGTGGAGGCCATTGCCCTACCACTAGCCATTGGCGGCCTAAACAGTCGCTGGAAGCTGAGCTGTTCCTTTTACCTAGCTTCACTGCTGGGCACAGCAATCACTGATATCACAATGGCTCTGACCGGGGTGATGTCGTTTTGGCCAGAGGTTGTGAAAGCCAACTCAAACGAAGCGTCCCATCTTCTCAACGAGGCGGCAAAACTGGTTTTGCAACCGACTCCTCTCTTGATCCTGTTTTCAGTAGCAGGGCTGGTCATCTTGTTGGCAAAGCAATTTTGGGCGCAAGCAGCAAGACCTTCAGAGCATCAAGAAGCTTGGCGGGTTGCAGCGGCTGTCCTCTCCACCACCCTCTTGATTGATGCTTTGTTTCTGCTGATTTCCCTAACAGTCCCAAGCCTGAGCGGTCTGATCTGAAACGAACTGCGAACGCCTGACAGTGCTGAGGCAGCAAAAGGGTTCTGCACTTGTAAGGTTTCCCTACCGGCACTGCCGGAAGTGCAGTTCCGATTCCCGACGGAGAGTTCAGATGAAGCGCCTGTTGTCCTGGCTAACGGGCTTGGTAGTGATCGGTGGCCTATTGATAGGCCTACTCGTTCCCCCCAGTGTTTCTGCCGCTGAGATCAGAAATGTCGCAGACGACAAACTCGCCGAACGCGGCGACAAAGTTGACTTAAACAATTCCTCTGTGCGTCGCTTTCAGCAATTCCCTGGGATGTATCCCACCTTCGCTGGAAAGATTGTTGTCGGAGGTCCCTACGAGAACGTCGACGACGTTCTGGACCTCGACCTTTCAGAACGTCAGAAAGAATTGTTCGAGAAATACCGCGACAATTTCGTGGTCACAGCTCCATCGATTGCTCTCAACGAGGGCTTCGATCGCGTCAACGACGGTCAATATCGTTGACTTTGAACCAAGCTTGAACCGCCAGAAACACTGGTGGTTTTTGCTCCCATGAGCAGCCACGAAACCTCTATCGATCCGATTGCACCTGGACCCTGGGATGTGATCGTGATTGGCGCCGGTGCTGCCGGACTGATGACATGCTTGGAACTTCCCACGGGTCTGCGGGTCCTGCTCCTCAATCGAAACACGAGCAGGCGATCGTCTAGTCGCTGGGCTCAAGGAGGGATCGCAGCGGTCACCCGTTCCAACGACAACGCTGGAAGCCACGGCGAAGACACAGTGCGCGCAGGAGCTGGACTGTGTGATGGCGATGCCGTGCGCCTTCTGGTTGATGAAGCCCAGCAAAGCGTGCTCAGACTTCAAGAGCTCGGCATGGAGTTTGATCGCAACCCGGATGGGTCACTCGCGACCACCCTCGAGGCGGCACATAGTCATCGAAGGGTTCTCCACGTGCAGGACCGCACAGGCAAAGCCTTGGTGGATGTCTTGAGAGACCGCGTGGATGCTCGTCCTGGTTTGCAACATCGCCGTGGCGTACGGGTGACCCAGCTGTGGGTACAAAACAATCGCTGCTGTGGCGTCCAGGTCCTCGAAGGCCCTCGCCTTCACTGGATTCCTGCCCGTGCAGTGGTGCTAGCCACCGGAGGTGGAGGTCACCTCTACACCAACACCACCAACCCAGCACAAGCCTGCGGCGAAGGTGTTGCGCTGGCCTGGCAAGCCGGAGCTGCAATCGAAGATCTGGAATTCATTCAGTTCCATCCCACAGCCCTCAAGCTTGAGCATGCACCTTGCTTCTTGATCTCTGAAGCCGTCCGCGGTGAGGGGGCTCTCCTCGTCGACGCCTTGGGGCAAAGCCCCGTCCATGAACTCGGTGGAAAAGACTTAGCCCCGAGAGATCAAGTCAGTCGCGCTCTGGTTCGTCGCATGCAGGCCCAGGGGGTCGCTCATATGGGGCTGGACCTCACCCCAATCAACACTGAGACCTTGCTCCGGCGCTTTCCCACCATCCTGGAACGCTGCCACAACTTTGGGATCAACCCAGAGCAACAGCCGATTCCAGTGGCTCCAGCAGCCCACTATTGGATGGGAGGTGTCGCCACCGACTTGAAAGCTGCTACCAGTCTTCCTGGCCTTTACGCCGTTGGTGAAGTGGCCTGCACCGGTCTGCATGGAGCCAATCGACTCGCCAGCAACTCATTGATGGAATGCCTTGTGTTTGCAAGGCAACTGCGTGACATCGACCTTGGCAATCCACTCCCGAAAACAACCACAAAAGAACGACAAACAGAAGCAACATCAGACAACGATCACGATCATGGAGCGTTCAGCAAACAAGCACTCACCCAATCCATCGAGTGGCTGAGATCAGAATGCTGGCGGGTCGCGGGCGTTGATCGCTCAGCCCATGGCATGCAAGATGTATTGAAAACACTGCGGAAAGCCACGCCAATCCTCGAAGCGATGACTCCTCTCAAGCTGATGCAGGAACAACATCCTGAGCGGAGCACCCTTCTCGATGAAAGCAGGCGCGTGGAGCTGAACCTGATGTTGGATCTGCTTCATCGCCAGCAATCGAGTTCTTTGCTTTTGGACGCTTGTTTATTTCGGACAGAAAGCAGGGGCGGACATTTTCGTAATGACACCCCAGCTCCCATGCCTCAATGGTGCCGCCATAGCCGCCAAGTCAAAGGCCAAGCCATCGGGACGAGAGCCGTAACCTCTTAATACGTGGATCCTGTGTTCAAAAGTCCTTGGGCCCCTGATATCCAGAAAGACGAGCAAGATCAGGAAGTTTTTTCACCCCAGAATCGAGCTCGCCGTTGATCTCCCAAGTAGGGAATCCCTCAATGCCCTTGCGCTGACAGAGCTTGGCGTCGTTGTTTTGACCTGTTGGAGCGCACTCAACAACCTTGAGGGTTTTGGCAGCCTCCTTCCCGAACATCTCCTTCTGTTCATGGCAATGAGGGCACCAATAGGCGCTATACATCACTGCTCCTGAAGCCGTGAGGTGCTCGGCAAGAGAAGTTTTGGCTGGATTGCTCTCCGTCAGAACTGGTGGAGGTGCACCTGGGCCTGTCGCTACGGCATCCGGACGTGAAGGGTCAAGAACCGAAGCCCAAATCAGGCCACCAAGCAACACTGCCAGAGCGAGAAGGAAACCGCGAAACAGTAGTTGAGAGGGTTCGTCCCATCCACCTCCGACCAACGACAACACCAACAAAGTGAGGGAGAGCAGAGCAGAAAGAACGCAGAAAAAACAGAAGGCCTGGATCTTGATCACCATCAGACCCACGAGCACCAGGCTGAACACAGCCATAACAAGTGAGACAGTGAATAAGCCCCACCAGGTGCGACGCGACAAGTCAGCTTTGTTCTCTGACAACCCTGGAAGCAAGGGCACAACCGCCATGACCAGAACCGCGAGATAGGCGATTAAGCCGGCAAAAGAGAGGGGAATACTGAACCCATCCCCCTGAAACAAAGTGCCCCACGGACTATTCAGGACCTTGTCACAACCACCAGCGCCCATCGGGCAGGTGAGATCCCCCAGCACTCCCCAAAACTTCAGAGTGATCGAGCCCGTATCGATGATGCCGACCGTGGCCAGAACGGCGATGACAATCCGAACCCATTTCGAACCTTGGTCCTGCCGGCGTCGGCTAGTGAGACGCTGAGTTGCCATTAAGGCTGATCAATTACCGATGATTTTGGCAGCAAAGCGTGAGCAATTCAGCGTTTAAGCATGGGTGTCATCTGTTCATCCGCTCCTAAAGTGGGGGATTGCAGGGTCATGCCATGGCCGGGGACGCCAAAACAGGCAACAGCCTCTCGGAACGGCCCACGGTGGCCTTCGCCCATCTGGGCTGCGAAAAAAATCGCGTGGATACGGAGCACATGCTCGGACTTCTCGCGGAGGCAGGCTACGGGGTGAGCAGCGATGAGAACGACGCCAACCTTGTGGTGGTCAATACCTGCAGCTTCATTCAAGACGCCCGCGAAGAATCAGTACGAACCCTTGTGGGACTTGCAGAGCAAGGCAAGGAGCTGATCATTGCCGGATGCTTAGCCCAGCATTTTCAGGACGAGCTCCTGGAGTCGATACCAGAGGCAAAAGCGATCGTGGGGACCGGCGATTATCAGCACATTGTGGAGGTGCTGCAGCAGGTAGAAGCGGGCGAGAGAGTGAAGCGCGTGAGTGAGACGCCAACCTTTGTGGCAGACGAAAACCTGCCCCGTTATCGCACCACAGGGGAAGCCGTTGCCTACTTGAAGGTTGCTGAAGGCTGCGACTACCGCTGCGCGTTTTGCATCATTCCCCATCTCCGCGGAAATCAACGCTCAAGAACGATCGAATCGATCGTGGCTGAAGCCCATCAATTGGCAGCACAAGGGGTTCAGGAATTGGTCCTGATCAGTCAGATCACGACCAACTACGGCCTGGACCTTTATGGCAAGCCCCGCCTTGCCGACCTTCTCAAGGCACTTGGAGACGTGGAAATCCCTTGGATCCGCGTGCATTACGCCTATCCCACGGGCCTCACCCCAGACGTTCTTGCGGCCTACCGAGATGTTCCCAACGTGCTGCCTTATCTCGATTTGCCGCTTCAGCACAGCCATCCTGAAGTCTTACGAGCGATGAATCGCCCTTGGCAAACCGATGTCAATGAAAGATTGCTCGATCAGATTCGCGAACAACTCCCTGACGCGATCCTTCGCACCACATTGATTGTGGGATTCCCTGGCGAAACAGAGGCCCAATTCGAACATCTGGCCGGTTTCTTAGAACGTCAACGTTTCGATCACGTTGGCATTTTCACCTTCTCGCCAGAAGACGGCACGGCTGCGGCAACACTCCCTGATGCAGTACCTGACGACATTGCCATCGCGCGCAAGGACAAATTAATGACCTTGCAACAGCCCATTTCAGCGGCTCGTAATGCCTCCTGGATTGGCAGAACCGTGGATGTCTTAGTGGAGCAACACAATCCCTCCACCGGAGAAATGATCGGTCGATGCTCCCGATTCGCTCCAGAAGTGGATGGGGAAGTACTCGTACAACCTGGGGATAACGGCCTGCAAGTGAATCCGGGAACCATGGTGCCTGTTCAGATCACCGGAGCAGACATCTATGACCTCACCGGCAGGGTTGTTGGCGCTTCGCACATGGTTGCTGCAGCACGCGCTGCGACGTGAACAGAGGCCCCAGCTGGCATCAACGTCAACGCACTATTTTTCTTCTTGCCTCTGGCTTGAGCACAGCTGGATCCTTTGCTGGGCTCACCGCAAAGGGCTGGATCCTGATGAGTGGCACAGACAGCGCCATGTTGCTCGCTCTGCATTTCGCCGCACTCTCTCTACCAACTCTGTTGGTCAGCGGTCCTGCTGGTGTGCGAACAGACCGAATCGGATGCGAGAAGGTTCTGATTCAGGCGCAGTGGGCATTACTTGGAGCAGGCCTGCTTGGTGCCCTCTCCATTCCTCTCTTTGTAGGAAACGCCCAAGTGGCAATGCTGCTGGCCAGCACACTGCTCATGGGTATTGCTGGCGCCTATGAACTCACCGCGCGCAACAAATACTGCGCTTTGCTTGTGGAGGAGCCGCAGAAACTAGCGCCCTACCTCACCAGCTTTTCAGTGGTTTTCAATGTCGGGAAGCTAGTAGGCCCGCCCTTAGGCGGCTGGCTGGTGGCTTTCACCGGTCCCACCACGGCTTTAACCCTCGATGCCCTCACTTATGTGCTCCCCATTGCCAGCGTGATCTGGTTGTTGAAGCCCATCAGATCTCTCGAACAACTGAGCAGCAATATGAATGCCGCCACATTGAAGTCCGCTTGGCAGGAGTGCGGTCCGATGTTGAGGCATGTACTGAAATTCACCGGCTTGATCTGTGTTGTTGGCTTCTTTCACCCAGGCCTGGCACCACTCATTGCCGCAAACACCCTTGGGCCCAGTCCCCAAGATCTTGGTCTCTTCACAAGTGTGCTGGCCGCAGGAAGCATCACCGGTGGGATCGTTTTACAACGCAACAGCCACAAATTCAGCAGCCGTCCTAGCCTCACGCTGGGTTGTTTTGCGTTGATTACAGCGGTGGCTCAACTTGGGATGGCGAGCAGCACATTGATTCCGATCGTGCTGCTGATGGTTTGGCTTATTGGCGCTGGAACCGCTGGTCTTCTCAGTAGCGCCAATTTGATCACCCAGGTTGGCTCGAAGCAGGTGATCAGAGGCCGTATGGCGGGGTTAAGCCAAATCGCTTTTTTGGGTGGTGGAGGCTTAAGTGGCTTGATCGCAGCTCAGCTCACGATCACCCTTGGACTCCAAGCAACGTTTGCGATTGCAGGGGGAATTGGCCTGATTCTCTCCATAGGGGAGATCTGGCGTCGCGGTGGGATGACAATGAACGTGGTCAAATCAGCTTGATGCCGCGCAAAAGAGTGCTGAAAGCAAATGCTGCGACCAAACCAGCGCCCACAAGACCCAAATAGATAACGACGCCCATAAAAGACACAGGTTGAAGCAACCATTAGATCAGAAACCCTGCCGAGATGCGTACAAACGCGCTTAAGCTTGTAAGCATCGAAATCTTCGGATTTAAAACCGGTCTGCATTGAGGGTCGGCCGGCTTCCACGAACGCTTAGCTCTCCCGATACCACCATGCGCACTCTTTTCGTCTACCCCGTATTCCCCAAAACGTTCTGGAGTTACGAAAAAATTCTGGAGCTGGTCAACCGAAAGGTGTTGCTGCCGCCTTTAGGCCTGGTCACCGTTGCAGCCCTACTTCCCCAGGAATGGGACATGAAGTTGGTGGATCGCAACGTGCGCGAGGTGACCGATGCCGAATGGGATTGGGCAGAACTGGTGGTGATCTCAGGAATGATCGTCCAGAAGGACGACATGAAGCAGCAGATCAGCGAAGCAAGGCGTCGTGGGATCCCTGTGGCGGTGGGAGGCCCTTACGCCAGCTCAACCCCTGATGCTCCGGAAATTGCGGACGCCGATTTCAAGATCTTGGATGAGGGGGAAATCACTCTTCCCTTGTTTATCGAAGCCATCCAAAGGGGTGATAGCAGCGGTCGATTTAGCGCAGAAGGAGAGAAACCAGATGTGACCTCCACCCCAATTCCTCGCTTTGATCTGCTGCAGCTCGATGCCTACGACTCAATGAGCGTGCAGTTCTCTCGCGGATGCCCGTTTAATTGCGAATTTTGCGACATCATCGTTCTCTACGGCCGCAAACCACGCACCAAAACGCCTGAACAGTTGGTTGCTGAATTGCAAGCGCTTTATGACCTGGGATGGAGACGCTCGATCTTCCTGGTTGACGACAATTTCATCGGGAACAAGCGCAACGCGAAGCTTTTGCTTCCCGAAATCAAAACCTGGCAAGAAGACCGTGGCTACCCATTCAGTTTTGCAACTGAGGCCTCAGTTGATCTAGCTGATGACGACGAAATGATGCGAATGATGCACGAAGCACGCTTTGAAAGTGTGTTTCTGGGAATTGAGACTCCAGACGAAGCCAGTTTAGAAATTGCGAGAAAAGTTCAAAACACTCGCAATCCCCTTGATGCCGCCGTTGACCGGATTACAGCAAATGGCATTCGGGTTATGGCTGGATTCATCATTGGTTTTGATGGAGAAAAGGATGGTGCTGGTTTACGGATCGTAGATTTCGTGACCCGTACAGGCATCCCCGCAGCAATGATGGGAATGCTTCAAGCCCTTCCCCAAACAGCCCTATGGCATCGCCTTGAGAAAGAAGGTCGCCTAATTCAAGACGAATCGGCTGCCAAAGGCGTGAATCAAACGAATTTGCTTAATTTCAAACCAACCAGGCCCATTCGTGACATCGCCAATGAATATGTCGAAGCATTTTGCACGCTCTATGAACCCAATGCCTATATGGATCGGGTTTACTCCTATTACTTAAAGATGGGTGCTCCGCGCTGGAAAGGCACCAGCAAATTGCCAACCTGGACTGATGTCAAAGCACTTTCGATCGTGATCTGGCGCCAAGGTCTGAAACGCGATACTCGCGGGCGCTTTTGGCGCTATCTCTTTGGAATGGCACGCAAGAATCCAGCCATGCTTGAGCAGTTCATCGTTGTACTGGCGCACAACGAGCATTTCATGGAATACAGAGCGATTGTGCAACAGGAGATTCGTGAGCAGCTGGAATCACTGCCACCAGAAGAACCCAGCAACTCGCGCGAGCTTCAACCTGTTTGAAGAATTAATCCTGAACGTAAGTACTTCCGTCCCGCAAGCACTGTTCAGCCTTCTGAAGTTCCCGGCCTAAATACAACGCATGATCTAAACGGCTAAGGGGATGGTCTACTTCCCCTTCGCTTAAATGAATCCCCACCTCTTTTGCAGTGCGCCCTCGCCAAATGGCCGACGGCGTTCTCGGACCATCCTGGCGGCAAGCGATCACTTCCCCGGAGTCGGTATCTCGTGCAATGCCTTGCTCATCGATCGTGTTGACATAGTGCTCAACAACCAATTCAGCGGCAGCAACATCCACTCGAATCAAGAAATAACCCAACGGATCCAAAGCTATAAAACGCTGCGACAACTGATCATCCAGCTGAGCACACGCGTTTCGGTCAATGGCGGTGTTGATCTGGTTCAATCTGGCAGCGATGCTCTTCTCAACTTACAGAGCAAGTGAAGGCGTCTCTTTTCGAAAAGGCAGCTCAGCATTGATTGCCTCAATCTCCTCGAGCATCAGTGGATTGACCGTTCCGAGCCAGCCACGAATCAGGCCATCCATCTGGGGTTCATACCAGCGGTGGAGGCTGGTATGAGGTCGGGCCACAAACCCACGCCTTCGTTTATGGCTCCCTCCTGCTCCTGGATCAAAACTCTTCAGTCCTTGCTTTAGAGCCCACTCGATCGGGGCGTAATAGCAAACCTCAAAATGCAAACAATCAATCTCTTCATTGCTGCCCCAGTAACGGCCCCAGAGCGACGCATCATCGTGAACGCAAAGTGACATGGCTACTGGCTCATGGGGGTTGCCGCGATGAGCACTAAAGAGAACTATCTGCTCACGCAACGAGTTCGTAGCCAAAGCATCGAAAAATGATTCGTCGAGGTATTTACTACCCCACATCCCCCAACGAGCACAGTGCTGTTGATAGAACCGATGCATGCATTGCATCAAGGGAGGGTCGAGGTCCTCACCAGACAGAGGCGTGATCTCAAGGCCTGCTTCACGGACTGCCTTACGCTCTCTTTTGATATTGCGGCGCTGATTAGCATTAAATCCTGCTAAATAGTCGCCAAAATTTGTCTGACCATCGGATGTCCAAAGACTCTGCTGATTCAACCAAGAGGCGCAACCTGCCGCTTCTGCTAAAGGACGCCAGAGCGGATCTACATAGAGAAAGTTGCAGCTGAGGATTCCATTATTACGAGCGAAGGTATCAATTAACTCCAGCATGAGTTGAGTCAATGCCGCAAGATCTTCATCTGCAGCCACATGAAAGCGATAGCCCTGTACCGGGCTTACGGGGCTCATCCCAATCAACTTTGGGTAATAACGAAGACCAAGATCGCCAGCGAGTCTTGCGAACGCTTGGTCAAACACAAATTCCCCATAGCTGTGGCCCTTGAGATAAAGCGGCGCGACCGCACAAAGATGGTCCTCTCCACGCCACAGGGAGAGGTGCAGTGGCTGCCATCCCTGGTTGGGCGCCACGCTCCCAGAATCCTCAAGGGCAGCGAGCCAATTCCAGCGATAGAAGGGAATGACTTCAGGACCAAGCAACTGCTCCCACTGCTGTTCGGGTATTTCCCGAATCGAGCGATGCCAACGAGCCTTCAGGGATGCCATAACCGGCGAAGACAACGGCGAAGATCAAGACCCTAACCAGTGAGAGCCGTCGGAGTCACACTGAACGCAGGCCAGTTCTATCCAACCTGCTGTGAGCCATTTAACCCCACGAAAAAAGCGGGTGGTTTTAACGTTCTTGGCGCTTAGCTTGATGCTCAGCGGAGGTGCACTCCAAGCAGGAGTACTGGAGCCGTTGCTGCAAATCATGCGTCCAAAACAGGATGTCCCCCTAAGCGAGCTTTTTCAGCGACTGCGTCCATAACGAACCACAAGCTCATTGCCGCTCAGTCGCTCGGCCGATAACAGCGTCCAAGCGTCGGGCTGCGCGAGCGCCGCTGGCATGCTGCATCCATCGATCGGAATCCAGCTGAACCGACCTCCCAGAAGGCATGGGCTCAGGGTGAGCTGCAGCTCATCCACTTGATCGGCTTCCAATAACGATCCGCAGAGGCCCGCCCCTCCAAGAAGAACAAGGCGATGAAAGCCCAATGCAGCGAGCTCAACCAAGGTGCTCTCCCAAGACGCTTGCAACCGATGAGTGGTGGAGAAACCATCCACTGACAACCGATCTGGGGTCAAGAGATGACGCTCAATCTCTTGTTGAAAAAACGGCCACTCCAGACAAAAATCTGGGCGGCGACTCACCACGAGAGCCGTTGGCTGCAGGGGCCGTCCGTCTTGCTTGCGCTGAGCCAAAAGCTGTTGCTCATGAATCAAACAAGTGCAGCGGTGGGCCCGCAGTGTTCCTGCACCGATCAGGACAGCATCGGACCAAGCCAAAGCCTGCTCAAGCACGTGCCTATCACCAGCACCGCCCAGCTGAGCGGCCCCTCCAGAGGCAGGTGCAAGCCGTCCATCCAGGCTGACGGCTAGAACCAGGCGAACCGACGGTCGCTCCACGTTGAAACAGCCTCAGTTGAAACAGCCCTAGCCGTTCACGACGGAATGCATCGCTTCGGGCATCGCGTTGAGTGCAGGAGCTTCGGCGTACACCTCAGCAGCGTTATTAGGACTCTCCTGAAGCCGCACCTTGTGAAGCTGAGCGCCAATGGCGCGCACAGGAGTGGTCAGTCGATCAACGATGTGAAGAGCAATGTTCTCAGCGGTAGGAACACATTCGGCGAAGTGGGCAACGTCCTTGTTGAGGAAGGTGTGGTCAAAAGGCTCAACGACCAGATCGCTCACGAGACGCTGAAGCGCTGCTAAATCGCAAACCATCCCAGTGCGGGGATCAATGCTTCCGCGAACAGTCACATCCACTAAATAGTTGTGGCCATGACCATGGGGTCTGGCACATTTGCCGTAGATCTGCTCATTTTCCTCTTGGCTCAACTCTGGTCTTGCCAGACGGTGCGCAGCGGCGAAGTGAGTGCGGATGGTGAGATAGGCGTCCATGGTTTGTCCGAGGTAGTCGGCCCACAGGCCTGATGATTCATAGAGGCGCAGCGCCACAAGCGGGAGCTGATTGGCCAACCGAGACCAGATGATCCGAACAAGAGCTTCGGTGGTTGGCAGGCAACCCTCCGAACTGGTGACATCGAATTCTGGCCAAGCCTCATTGAGGAAGCGGAAATCGAGTTGTTCAGTGATCTCCGAACGAATCGCATGCTTCACCTCAGAGAGGTTCAGCACCATGCCGTTGGCGTCGAGGCCACCAGCCATGGAAACGATCAATTCGTAATTGTGTCCATGGCCAGGGGCCATCGCACACGATCCAAAGCGGGCCGCATTGTCATCAGCACTTAATTCCGGCAACCAATAACGGTGGCTGGAGCTGAAGCAGGCTCGGCGGGTGATGACACAGCCACGACCTTGGCCGTGCGGTGCCGTCGTGATGGCATCAGTCATGACGTGGTCTGACCAGCGATCATCCTAGTGAGTTCACCCACCTGCCGAACCGATGGCTGACGGCGCGACCACGACACCACACCCTTTGAAGGCCCGTCTGGGCGGCCGCAACCTCTACCTGGTCGGAATGATGGGAAGCGGCAAAAGCAGCACAGGACGCCCATTAGCTCAACGACTGGGCTATGGCTTCGTCGATGCCGATGGAGTCGTGGAAGCGCTGGCTGGCCGCCCGATTCCCCAAATCTTTGAGACTGATGGTGAGCAAGGGTTCCGAGCACTCGAGAGTCAGGTGCTGCAGGCCATTGGCGAGCGCCATTCGCTCGTGGTTGCGACCGGTGGTGGGGTGATCACACAACCAGAAAACTGGGGCGTTCTGCATCAAGGGATCGTGATCTGGCTTGCGCCTGAACGGGACCAACTTCTGGCGCGTCTGCTTGCGGATCCAGGGGCAAGGCCACTGCTTCAGGAGCGCGATCCTGGCGCGGCTCTAGATGCGCTCCTTGAAGCTCGGACCCCTCTTTATGCCGAGGCCGATTTACGGATCAAGGTGGGCGACGAAACGGTCAATGCTGTGACAGAGCGCATCCTTGAGGCCATCCCTGGCATTCTCAAACCCCATGAGCTCATGTTCCAGGCTCCAAGCGCACCGCAAACCACTGAAGATTGAACCCTGGAGCCAATTCGAGATCGCACGCCGTATCCAACAGCCTTTCTGCGGCAGCAGATGAGGAGCCAAAATCACGCAAATCACTAGGTAGCACTGACATGTTTTCCAACTGCTCCGTCAGCCATGTCAGGGTGTCGTCGGAACTGAGCAGTTGTTCTGGCTTGCCCGGTTCAAGCACTACATAGTGATCACAAGCACGGATGAGGGGATCGGACATAACTCGGCCACTGCTGGCACTGATCATGGCCGTGCTTCTTCTAAGTGGGCCCTCAAAACCGGCCCTAGCGGACAACACCCAAAATAATCAGCAGCTCGAAGCCCGCCTAGAAGCATGGCCAGCCTGGTCGGATCCTGCTGCTCTGCCGCGGCCACGAGCCAAACAGGATTTGGTCTATCCAGATTGGTTTGAAGGGCTTTGGGAGGTGGAAAGTCTTGATCTTTTGGCGAATGGAACGGTGGACGAAAGCGTGCCCCCCTTGCAGCATTTGGCCCAATTTCAGCTCAATCAGCAGAAGGATGTGGTGGGGAATCGACCGTTTAATGCCAGAGCTGTTGGACGGGCGCTCTTAGGCCAGCAACTCATCAGCGTGGAGCAAGCCCCTCATCAAGTGAACCGTCAGCTCGCTCGACTGAGCGACGATCGACTGCTGGAAACGACCGTGATCGGGAGGCAACAAACCTCGATCCACGCCGCTGCCTTTCTGAGTGATGAGCTTGTTCTCCAGGTCATGCATGGGGCAAGAGCGCCAAGGCTCAGCAGGATTGAAACCCTGAGTCGCTATCAACCCTGCCCAGACGTGCCAACCGCTGAAATCATCAGCCGAATCTGTGTGGAGCAATGGCAGCAAACCTATCCAGCTCCCGGGGAAGCCAGCACATCTTTTGTGCAACGAGCAAGCCGTTACAAGCTCACGCTCACACGGCAGCAGGATCCTGCTGAAACACGCGAGCCTCAAGTTGGTCGCGCCATTCAAACAAAGGCTGAAGGCGGGGATGATCACTGAGACCAGCAACGCCGCGGCCAGCCAATTGAGACCCTGCAGAAGCGGGGAAGCGCAACAGGGATAGCTGCGCCGCCACTGCTAAATCGGCCAGGCTGAGGGAATCGCCAACCAAGACGCTGTCCGGAGTCAGACCATCCGCAATCGCGATCAGGTTGTGGAGCATGGCGGAACGCTCCTCCTGGCCAAACAGCTCATTGACCCCACTCAGCCAACCCGTTGGCACTCCAGTCATCACCTGCCGAATCGGGCCCGGTACGTCATCAGGCAAAAGGGCCGCACGCAGATCAGGATCATCCACCGCTGCCTGAAGCAGAGCCGCGCGGACGGATCCTGCCAGGGTTGTATCGGCCCAGTCTTCGATCAAATGACTCTGGGCCACAGCGCGAGGGTCCTTTGGGAAGAGCGGCGGCTCGGGCTGCAGCTCGTCCAAGTAACGACAGATCGCGCTGGAATCTGCCACCACCGTATCGCCGTCCACGAGCACCGGAACTTGCCTTTGCCCTGACAAACGAAACACGGCAAGTTGACCGATCCCAGGAGTGACCTCCACTTCTCGAAAGCTCAAACCTTTGGCATGCAAGGCCATTCGCACCTTGAGGCAGAAGGCGGAATGACGGAATTGATGCAGCTCAAGCATGACCGTCTTTGCCATAAGCCGGCAGAGTAGCTATCAGATTCATTTCACTGCCAGGACCATGCGCGAGTTTTTCGTCAATGTGACGCGTTACCCGCGCTATCTCATTGCCTTCACTCTTGGAGTGCTCAACTCCGTTGCCGAGCCCCTAGCTCAGCGGCGCAGCAATCCCGTCACCGCAGTTGCTCTGATCGGGGCTTTGATTAGTGGCTTCATCACCCTGAGCCTGGTGCTGCGTGCCATGGTGACTACTACAGCACCACTGAGCTGACGATGGCCCAGGGACGTCGAGTTGAACGGGTTGCCGCCTTGATCCGCAAGGAAACCAGCGAGCTGCTCATCAATGGGATCCGTGACGAGCGGGTCCATCAAGGGATGGTGAGCATTACCGAGGTGGAGGTCAGCGGCGACCTTCAACATTGTCGAATTTTCGTCAGTGTCTTCGGCGAACAAGCGCAAAAAGACGAAGTCATGGAAGGCCTTGAGGCAGCAAGAGGCTTCCTCCGTGGAGAGTTAGGCCGTCGGTTGCAAATGCGCAGAGCCCCTGAAATCGTTTTCAAGCTCGATCTCGGAATTGAGAAAGGCACCACCGTGCTCCATTTGCTTGGGGAACTCGGACGGGATCGGGAAGAACGAGGAGACGTACCGGAAGGAACCGACCTCCCAGACAATCCATGAATGCAGGCGAGATCCGTCAGGCCGTCGCTCAATTGTTGGTTGTGCGCGCCAGCGGTCATGCCACAGACAAGCAAAGGCGATACCCGCGCTGGGAGCTCAGCAATAACGAGTTAGAGCAGCTGTTAGGCGCTGGGGTCGGGGGGGTGATCCTTCTCGGTGGAACAGCCACAGAGTTGCAACAACGCTGCCGCACATTGCAACGCTGGGCTGGGCAACCCATCCTGTTATGCGCCGACGTTGAAGAAGGCGTTGGCCAACGCTTTGAGGGGGCCAGCTGGCTTGTGCCACCAATGGCGCTCGGACGGCTCCATCGGAGAGCTCCACAACAGGCCGTGCAGCTTGCGGAAAACTACGGACGTTGTTGCGGCAATCAGGCAAAGCGCTGCGGGCTGAATTGGGTGCTGGCTCCGGTTTGCGATGTGAACAGCAACCCCGACAACCCCGTCATCAACGTGCGGGCATGGGGAGAAGATCCACACACCGTGGGGGAGTTAACAGGAGCCTTTCAGCGTGGACTGGCCGCTACAGGTGTCTTGGGCTGCGCCAAGCATTTCCCTGGGCATGGCGACACCTCCACCGACTCCCACCTGGACCTTCCTCTGCTGCAACACAGTCGCGAACGCCTAGAGAGCCTTGAACTTCAACCGTTTCGCACCCTGATCGAGGAGGGAGTCAGCAGTGTGATGACCGCCCATCTGCTGATTCCAGCGTTAGATAAACAGTGGCCGGCCACCCTCTCCGCCAACGTGCTCACCACGCTTTTACGAGTTGATCTTGGCTTCAAGGGCCTTGTTGTCACCGATGCTTTGGTGATGGAGGCCATAGCGGCTCGCTACGGAGCAGGCGAAGCCGCAGTGCTGGCATTCGCGGCAGGCGCTGACCTCATTTTGATGCCGGCCGATGCCGTGGCTGCCATCGACGCCCTCTGCGCTGCACTCCGTTCGGGTCGTGTGCCGATGGCCCGTCTTCATGACTCTCTGGAACGCCGCCAGGCTGCTGTGCAGTCGATCCCGATGACGCTCGATTCAGGCAACAACGACCACAAGATCGAAAGCGCAGAGGAAAGATCCCTCACCTTGGAGCTCGTGACACATTCGCTGGAGATCTCCAACTCTTCAACCGCCAAAGAGTCAACACAGCCCAACCCCATCGATGGCATCAACCTGATCCGGGTGGATGGTGTTCTTCCCTGCCCGATGCTTTCTGCGGATGCCCCTGCAATCCTTTTTCCCAAGAGGCTCGGATTCCAATCTGTGCTGAGTCATCCCCTCGGGATTTCTCCGTGGACAGATCCTGCAGAGCCTCTGGCGCCTCTGGCGATCGATCGCCTCGGGCAAGGGCCTCTGCTCCTGCAATTATTTGTGCGCGGCAATCCATTTCAAGCCAACCGCAGCATTCGGGAACCCTGGGCTGACGCCATCAAACAACTGATTGACTTGAACCGATTGTTTGGCTTGGTGGTCTACGGAAGCCCCTACGTCTGGGAGGCCCTGAGCGCACTCCTGCCGAGCTCAATTCCAGCGGGCTATAGCCCGGGGCAAATGCCTGACGCACAGCAACAGTTGCTTGAACGTCTATTGAATCCGGATCCGTCGCCAGCTCTATCCAGGTTGGGCAGCAATGAATTCACCGACTGAACGGGCCTAGCCTCTGCCCCAGACGTGCCTAACCAAGACCATGCTCAGCCTGTCGATGATCGTGCGAAACGAGCAGGAGCGTCTGGGGGCCTGCCTTGACTCCGTGAAGGCCTTCACCGACGAAATGGTCATCCTTGACACGGGCTCTACCGACAACACGATTGCTATTGCAAAAGCAGCTGGTGCCCGGGTCGAACAGTTGCCTTGGCCAGGCGATTTCGCTCCAGCACGCAATGCCGCCCTGGACTATGTAACCGGCGACTGGGTGCTCGTGCTTGATGCGGATGAATGCCTAAGAGCTGAAGCGATCCCTGCTCTCAAGGCGCTCATGGCCCAGCCGGATGTGCTGGTCATCAATCTGCTGCGCCATGAGCAGGGTGCTGCGATGGCGCCCTATTCCAGTGTGAGTCGCCTCTTTCGCCGCCATCCCCGCATCCGCTGGAGCCGCCCGTATCACTCGATGGTGGATGACAGCGTGCGCGAACTGCTCCAGGACGAATTCCACTGGCGCATTGCAGCCTGCCCAGAGCCAGCCCTACTTCACGACGGTTACCGGCCCGAACAACTGCAAGGAACGGATAAGGCAGGCCGTCTGCGCCGGTCCATGGAGGAATGGCTGGAACAGGAGCCTGGACATCCCTACGCCTGCGCCAAGCTCGGGGCCCTCGAGGTGGCGGATGGGGATCGGATTCATGGCATCGCCCTTCTGCGCGAAGGGCTAGCCAACCTTGGCGAGGGTGATGAGAACGCTGCAGAGCGCTACGAGCTGTTGCTCCATCTGGGTATCGCCTTGAGCTCAGAGGACACCGACCAGGCAATCGGGTTCTACAAACAAGCCTTGGCGCAAGCTTTGGACGTTCGTCTTGGCCTTGGCGCCAGGCTGAATTTGGCCGCCCTGCTGCTCCAGACCAACAAGATCGAAGAGGCCATCCAACTGACCACAACAGCGTGCCAGCGTGCTCCTGAAGTGGCCCTTGCCTGGTACAACCTGGGGCTGATGCAACGCCGCAAGGGTGAGATCAAGGATGCGTTGCAGTCCTATGAACGAGCGATCAGCCTGGAACCCAACCATGCTGAATGCCATCAGAACCTTGCTGTTGCCAGGCTGGTCGGTGGAGACATCGACGGAGCGAGAGCATCATTCCGTGAGGCGATCGCCCTGCTCAACAGTCAGGGGAAAGGCGACCAGGCCAGAGCCTTGCACGATCAAGTGAGCGGGCTGGTGAAACTGAATGAGGTGAATGCATGATTGCTGGAGGCAGTCCCGGTCTGAAAGGACGCACCATCGTTGTCACAAGGGCTCGTGAACAACTGGGAGAAGCCCGAAAGCTTTTAGAGCAGCAGGGTGCCAGGGTCCTCGACCTGCCGGCTTTAGAAATCGGCCCTCCTGATGAATGGGGACCTCTGGATGATGCCCTGGCTGAATTGAATGAATTCCACTGGCTGGTCTTCTCCAGTGCCAATGGGGTGCAGGCCGTTGATGAACGCCTGCAGCTCCAAGGCAGCAGCCTGGGTCGTAGGCCTGCTGGGCTCCGTATTGCCGCTGTGGGACGCAAAACAGCAGGGCTGCTGGACCAGCTGGGTGCTCCCGCTGATTTCGTGCCACCTGACTTCGTGGCCGACAGCCTGATCGAACACTTCCCTGTTTCAGGTTGGGGGCTCAGACTCCTGCTGCCGCGGGTGCAAAGCGGAGGCCGCACGCTGCTCGCTGAAGCCTTTGGTGAAGCGGGTGCCAGGGTGGTGGAAGCGCCTGCCTACGAATCCCGCTGTCCAGCGGACATGCCAGAAACCACGGCCACGGCTTTGGCCTCAGGGAAGGTTGATGCGATCACATTCAGCAGTGGGAAAACCGTTCTCCATACGGCTTCACTGCTTGAGCAAACACTGGGAGCTGAGACAGCAGCCCGTGCCATGAGCTCGATCGCACTTGTGTCGATTGGGCCGCAGACCAGCAAGCGTTGTCTGGAACAGTTCGGACGGGTCGACCAGGAAGCCAACCCCCACGATCTCGATGGTTTAACCCAGGCCTGCCTTCAGGTGATGCAAACCCGCTGAGACTGCCCGGACTGATGCACGGTTAGGCAGCCTGTGCGGATATTGATGGCTTGGACCTCAAGGTCCATTGGGAAAAGCTGTTGAGCCTCGCCAGGGCAACGGCCGCCTGCCCCCAAACAAACCACTCCCGATCCTTCCCCAGTGCTGATCAGTGCACGCACCTGATCAGCCACAGAGAGCACACCTAGGAGCTTCCAGTCCCGTTCTCCCGAGGCACCAAGCTCGGGCCCAGACGTACGTTTCGGGAAAGGTGCAAAAGGATCATTGCGTCCCTCTGGAACCGCGACAAGAACCTCATTAACACTGGGCAAAATGGTTAAGGCCGTTGCTGGTGGCTGCGGCACAACCTTGGCCTCAGGCAACACCAAGGGGGTTTCGTTAACGCGATTGGATTGGGTTGCATCCGTTGGATCAGCGGAACATCCACCGATCAATGCCCCAAGCATCAGCGTTGAAAGAGCAACGCGCGAGGCTCGCCCCAACTCAAGGCTCCGTCCGTGGCGTGTAACCGCTTTCCACCAAATCCCTAAAACGATCAAGGTTTGCCTGGAGCTCCTTGGTGACAATCCCTCCCAGAATGCTCGGTTCCAGCAGCGGTGCCAAGACTCCGGGCAGTTCGTAGCCGACGCTCAACTTCACCGCTGTGACTTCAGGCTGCTCTTGATAAAAACGAACACCACCTTTGGTGGGAAGTCCCCCCACCGATTCCCACAGCAGTTGCTGCTGATCAATGCGGCTGGTAATGCGCGCTTTCCATTGAAAACGGAAACCTTGGGCTGCCAGGGTCCAATCGGTGAGATCAGGGTCCTCTCGGGTTTTGACAGATTCGATCCAGCGCATCCAGCGAGGCATCGCTTCGAGATCACTCCAAACAGTCCAAACCTGCGCGACAGGTGCTTGAACTTCGGTGATGACGGTGTGGTCAAGCCAGCGTCCCATCGGTTCAGGCCACCGCGGTGTTGGTGGCCAGCTTCGCGGACGTGCCAAGGATGGCTGCGGCAGCAAGATGACCACTCATCGTGGCTCCCTCCATCGAATCGATGTAATCCTGTCGGGTGTAACTACCAGCAAGGTAAAAATTGCTGATCGGTGTGCGTTGATCAGGGCGATACGGCTCCATGCCAGGTGCTTCTCGGTACAGAGACTGGGCCAACTTCACAACATTGCTCCAAGTGAGGTTCAAGTGCTGGGCTGATGGGAAAAGGTTGCGCACCTGAGCATCGGTATGGGCAACGATGTCACTCACTGATTTTGGAATCCAGGGATCACCAGGCGTCAGGACGCACTGCAACAACGATCCTTCCCCTGGCTTTAGATAGTCCTCAGGACTCGCCAATGCCAAATCAGCGAAACAACTGAAATCTGCGTCAGCGGTGTAGAGCAAATTATTCAAACCAATCGGATTAGACAGATCCGTTCGACGAGTATCGGCGAGATCTCCTTCGGCCAATTCCGTCACCCAACCGTCGTATCTCAACTGCACCGTGGCCACAGGAACAGCTTCTAAGCGATGAATGGCATCAAATTGCTCATGCTTACGCCATGCATCGGGGAGAAGGCGCTGGATCCCCGGAACATCACAGGCTGCCAGGTACACATCAGCCTGAACATTGCACTCACCCTCGGGAGTGCTCAAGGTCAGGGACGTCACCTTCGGGGTCTCACCTTCCTCGTAATGCACCTCCTTTACACGGTGGCGAAGATGCAACGTGGCGCCGCGTTCCTGGATGTACTCCAAAATTGGCCCAGTGAGCCATCGATGGGGTGAACCCTTCAGCAAATTGAGCTTTGAGGCTTCTGTCTTGGACGCAAACATCATGAAGATGGTCAACATGCATCGCGCCGAAATGGCTTCGCAATCGATGAAGCCCAAGGCGTAAGCAATCGGATTCCACATTCTGCGAATGCTCTCCAAGCTGCCGCCATGGCTAACAAACCAGGTCTGAAAACTCACTGAATCCAAGGCGCGAATCGTGCGCATCGCTCCTTCGTAATCAACGAGACCTCGAACAATTGGACTCGTGCCTAAGGCCAATGCATTGCGAAGCTTGTCTACCCAGGTCAGCTGCGGAGTTGTGAAAAAGGCCTTGAGGCCATTGAAAGGAGCACCGATCGGGAAACGAAAATCAAGTTCGCGCAGATCACCTCCGCTATTCACGAACAAGTGCGTGTGCTCTTTTGGCAGGAGATTCTCAATCGCACCCACCTTGCGCATCAGCGCAAAGAGGTTCGCGTAATTGAAAAAGAACACATGCAATCCCATCTCGATGTGATTGTCGTTTTCGTCCACCCAGCTGCCGACCTTGCCGCCCATAAACGGACGCGCTTCGTACAGATCGACTTTGTGACCTGCATCCACGAGGTCGACGGCAGCGGCTAGGCCGGCCAGTCCTGAGCCCACAATCGCGACCTGCACCAGCGCTTCTACCAAGAATTCAATGACTCTATGAATCCGAACGCCTTAACTGCTTTAAGCAAGAGACGCGTGGGTTCAATACAGTGACGTCAGGCCAGCTGGACTCTTGACTCATGACCACCTCCACCCCCAGTACTGCGACCCACACAGCCAAAGGTGGAAAAGGCATTCAGATCACGGATCCAGCGATGCTTCAACTCTCGAAGCTCTGCAGAGAGCAAGGCGATGAGCAAATCCTTCGTGTTGGCGTGCGCTCCGGTGGGTGCAGCGGAATGAGCTACACCATGGATTTTGTGCCCGCCTCTGAGATCGAGGAAGGCGATGAGGTGTACGACTACTCAGCCCCCTCTGGTGCTGCGTTTCGGGTGGTCTGTGACCCCAAAAGCCTCCTTTACATCTATGGCATGCAGCTGGATTTCAGCACTGCCCTGATTGGGGGTGGGTTCAACTTCACCAACCCCAATGCCACCCAAACCTGTGGATGCGGGAGTTCCTTTGCAGTCTGAACAACACCGCGTGGGAATCTGTTGACAATTTCTAGAGATCAGAATCAGCGATGGAGTCCCAGGAATCTCAGGAATCCAGCCTGTTCGAGCAGGCCATGGCCCGTTATCAAGATGGAGCGCCGGCGGCCGATTTGATCGATGATTTCGTCGCGATCACCGAAGCCGCACCCCGTCAATCGTCAGGCTGGACTTGCTTGGCTTGGCTTCTCTTGCTCTGTGACAAGCCAGAGGATGCGCTGCGTTCTGCTCGGTTGGCGGTAAAGCTCAACAGCCAGGATCCTCAGGCAAGGATCAACCTCACCCTGGCCATGCTTGAGACCAAAGCGAAGGGAGTTCGTGATCAAATTGCTGTGGTGCAACAGGTCTTAGCTGTTGCACCCGAAATGGGAGATGAGCTGAGAGAGTCCATCAACGATGGCTTTAAACGTCGGCCGGACTGGCCCGCCCTTCTCAAAGTGAAGAGTTGGTTGGAGCTCTGAGGTGGCTCGGCTCCTGCTTCTAAGCAATGGTCATGGCGAAGACCTATCGGGTGCTCTGCTTGGGCAAGCCTTAAAAGCGCAGGGGCACGACGTGGAAGCTCTTCCCTTGGTGGGTCGCGGCAATCCCTACAGCGAAGCAAGCATCCCGCTCGTCGGTCGCACGCGCGAATTCAGCACTGGTGGGCTTGGCTACACAACGTTTCGCGGGCGCCTCACGGAGCTGATCCAGGGCCAGGTGATCTATCTCCTCAGGCACCTCCTACGGCTGATTCGTATCGCCGGCCGTTATGACTTAGTGGTAGTGATCGGGGATGTGATCCCCGTGATGGCGGCATGGCTCTGCCGGCGACCAGTTGCAACGTATTTGGTGGCTTACTCCAGTCATTACGAGGGTCGACTGCGACTTCCATGGCCCTGCGGAAGCTGCCTCAAGTCGCAGAGGTTTCAAGCGGTGTTCAGTCGAGATGCCCTTACAGCAGAAGATCTCAGCGAACAGCTGAAGCGGGAGGTGGTGTTCGTTGGCAATCCTTTTATGGATTCTGTTTTAAGCCGCAGCAATTGCCTGCCCTACGCCAAAAGACGTCTTGGACTCTTGCCCGGCAGCCGTAGACCAGAACTTGAAGACAATCTGCTGCTGCTTCTGGGCGTGATCGAGCAGATCCCGATCTCGCAGCACAGCCCTGGTGGCCTTGAAATCGACCTGGCACTCGTTGGAGCACTGGGAGATGACCACTTGGGAAACCTTGCCCAGTTCCATGGCTGGTCTCTTGTGCTGGGGCAAGGCAGCGTTCCAGCACGGTTAGAGAAGGGCGGGCGTCAGATTCAAGTGAGACGGAAGGGTTTCAGCTCCGTGATTCTCGGCTCAGACCTCTTGCTGTGTATGGCCGGCACAGCTGCAGAGCAGGCCGTGGGCATGGCCAAGCCAGTGCTGCAACTCCCTGGCCAAGGCCCTCAATTCACCGCTGGCTTCGCGGAAGCCCAGCGCCGGTTGCTTGGTCCAACCGTTTTTTGTGCTGCCCCCCCTTGTAAAGGAGAAGAGCTTCTCAAGGCAACAGCCAAACTGGCGATCGAGCTGCTGGAACGAAGCGTGAATGATCCAGACCTGCGTCGTGAGTGTCGGGAGCAAGCGATGAAACGGATAGGACCCCAAGGAGGAAGCAGCAAAATGGCTGGCTTGATCAGTGGGCTGATGCAAAAGAGCTAGATGAACTCAAAGAACATTGAACCCCCATGGAAACGCTGGCTGGATCGGCTGCTTGTTCTGGATGTATTTTTGGTATTGGGAGGTGCGGTTTGGTTTGCCGTGGCCGTCATCGCCGATGGGCAAGGCTTGACAGCGCCCATGCAGCAATTTCAACGGCTCTGGGATCCCCTTTTCACCCCAGCGATTGGGCTACTCATGGCAGCCGCGCTGATCAACGGCCTGTGGAGCTGGTGGCAGCGTCAAATGCAGCAGGCAGCTCAGAAAAATGACAGCTGAAATCCAACGCTGCTTGACGCGCTGACTGGACCCGCTGTCCTTCCAGCACCACCCGCGCTCCATCGCCAAGCAATAATTTCAAGAGCGGTCCTGGGACAGGAAGCAAGCTGGGACGCCCCAAACAACGACCGAGGCCTGCTGAGAACGTGGACATCGTGACCGGTGAAGGAGCCACTGCATTCACTGCTCCCGACCAAGCATCGTTCTCCACAGCGGCAAGGATCATCCGACACAGATCGCTGCGCTCAATCCAACTCATCCACTGGCGGCCTGTTCCAATCGGTCCACCGAAACCGATCCGAAAGATCGGCAGCATTTTGCCTAGCGCGCCACCATCGGCCGCCAGCACGATCCCTATGCGCAACACCACCAATCGAGTGGCGTCAGGCTTTTCCGCCGCTACCGCTTCCCAGCGTTGACAGAGCCCAGCAAGCACGTCGTTGCCACAAGGGCTGGATTCTTCAAAGCACTCGTCTGCACTGGTTCCGTAATAACCAACAGCGGAGGCATTAATCAACACGTCTGGAGGCTGTGCCAAATCTGCCATCGCCTTCACAAGCTGACGTGTGGTCTTCAGGCGACTGTCTTCCAACAATTGAAGATGCGTTGACGTCCAACGCTTCTCTGCAATCGGTTCGCCTGCCAAGTTCACAACGCCTTGCGCTTGCGCCAATGCCTGCTGCAGAGGGCTGGAAGGCTCCCAACTGATCGAATCGGCTGGATTGCACTGCACCCACGACAAACCTGCGAGGCAACTGGCAGGAAGTCCAGCCGGAGCTGACCTGCGACTCACAATGGTGAGATCGTGCCCAGCGGTTTGGAGCATGGGAACCAAGGCACGACCGACCAGTCCGGTGCATCCGATCAGCAAAAGGCGCATGGAGTCTCCATCTTGTCTGCTTCGAGAGGCTA
Organism: Synechococcus sp. PROS-9-1; assembly: GCF_014279775.1. Classification (NCBI taxonomy): domain Bacteria; kingdom Bacillati; phylum Cyanobacteriota; class Cyanophyceae; order Synechococcales; family Synechococcaceae; genus Synechococcus; species Synechococcus sp. PROS-9-1. The sequence continues at coordinate 2,009,418 of NZ_CP047961.1, forward strand.
AGCAGCAGCGTCCGGATGATGTTGAGGAGCGGGCAGGGTGAGGTTCATGCGTTCAGCCAACGGGACCAGGGCAAAGCCCTGAATAAAAAGGCCATAAAGCACGACGGCAAGGGCAAGAGGGGGCATCGACGCCCCCCAGCTAATGCCTGACGACCAGGCATCAATGGCCAGTGCGATGGGAACCGCTCCACGCAATCCCGCGCAGCTCACAAAAATTTGTTCAGGCCTGCTGAATGTGGTGTGCCAAAGCAGGGCATGCACCATCAGGAATCTCACCCCCTGCATTAGCAGGAATAAAACGAAGGCCCAGCCAGAGGCATGCACCACATCCTGCGGGGCTACAACAAGCCCCATGCACAAGAAAAGCAAAAGCTCAGCCATTTTGGCGTAACTGGAATGGGCCTCAGCAAGCGCGGTTCGATCCAGGATTGGGCCATTGCCGAGCACTAACCCCGCCACATAAGCCGCAAGCAAGGGGCTCCCACCCAGCAACAACGTTCCACCGGTTAAGACCATCAACAACGCCAAGCTCACGACCGGGAGCATGGCGGCATGGTTGAGAGTTAGACGGCTTCCGAGCAGCTGCAGGGTGAGGGTGCCGCCGATGAACCCCAGCAAGATCCCGAGCACAAACTGTCTGACAACATCCGTGACCAAGACCCCGGCAGCAACACCATCACCCCCGGCAAGAGCCAACGCCAATCCAGCCAAAACAACAGCCATTGGGTCGTTGAATGCCGACTCACACTCGATCAAATCGATCAATCGCTTTGGCAATCGCCCGGCTAAGGGGCGGAGCAGGACCAAAACGGCAGAGGCATCCGTACTGGCCACCATGGCTCCAATGAATAGAACCCGCGGAAGAGTCGCTGGATTCGTTCCGAGACCATTGGCTGCGCTCAGTCCGAATCCAGCCCATCCAATCAAGGCCGCTGTGATGACCACTCCAACCGTGGCCAATCGCGCAGCAGGCTTAATCACATCGCGAATTGCGGTCCAGTTGGTGGTAAGACCACCAAAGAAAAGGACGAGGACCAGGGAGGCCTGACTGATCTGCTGCGCTTGATTGATGTTGAGCAGAGTGATCTGCTGATCTCCCACAACGCCAACGTTGTTTTCAATCAGCAGACCCAAAAGCAGCACCATGAGGATGCCAGGGACCCTGATCCGAGCGGCAAGATCGTCAAGAAGGACTGAAACGAGAAGCAGCCCTCCAAAGGCCACTAAATACAAGGCAAGAGGGTGGGACAAACATCAGCCTTGTTGGTAGGAAGGTTTTAGCCTGGTTTCGATTGATCGTCTCTTCATGGCTGAACCATCCGCTGACCCCACCCCAACCGCCAAACCAGCGGCGACGCTCAAAAAGGGGGTGCTGGTTCGCGTCAACCGCTCTGCCTATATGGGGAGCGTGGAAGCGTCAGCCAGTGATCCAAGACCACCCGAATACATTTTCGAGGGACCGGGAGAACTTCTTTTAGTGAAAGGGGATTATGGCCAAGTGCGCTGGAGGCGTCCTGTTCCAGACATCTGGCTGAAGCTCTCTCAATTAGAGGTGTTCTCCTGACTATTTAAGGACTTTTCCACAGCACGCACGGCCGGCGGTAGTGACTGCACTGCCTCCGGCAACCTCCAGAGCCCCCCCCCCAACACGACAGAGATCGCATCCAGTCCCACCAAAACAGGCTGATCGCCATGCTGTTGCCGAGCAGCAGCAGCCACCGAGGATGCTCCCCAAGGATTCCAGCCCGCAAGGGTCACGACACTTCGATAGGCACTCGGCCAAGGATTGTCTGGGAGCAAGGCTTCCAGGGCGGCAAACTGCTTGGCCGCCTCTAATGGCCGATTGGCCAAAACAGCTAAGAGAGCAAGGCTCCAGCGAGCTTCTTTGTCTGAAGGATTGTTAGCCAGACGTCTCAGAGCCTGCTTCTTCAACGGTTCGCGATAGAGGAAGTGACCATCAAGCATGTGTTCCACAGCAATGGAGCTGAACACAGCTTCTAATCCCGGAGGCCCTAGCGACAGGCCTGCCGCTAAGGCTGGAAACCGTTCCTGAAACAACACAGGTTCCATGCTGTCTGCATCACGACGCCACAGGGAATAAGTCCCCCCCTGCGGCCTAGCGAAGGTTTCAACATGCACAAAAACTCCGCTCGTGCGAACGGCGCGATCCAGTGTTTCAGCACTGCCCCGCACCGAGCCCTGATCCCCTTCCGCCAGCAACACCCATTGCCCCTGCTCAAGCACGGGCTTCACATCAAACTTGCTGCTGCCCAATTGCCTCCCGACCAGCCGTCCTCCTTGTCGGCGACCGTAGTAGCTCACATTGTGCTGATTGAGGTCAGGGGTACTCGGCACCACAATCAACGTCACAGGCTGCGATTTGGGATCTGCGCCTCCAGCCCGACGCACAATCGCATCCAAGGGGCCTTGATGGCCATGTCCCAAACGCGTGGATTGAACCGACCAGCCATTCGAAACCATGTTGCAACCACCCAACAGCAAGACCAATCCCGGCAACCAGCTGGAACGCGCCGGCCAGCGCTTTTTCACCCAAAGGCCCCACTGCCAAACGCCACGCGACAACAGAATCAGGAACATGGGCAGCAAGGGCGCGATGTAGCGGTCGTCCTTGTTGGGGCTGAGATGGGTAAAAATCCATCCCGCTACAAGGCTGAGAATCAACCAACGCCACGCGAGGCGCTCATCGCCATTGAGAGTGCGACGCTGCCAATACCAAAGGATGACCCCACTTCCGCCAAGCACTAACAACCCCCAACCGATCTGATCAGGAAGCAAACGGACGTACCAAAGCCACCCCTCGAGACTCAACACACCGGGATCACCCTCAAGAGCGGCCGATTCGATCACGGCACGGTTGGTGCCACCCAAGGTGGTAATCCAGTTGTGTCTTAACCAGGGCAAGAGTGCCGCAACTACGCAGCCCACACCCATCACCAACTGCCAACGGCGCGCAACGAAGCGACGGCCACGGCCAAGGCAAACGCTCGCCACAACCAACAGCAGCACAGGAATGAGAATCAACAGTGCACTTTGTTTCACCAACAACGCACCTGCTATCGACAGCGCAGCCCAGAGTGCCTGCTGCCAACGTCCCCCATCAAGGGGATGCCACCAACAGCCAAGACGCCAGAGCGCTAGGGCGACCATGGCGGTGAGCGGAAGTTCCAGCACGTAATCGGTCCGAAGCTCCAGAAGAAGCGGAGCCATCGCGACGACAACGCTGCAAAGCAGGGCAAAGGCTCGTGCCCCTTTCATGGGCTGACGCAACGCATGTGCCCAGGACGCAACCACAAACAGCAACAGTCCGTTCCAAAGACTCAAGCTCCAGGCCGCTTGCCTAGGCCAATCCCCGGCGATGGCCATCACCGTCCCATTCACCAGGGAAGCCAGTGGAGGGATTTTGGGCGAAAGATCTAATAAAGAGCCCCAACCTTGCCAGCTACCACCCGGGAGAACGGCCAAGGCACGACCATGATCAAGGGCGCTGTTGAGGTAATCCGCCTGATCCCAGGAGGGTATGCCGCCATGATTGGCCCACCACACCCTGTCGATCAAGGTTGAGAGCAGCCAAATCAAAGCCAGCAACCCCCGGAATTGCCAAGACTTCATCAACCGATCTCCAAGCGGCGGCGTTCCTCCTGAAGACGCTTGCGCCTTTGCCTAGCTTCTCGCAACATCTCACGACCATCGTGGAGATAGCCATCTACGTAGCCCATGGTGTAACGCTCCAATTCGCCAATCGCATCTTCCACTTCAGACAGACAGTGATAAAGACTCAGCCCGAATCCTTTTGCAGATGAGGGCGTAGGAGTGGATTGGAACAGATCTTTCACCTTGTCCAGCTTGCTGCGACTTTGCTCCAAGTATTGACAGAAACCTTCCATCAAACTGTCGTCATAAGGATCCGCCGAAAGCTCACGCAACTGGGCGGAAAAGGGATTGATCACCTGTCCGAGCATGCGATCAATCGGTGTGTACACCTTCTTCAACCAATTCGCTAAGGCATCATCCTCAGCGGCAGCATGTCCAGAGGCATGACGAGCAGCCTGACTCGCTCGAGCATTTCTGACACCACGGCGGCGTGCTTCTTCCTTCTCTCCAGCCTTAGGGGACACTCGCTGATCGAAGGCGCGCCGTCGGTCGCGATCGCCAAGCAACTCCCAAGCCGCATTCAAATCAAGGATGCGTTCAGAATCGCCACCCGCATCAGGGTGATGCCTCTTCACAAGTTGGCGATACGCCGCCTTGATTTCAGCTGCAGTGGCGCTGCGGCTCACTCCGAGCACGCGATAAGGATCACCCCCTTTGATCTCAAGCTGGTCAGAGTGGCTCAAAGCTGACCATCCCGCCGCGCCGGTGAAGCAGCAGAAGCACTGAACATGGGCGTAGACAGATAACGCTCACCGAAGCTGGCGAGAATCACAACGATCCTTTTCCCAGCCATCTCAGGTCTTTGGCCAAGACGGAGGGCAGCAGCCACAGCCGCTCCACTACTAACCCCGGAGAGCAAGCCTTCTTCCCGAGCCAGACAACGCCCCACTTCCATCGCTTCTTGATCACTCACCCCAACGATTTCATCAATCAAGCTTCGATCAAAGACAGTGGGAACAAAACCAGCGCCAATGCCCTGAATGCGATGGGGGCCAGGGGCTCCACCCGCCAAGACTGGACTTGCTGCCGGTTCTACCGCAATCACTTTCAGATCAGGATTGCGCTGCTTTAAAACCCTGGCACAGCCTGTAATGGTGCCACCCGTCCCAACTCCAGCGACAAAGGCATCAATCTCACCTCCTGTATCACTCCAGATCTCTTCTGCCGTCGTGTCGGCATGAACCGCTGGATTGGCAGGATTATCAAACTGCTGCAAGAGATAAGCCTCTGGGATCTCAGAGACGAGCTCTCTGGCCAGATCTAACGCCCCTTGCATTCCTTCATTCCCTGGGGTGAGCTGCAACTCTGCCCCGTAGGCCCGGAGCATCGCGCGACGCTCCGTACTCATCGTGTCTGGCATGGTGAGGATCAACCGGTAGCCCCGAGCTGCCGCAACCATGGCCAGAGCAATTCCTGTGTTTCCACTGGTGGGCTCCACAAGCACGGTGCGTCCTGGAGCGATGGTGCCGGCTTGTTCAGCAGCCTGAACCATCGAACCTGCAATCCGATCCTTGACAGAAGCCGTGGGATTGAAGCTTTCTAGCTTTGCTACCAATTCAGCCAGACAACCGCTGCGCTTGGGAAGCCTGTTCAGACGTACAAGAGGCGTATGACCCACCAGTTCTGTGATGTCGGGTGCAATTGCCATGCTCTTATCCAATCAGATGACGACCCAGAGACCTATTCTCTTCCGGTCAAAGCCAACAATAGAAAGCACTCATTATAAAAAAGGCTTTTACAAGGTACTGGCTGGCCTTCAGATAATTATTTCGAGAACAAAATTCCTATAAAAAAGTTTGAAACATGATTCTAAATATTGAATCCATAAAAAAAACCCTCTCGCGAGAGAGGGTAAGTAACGGTATTGAAATTAATACAACGATCAGAAAACGAACGTAGTCTTAATCATTCCGCCGAAGCTGTTGAAGCTATCGCCGTCGGTGACCGTGCTGTCCTTGTCTCCACCAAGAGGACGACTGAAGTAGTGAACTGCAGGCGTCACAGAAATGTTGTCGGTGACTTGGAAGTTGTAGAACAGCTCGAAAGCATAGTTCCCATCAGCAACGAAATCATCACTGGAGTTTTTCTTATCGATGCTGGTCACGAAAGTTGGCTGACCAACTGCAAATCCAAGTGCATTACCTTCAAGGAATGCATCATCCCATTGAAGACCTACGTACCAAGACTGGGACGTTGAGGATTCAAGAACAGATCCATCATAAGTAATTCCGTTACCATCAGCTGAACTATTGGTGGAATTAATACCCCAACCAGCACTGACAGAAGGAATAATTCCAGTTTCCTCAGGCATCCACCAAGCACTTAAAGCTGCTGAGTTTGTTACCCCATTAGCCTGAAGTTTGTTGGCCAAAGGAGTGCCGTTGCCGCTATAAAGGCCAACACCATTGTCAGTGGAACCGTAGTTGTAGGCAACAGCTACACCCCATTGCTCAGGAGCATAGGAGAGCTGAACGGTTCCGTTTGAGCCAGCACCATCAGTTGCGATACCACCAGTATCGGGATCGGAACCGTTGCCATTGGTGCTGAGATAGCTTGCGCTGATATTGAAATCATCTTTAGACCAAATGACTCCAGCACCAGCACCTAAAGCAAGGTTGTAGGCACCTGGAGCGCCTGCATAGGTGAAGAAATCAACAGTCATAGCTGCTGGATAAGCAGCAGGCCACACTGCCAACATGTCATCCTGACGAACCATTGGGCCACCAGTGAAGGTGAACTCATCTGCTACAGGGAACTGATAAAAGAGCCTGTCGAGTTCCAGGTTATTACCAGTTTGATATCCATACTCTTGACTCCATAGTCCAACTACTCCATTTCCAGCATAAACATCTGAAATGTTTGCAGAACGGAGACGAGTTCTCAGGAGGTCTTCACCAGTGAAACTGGTATCAAGGAAGATTCTCAGATCATAAGAAAATGATGTGGCACCATCTGCTTTGTCAGTGGCATCTCCTAAGTCTCCACCAGCTGGATTCTTTGCATCACCACCATAAGTAGTAGCACCAAGAGCCCAGAAGGAATTAACCGTCATCTTGGTGGTGGTGGAGAACTGCTGAGCTTCCAGTTCACCAACTTTGGCTTCAAGTCCGTCAACACGGCCCTTGAGGATGGCGAGTTCTTTAGAGAACTCTTTCATCAGCATTTTCAGCTCGTCGGTCACTTCAGTGACGCGGTCGAGACATGCGTTCAACAGAGCAGCCGCTTCAAAGCGGGTCATTGCCCTGTTACCGCGGAAGGTGCCGTTGGGGTAACCAGCAACACAGCCGTAGCGCTCTACCAGGTTGCCAAGAGCCTGATAAGCCCAATCGGTTGGGTAAACGTCTGAAAACTGAGTGATGCTGGTGACTTGCTCGCCTGTGGCGGCGTAGTCAGATACACCGTTGAAGTTCAGCTCAGTGGCGTTAGCAGCCATAGGAGCCAAAAGGCCCAAGGCAGCTGGGGCCACCAGCAGTTGATGGAAAAGTTTCATTTCGGCCTCACACCAAAAATTTGAGGTACTTAAGACGTATTAACGCCCATTCCAAAATGCATTACCCAGACAAAAGAATTAAGTCCGCCTGTGCCAGAAATCACAACGTCATGTATCAAGGGCTACGGTTTCCAGGCAGCCGTTTTGCTGATCGCTGATACCACTGCAAAAAGAATAAGCATCAACTATTGATGAGTGATGCGTTCTTAGGGCTGTGCGGTTTCCCTTCACCATCATCAAAGTCCTGAGGTGGCCGCGCTCTCCTCAGATGAAAGATTTTTGCACCAACCGGCGCATCGTCATTGCTGCGCTGATCTTTGCAGTCATTGCACTGCTACTTCAGGCTTGGCGCTCCCATGTACTCCTTGCCAGTTACGACCAAGGCATTTTTCAGCAAGTGTTGTGGAACAGCCTGCGGGGACACCCCTTTGAGAGCACGCTCTCCTCACAGCTCTCCACCAATGTGATCCACAGCGGTGAACCACCAGGCTTGGGCTATGCGCGATTAGGCCAACATTTCACCCCCTCCCTACTCCTTTGGGCGCCTTTGTTCGCGTTGATCGGAGGTGCTGCACTTCCCCTTGTACAAGTGGGGCTCATTGTCTCTGCAGGGTTATTCCTCCATCGACTCGCCCTTCAACTCGTTCCAGCAAGGACGGCGAACTGGCTGACGTATGGGTTTTACGGAGGGAATGCACTGATCGGACCCACGCTGGGAAATTTCACTGATCTCTGCCAGCTTCCCGTCGCTGTTTTTGCCTTGATGTTGGGTCTTCAGAGGCGAATGGGATGGTTGATCCTGAGCGCCGCTGTTCTGATCCCGCTTATTCGAGAAGACACGGGCATCATGCTGATTGCCATCGGACTGTGGTTGCTCTTTCGAGAACCCAAACGATGGCCCATCGCGATTGCCCTCATCATCTGGGGTGCTGGATGGATGGTGCTGGTCACGAATGCATTGATGCCGCTGTTCTCGGAGGACAACAGCAAGCGATTCATGGTGGAAAACTTTGGCCAATATCTCGATGTGGATCCGAGCGAAGGAGCGAGCAGCCTTTCCGTATTGCAACAGGCTTTGGGCCAACCATTCATCCTTCTCAAGGAACTTTTCTCCCCCCCAGGGAAAACTTTCTTGTACCTCCTGGGGCATGGCCTCCCATTTCTGATGGTGCCGCTGATCAGCCTCGATGCATGGATCCTTGCGGGCCCATCACTCCTTGGCTTGTTTCTGGCCCAAGGCAGCAATGACCCGCTTTCGATCACCATTCGCTACACGCTGCTTGTGGTGCCAGGCTTCAGCCTCGGAGCACTGCTCTGGTGGAGCCGTCGCCAGCAACAAATCCCCGGCCGCGGAACGCGTCTGGCATGGGGAATCGCCATCAGCCTTTCTCTTCTGCTCACCGTGAGCAGCAACCCCCACCGAAGCCTTTCGTGGATTATTCCTGACAGCGTTAGGCCAATAGTTTTTAGCAGTCCTATTCGGCAATGGGAACACGGTCGGGATGCGCGCCAAGTTCTGAATCTGATCCCTAAAGACGCATCCGTGAGCGCTAACACACCCCTCGTCCCTTTAATCGCTCGACGTGAGGTGGCAGTGCGTTATCCCAAATCGCTGCATTACCTCGACCGCAACAAGAACAAACTTGCGGTGGATTGGATCGCCGTCGATCTCGACTGGTTAGAGCGCTACAGCGTGGCCTTTCGCGGTGATTGGCGTGCGCTGAAACGCATCAAGCAGGAATTACCAAGACAAATGGACGCCTACCGAGTGCAAGCGATCGAGAATGGTATCGCTGTTTTGCAACGTGACGGACCTCAAAAGCTTGCGTTGGAGAGGCAATTGCGAAAACGGCTAGCGACTCCTATGGCACCTGACCCAAGCCAACCATCCAACAACAAATCCTAAAACGATACCCCCGACCAGAAACTGGCCGGGGGCTCTCGCCGGGTCCGCTCTGGCGCGGAACCGATTGATCAGTCAAAAGAAAATGCCGTCAGCCGGCGTTCTCCGCGATCAGCAGACCCTGGGTCAAACAACTGGAACTCATGGACACCTCCTCCTGGATGGATAAATGAACGCCGGCGATGCATTCGATCTCATTCATGGACCCGAAGGTTGAGGATGAGACCACATCACTGCGATCTAGTCCTTTGAAAGATAACGGACGCTGGGAGGTTCCGTCAGTGCCATTGCCGCTTTTGCTCTGGTTGCTCACCCTGCTGATTTGGCTCCCTTGGCTGGGCAATCTGCCGTTACGAGATTGGGATGAAGCTCTAGTTGCAGGAGTCTCCCGTTCCACCGCAGCACAACCGGCTTGGGACTGGCTACTAGCCATGAAAAACAGTGAGTCGATTTACCTCAACAAACCACCAGGACTGCACTGGCTGATCGGTGCATCGATCAAGCGATTTGGAGACGACGAATGGGCCGTACGCCTAATACCAAGTCTTCTTGCCAGCTTGGCCGTTCCACTCATCGTGATCCTGCGACGCCAACTCAGCAATGGAACAGGGACTGAGCGCTCCGCCCTTTGTTCCGGTTTGATCCTGATGACCCTTTTGCCCATGGCACGCCATGGGCGGCTGGCGATGTTGGACGGGACGCTTGTGAGCTGCAGTTTGCTACTAATCAGCGGTTGGCTCAGCAGCAAACGCTGGCCTTGGCATGGCTTGCTTGCTGGATTGGGAGGGAGCGGCATCTTGCTCCTGAAGCCACCAGCCCTGATTGGTTACTTGGCCATAGTTGGGATCATCACCCTTTTCGACAAACCCTCCAGCAGAAAGACTTCAGCCTTGGGCTGGGCGATCAGCGGCCTGATCCCAGGAGCGATCTGGCACCTCTGGCACTTTGGGCAGCGCGGCAGCAATGCACTCTTGATGTGGGGAGGCCAAGGGTTTAGTCGCGTAACAGAGGTCCTCGGCGACAAGAGTGGGGCCTGGGTGATGCCACTAACGGAAGTTCTTGAGGGGGGATGGCCCTGGATCCTGCTCCTACCTAGTGGCGTGTACTGGGCATGGCGCCATCGGAAAACCTCTACTGGCTTATGGGAACTAGGCCTTCTAGCCGGTAGCGCGCTGATGGTGTTGCCCTTACAGACCCAGTTGCCTTGGTATAGCCACCTCCTCTGGCCACCTATCGCCCTTCTATGCGGAGAAACCCTGGCTGGACTCCTAAAGGAGGGTCGCCCCCACTGGATCCCACAAGCCTGGCAATGGATCGGAGCTCTCCTCCTGATCAGCACTACGGTTCTGCTGGCGATGAACACCAGCGCAGCACTTCCATTGCCAGCCTTGGTTGCCGCAGGCCTTGGCTTGATCATCGGCGGGCTGAAGCTCTCGAAGCCCCTACAGCTTTCACGCCAGCAGGGGCTCGCCGTGGTGGTCACGGGTTGGAGCCTTGGGCTTCTTGCACTGTGGCACAGCCATCTATGGCTATGGGAACTGAATGAAAGCTGGGATCCCAGGCCTGTCGCAGCACAGATCCGATTGCTCCCTCCTGATGCAATTGTGATGCTGGACGGATCTACACGCCCCTCACTGAATTGGTATGCCAAACATTCTCTACAAGAATTAAATACCAGTACGCCAAAGGAGTTTTGGCTCGTAAGCGAGCAATCCCGTCAAGGCTGCACAAACATATCCGTCGATCCAAAAGCGACTGATTGGCACCTCTGGCATTGTTTTTCCTTTGACCAACCATGAACACCACGCCATCCGCACGCCTTTGATGGGCATCCTTATCCTCTTGCGTGGCATTCCTTGGTTGGGGAGTAGCGGCTTCGCGCCATTAGCTGATTCTGAGCAATGCTTACGATCTAGGCCTGTTTGAGCAATGGGCCTGGATCATCGGCAATGGGCCACTACCCATATCTTCGATGGAAGAAGTTCATGTCCTGGCTGATCATGATGGAAGACTCCATGGCAACATTTCAGGCCAACGAGAGCCGACCAGCCGAACAATCCCAGCGGCGGGTGTTGCTAGCTGCAGGACTGTTCTTAATTGTCGGCTGCGCTCTTCAGTGGTGGCGGTTGCAGTCCCTCACAGCCTCCATGGACCAGGGAATCCTGATGCAGGTCCTCTGGAACGGGCTGCGTGGACACCCCTTTGAGAGCACGCTCTCCTCACAGCTCTCCACCAATGTGATCCACAGCGGTGAACTGCCAAGCCTCGGCTACCACCGCCTCGGTCAGCACTTCACACCGATCCTGGCGCTGTGGATCCCTCTTGTGGGTCTACTTGGGAAGTGGGCCCTACCGATGCTGCAGGTGGTCCTGATCACGGCCGCTGGACTTGTACTACATCGACTCGCAACGAAACATCTCAAGCCTGAGCTAGCTGCGATGGTATCGATCGCGTTCTACTGCGCGAATGCGGTGATCGCACCCTGCATGCTCGCCAATTTCACCGATCTCAGTCAGCTGCCGCTGTGTGTGTTTTTGCTGTTGCTGGGGCTTGAGCAACAACAACTCTGGCTAACGATCGCGGCAGCCCTAGTCATCCCTCTGATTCGTGAGGACACAGGAGTTGTGCTGATGGGCATAGGCCTTTGGCTTGGCTTGCGCCGTTCCGGACGCTGGCCCCTGGCCGCAACGCTGATCCTCTTCGGAGGGGCGTGGGTGGCCATAACCACCAATCTCTTAATGCCCATGTTCAGCGCCGACAGCTCTCAGCGATTCATGGTGGAGAACTTCGGCCAGTACCTGGAGGGTCGCAATCAGGCCAGCAGCCTTGAGGTACTAGGACTAGCGCTACGCCAACCCCTAATCCTGGTCCGCGAGCTGGTGACGCCACCGGGAGTCACCATCACCTATCTAATAGCGCAAGGCCTGCCACTGATCATGGTGCCCTTCCTCTCGATAGACAGCTGGCTGTTGATGGGACTCCCGCTGCTGGGGCTAATGCTGGCTCAGGGATTCAATAATCCTCTGTCCATCAGCATCCGCTACACCTACTTGGTTGTTCCAGGCCTATTTGCTGGAGCAATTTTCTGGTGGCAAGAACGTCAGGCCCTATTCGAATCACGGCGACTGCGACGGATCTGGGCTGGAGCTCTTGCACTGTCTTGCTTCTTCACCGTGACGGGCAATCCCAACAAGAGCCTTTCTTGGATAATTCCAGACAGCATCCAGCCCTGGATCTATCGCAATCCTATGGAGCAGCTCCGCCACGGGAACAAAGCCCTTGACTTGATTCAGCGCATCCCTAAGGGCAGCAGAGTCGCTGCCACCACAGGGTTAATACCCCACCTAGCCGATCGTGAAGTGCTGATTCGTTTCCCTTATCACTACCAATTTCAAGACAAGGATGGGAATCCTGATTTTGTTGATTGGGTAGCGGTAGACATGCACAACCAAAAACTTTTTCAGACGTACAGCAAACAGAGAAGAGGGCTACTGGGCAATCTCCGTGAACTCGATGATCTACTGAATCAGGGCTACGGCGTCATGGCTTTCGACGACGACGTGGTGTTATTACAACGGAATGCTTCGGGAGATAACGAAGCTCAAAAAGCATTCGAACGTTTCTCTAAAACAGTGCAACGTTGATCAAGGCATTCCGATTTACAGCCAAAAAAGCTTCCCGCTAAGACGTGCTGATAATCTCAGTTTCCTTTAGATCTGCAGTGTCTATCTAGGCCTCATCCTTTAGCGACACTTTGATAAAGGGTCAAACTGAATCACAGCACTCGGTCCAATCGCTTCTTTCTTAGACCCCATAGAGAAACTCACGAGCGATCTCTGCTGTAGCGAGCACTGATTAGCAACATTGGATTTTAATTTTTCATCCTGCCGGTTCTGCTCAGTTCTTCTTTTCCCTGAAACCTTGACGTATTCCGCAAGGACCAACTTCCGACGTCAACTCACGACCTCACTAATAGTGGGCCTGGTGTGGTGGCTCAGTTCAGCTCTAAGACATCTTTGGCTGCAAAGTAATGGCTTCGACCTAGGGATTTACGACCAGGTTGCATGGCAGATCAGCCGTGGACTTGAGCCCCGCTCCTCCCTGCTGGGCTTGCATCACATGGGTAACCACGGAGCGTGGGCTTTCTATGCAATCGGGGCTGCTTACTACCTATGGCCCAGCATCCAATGGCTACTAGCCAGTCAAGCTCTGAGCCTTGCACTCACCGCGTTGCCTCTTGCAGCTCTCTGGCGACAGGCTCGTTTACCAGAGCGCCTCAGCTGGCTGCCCTGCTTGCTGTGGTGGCTACAGCCGCAAGTTTTTAATACCAACCTTTTTGATTTTCACCCAGAGGTTTGGGCGATGCCTGCCTTGGCAGGTTGCATCTGGTGCAGTCGTGCGCAAAAGCCCTTGCCATGGCTGCTGTGCCTTCTTTGGCTACTTGGCTGCCGTGACGGCTTAGCTCTTGTAGTGATCGGACTGGGGTTGTCAGAGCTAGTTCAGCGACGATGGTGCTGGGGACTTTTTGCAATTGCGCTTGGTTTGGGCTGGATGCTTTCGCTTAGCGAATGGCTTTATCCCTGGCTTAATGGCCCTGACCAAGGACCGGCCGCCTTAAGCAGATTCAGCAGTCTTGGAGACAGTATTCCTTCAATTCTTATAGGCAGCCTGCAAAGGCCATGGGTCTTGGTGGACGTAGTGCCCTGGCAGGAACTGCCCATCTATGTAGTGCTGATCTCAGTCCCAACAGCTTTATTCTGGCGGCGAAATTCCCTAACAGTTCTACTTACTGCTCTACCACTTTGGTTAGTGAATTTGATCTCCAGCAACGGTGCCCAACGTAACTTGGTGCATCATTACAATTTACCTCTAGCTGTGATTGCAGTGGTCGCTGCAATTGATGGACTACAAACAAGCGGATGTAGAGCGTGGCCCTGGCGCCGTTTAGCTTGGTCTGCCGTTTGCTGGGCAGCACTCGCAAAGCCATGGTTCTTTAGCGGGCATTACCTCAGCAGAGTGGATCAACTTACTGACGTGAATGAAGCATTGCGGCGAATACCAGCAGAAAGTCGAGTAATAACCACTAGCCATTTAGCTCCGCAGCTGACGCATCGGCTCCAGATAGAAGCAATCGGCCGGAACCCGTTAAATCAGAGACGCCTTGATCGTTTCGATGTAATGCTGCTCAATCCGTCTGACCCTGGTTGGCAATCAGGGAGCTCTGTTCAGAGCAAGGCTTTGCAGCTTGCGAAAGGGGATAATTGGTATTGCCAAAGCTGGAAAAGCGGGCTTGAACTTTGCAGGAAACTTGAGGAAGTAAGCGATTCAACCGATCAAAACGATGCCCCCGATTCTTAAAGCAATCGGGGGCTCTCGCCAGGACAGCTTTATCGCGGAACCAATTGATCTAGGAACTAGACGCCTTAACTCAGACGTCCTTCCGCGATCAGAAGACCCTGAGTCAAAGTACTAAATCATGAGCCAATTTTCAGGAAGGGGAAATGATCGGCCGGCAATGCATTCGCTTTTAGCACTAAAAGTACAAAAACCAACAAAAAGACAAAAACTACATCAAAAATTCCCAAATAAATATTTACCAAAAGAACTCAAGCATAATCTTTAAGCAAATCAACCATGAAACAAAGAGCTGGGACTTGATCATCTTTTAGAACTATTCACTTACAACTTAGAGACAGCAAGAGAGAACCTTTGGCGAGGCAAACAAAAAAACGCCCAAATTAATGAGCGTTTAAAGAGATTAAGAAAAGGACTTGAAATTCTTGACTCAATCAGAGAGCGTTTCCACGGGGCAGAACCTCTTCAGGGAAGACGAAGTTTTCGTGCGGCTGATCAGCCGGTGCCATCCAGGCACGCAGACCTTCATTCAGAAGAATGTTCTTCGTGTAGAAGGTTTCAAATTCAGGATCCTCAGCAGCGCGGATTTCCTGTGACACGAAGTCATAGGCACGCAAGTTGAGTGCAAGGCCGATGATGCCGATGGAACTGGTCCACAAGCCCATCACTGGCACAAACAGCATGAAGAAGTGCAGCCAACGCTTGTTGGAGAACGCAATTCCGAAGATTTGGCTCCAGAAACGGTTGGCGGTAACCATTGAATAGGTCTCTTCTTCTTGGGTGGGTTCGAACGCCTTAAAGGTGTTCGACTGTTCACCATCCTCAAAAAGGGTGTTTTCCACGGTCGCGCCGTGAATGGCGCAAAGCAGTGCACCGCCAAGAATGCCGGCCACTCCCATCATGTGGAAGGGATTCAGGGTCCAGTTATGGAAGCCCTGGAGGAACAACAGGAAGCGGAAAATTGCAGCCACACCAAAGGAGGGTGCAAAGAACCAGCTGCTCTGTCCCAAGGGGTACATCAGGAAGACACTGACGAACACCGCAATCGGACCTGAGAAGGCGATGGCGTTGTAAGGACGAATGCCGACGAGACGAGCAATTTCAAACTGACGCAGCATGAAGCCGATCAGTGCAAAGGCGCCGTGGAGAGCAACGAAAGCCCAGAGGCCTCCAAGCTGAATCCAGCGGACAAAATCACCCTGGGCTTCTGGGCCCCAGAGCAACAGCAAGCTGTGACCCATCGCATCAGCGGGGGTGGACACAGCAGCGGTCAAAAAGTTGCAACCCTCGAGGTAGGACGACGCAATGCCGTGGGTATACCAGGAAGTTACAAAAGTGGTTCCCGTTAACCAGCCACCAATCGAGAGGTAGGCCGTGGGAAGAAGGAGAATGCCGGACCAGCCGACAAAAACAAATCGGTCGCGTTTGAGCCAGTCATCGAGGACGTCGAACCATCCCCGCTGCGGCATGCGACCTGCAGCGATCGTCATGAGGTTGCTTCATGAAGCTTTACATCCGGAGGCTAATGGCTTCCGCTGTTTTTGCAGGGGCGAC
Source organism: Synechococcus sp. PROS-9-1 (assembly GCF_014279775.1). Classification (NCBI taxonomy): domain Bacteria; kingdom Bacillati; phylum Cyanobacteriota; class Cyanophyceae; order Synechococcales; family Synechococcaceae; genus Synechococcus; species Synechococcus sp. PROS-9-1. Next base: position 2,025,392 of record NZ_CP047961.1, read on the forward strand.
ACAGCCAAGCAAGCCATAGATGAGTGAAAATACTCAGGCCTCCGTTTCATGCTCCTGGCGAGGAGAATGGAACCACAAACATTTTTTATACCTGTGTACGTCATCGAATTAGCTCTTCGTATGAGCCCGATGCCCATCTCTGTTCAACGCAAGGAATCGGGAGATGCCGAATCGGTTTATCAACAAGTACGGCAAGCCCTCGAGCAGGGACAGCCACGATTGCTTGAATTGACTTGCGAAAAAGTAGAAGGCAAACGACTCAGCGTGCTCACAAGCGACGTTTTAGCTGTTCAGACCTACGAGAAGACGGCGGCATCCGGGGGTAGCAAACGCCCGGGCTTTTCACTCGACAGCTAACCCCTGTGAGAACGGACACCTACGAACAGGTTCTTCAATTTGAAAGCGTGAGTTTTTGCTGGCCCTGCGGGACCCGCGCTCTGGACCGCTGCAGCTTCAGCGTCCCAGGGCCAGGTCTGTGGATGCTTGTGGGAAGCAATGGCAGCGGAAAAAGCACCCTATTTCGAATGATCGGAGGGTTAATCCAACCTCAATCAGGACGAGTGGACTGCAATGTCCAAACGGCCCTGGTGTTCCAAAATCCCGACCATCAATTGCTGCTCCCAAGTTGCGGCAGCGACCTTTTGCTCAACCTCCCCCCCACGCTTGCCCCTTCCCTGAAACGCGAGCGGATCGCTCACCTGCTGGAACAGGTTGGGCTCGCTGGGATGACTGGCCGGCAAATTCACACATTGAGTGGAGGCCAAAAGCAGCGTTTGGCTATTGCTGGTGCCTTAGCCAGTGAAGCGAAACTGCTGTTGCTTGATGAGCCAACAGCACTGTTGGACCCTTCGAGCCAAAGCTCGGTGTTGGCAACGGTTCAACAGCTTTGTCACCGCTCACTCAATCCACTTACAGCTCTTTGGATCACCCATCGATTGGATGAACTGGACCATGCTGACGGAGCGGCACTGATGCAAAAGGGCAGGATTGGCCCTTGGGAGAAAGGCTCCGCCTTGCGCCGCACACTCAAGGCACTTGCCTAAGGCAAGGCCAGACAGTTAAGGTCTCCAGGTCTCAATCCTCGGTAGCTCAGCGGTAGAGCGGTCGACTGTTAATCGATTGGTCGCAGGTTCGAATCCCGCCCGGGGAGTTTCAAACGAATGTCATCGCCCTCAAGGTGGTGACATTTTTTTGCCTTTGTGGCAATGCTTTTTCTCTAATCAGAAGAAATTCGCCAAGGCGTGCCATTCAAATCAAAAGATTTCCTGTAGAGCCGCACGAGTTAATCTTCGACTTACTGCAGCAAATCCCAGTTAGGCAAACAACTTCCCGGGACATGCCAACCATGGAGGTATATACATGAATTCTGCACAAACTGGTGAATCTTGAGAGAATTACTCCTTAATGACGCGGCATTACCTCGTCCCACTGTTTGTTCGCCAGCATTTAGATGAAGCCTTCCATCCTGCTGATCGAAGACGACCGGGACATGAGTGAACTAGTAGGCGGGCACCTAGAGCACAGTGGTTTTGATGTTCAACGAGCCGACGACGGCATTAAGGGGCAGGCGCTTGCACTGCAATACACCCCAGATTTAATTCTTCTGGATTTAATGCTTCCCAATGTGGATGGGCTCACGCTCTGCCAACGATTGCGCCGAGATGAAAGAACGGCTTCCATTCCCATCCTGATGCTGACAGCTCTGGGCGGGACGAAAGACAAGGTGAGCGGGTTTAACTCAGGCGCAGATGACTACCTCACAAAACCTTTTGATCTCGAAGAACTCCAAGCGCGAGTGAAAGCGCTCCTGCGGCGTAGTGACAGAGCTCCTATCGGAACATCTGTAAATCATCACGAAATTCTTAGTTACGGACCGCTGACCTTGGTGCCAGAGCGCTTTGAGGCGATCTGGTTCGATCACCCGGTACGACTCACCCACTTGGAATTCGAGCTTCTGCATTGCTTGCTCCAACGCCATGGTCAAACGGTTGCCCCCTCTCTGATCCTCAAGGAAGTTTGGGGTTATGAGCCAGACGACGATATCGAAACGATTCGCGTTCACGTCCGTCACCTACGCACAAAATTAGAACCAGATCCACGCAAGCCCCGTTTTATTAAAACGGTTTATGGAGCTGGCTACTGCCTCGAGCTGCCCACCGGAGCTCAACTCGATGGACTCCACGATGTCCTCGCTCAAGCGCGCCAAGATCGAGAACAAAAAGCTGAGGCATCGAATAGGGCCACGGCCTGATTGACAACGATCAAAGTCCCATCAAATCCAGGAAGGTGACTTCCCACGCCAATCTGGGTTGCACAAAAGAAAGCAATTGAACGCGTAGTCGTTCGATTTTTTTGAGAACTCGCTCATTTTTTTGCACCCTCCAAAGGTGCTGCTGCAGCCAATTGATGAGCCAAAGCTGTTGTTCTCCATCAAGAGCCTCAGTGAGATCACGGGCGAGCCCCAGGGCTTCGATCGGTTGGGTTGGCAAAGTTTGCAAACGTCCCATCAGTTCGGGTGAAACACGAGACCACTGCCTGACATGGCCCAACAACGCACCTGGAGAACCACCAGCCATGGCGACCAACTCTGGCTGCATGAGCCCTTGCTTTACAGCCTCTTGGTCGACCTCAGCTGGCAAACGTTGGAGAACTGACTGCATGTCTTCAGCACTCAGCTGGATCAATCGAATCAGCTGACAGCGCGAACGAATGGTGGAGAGCAGCCGTTCGGGAGCCGCTGAGAGCAGGATCAACACTCCATGGCCCGGTTCCTCAAGAGTTTTGAGCAAAGCATTGGCGGCGGCTTCCGCCATCGCTTCCGGCTCCTCAAGCACCACAAGGCCTCGCGACGACTCAAGCGGCTGCCGTGACAAGAAACGGCTGATATCTCGAATCTGATCCAACCTCACGAGGGGAGGGGTTCGACGACTTATGCCCGCCTCCTCAGCTTCAGAGCGGGAGATCAAACGCCCCTGGTGGCTGTAGCTGGGTTCGACCCAGAGGAGATCAGGGTGGTTGCGTTCTGCCAAGCGCCGCCGCTGGCGTTGATTGCACTGGCCCTCACTGATCACACCCTCGAGGAAGCGCAGAACAGCCAGGCGACGACCAACGCCCTCTGGACCAGCGAAGAGATAGGCAGGAGCGAGGCGCCCTTGATTCAGGGCTGCCTTTAAAAGAGTCACAGCCAGAGGCTGACCCACCAGATCAGCAAACAGATCTTGCTCTTCGAGCGACACGTCGCTCATCGCTGCCAAGCCGTAGCTCGGGTGAGCAAAGCGGTTTGAATCGCCTCCGCAACCTCCAAAAGTGGACGGTCAGCCACAACCGACTCCCAGCCACGCGCCTTAGCCAAGTTAGAAAAACCATTGGAAACGCGCTCTAAGAACGCAACACCTTCCGCTTCGATGCGGTCGTCCTCGCGACTTCCGCGTCTCTGAATACTCAATGCCAAAGGGATATCAAGCCAAACCGTCATGTCGGGGCTGAGCCCTCGCGTGGCAATGCGCTCGAGATCAGTGATGAGCTCCCGGTCGAGACCTCGTCCGTATCCCTGGTAAGCCATCGTCGATCCTGTGAAGCGATCACTGAGCACCCAATCACCTCGCTCTAAGGCGGGCTGAATGACTCGGTCTACGTGTTGGGCACGATCTGCTGCATACAGCAACAATTCTGCTGTGGGCCCAGGGTCAGCATCTGGAGGGGGATGGAGCAAAAGTTGACGAAGGCTTGCCCCTAGGGCCGTTCCCCCTGGTTCTCTGGTCACAACCAGCTGAGATCCATCGGGCATGAGTCCGCTGTTTGGAAGCCAACTGGACAGCTGCTGAAGCTGGGTGGTTTTGCCACAACCATCAATACCCTCCAGCACCAGCAGTCGTCCCTTGCTCCTGGCCATCGTTAACGAAGCCGCAAGCTGAGGGCATTCAGCACCACAGACACCGAGCTAAATGCCATGAGCAAGGCTGCCAAAGGCGGGGACAACAGGAGACCAAAGCCGGGCAAAAGCACACCAGCCGCAATCGGCAAGGCAATGAGGTTGTAACCAAAAGCCCAAATCAAGTTCTGACGAATTTTGGACATCGTTCGCCTCGCCAAGCAAAGCGCTTCAGGGACCGCCTCAAGCCTGTCACCAAGCAACACAAGGTCGGCCGTGTCCTGAGCGATCTGAGTGCCTGTGCCCACGGCGATGCCGAGGTCAGCTGCCGCCAACGCAGGGGCATCGTTAATTCCGTCACCCACCATTGCCACAGCACCCTGCTCTCGCAAAAGCTCAAGCCGTTCAAGTTTTTGATGCGGCAACAGCTGCCAAGCCAAATCGGCGTCAGCGAAACCAAGCTCACGTCCCACCCGTTCAACGGTCTGGCGACGATCGCCACTCAACATGGCGACAGACTGACCCTGGTCTCGTAAGCGCTGGATAGCGAGCGATGCATCCGGACGAAGTCGATCGTCGACGGTCACGAGGCCAAGAGGAGTCTCGGCCAAAGCAACAGCCATTAACGACTGGCCACGCTGGACAGCAGCATCAAGCGTTTGTTGCTGTTGCTCCGTCCAGAACACACCTTGATCACGTAGCCATTCTGGAGAGCCAACGCGTACCAGGCCATCCACTCCCTGCAAACGACCCTCCATCCCTGCACCAGGAGTGGTTCGGCTGGATTCAACCCCTAGAAGAGGCAACTGCAGCCGTTGCACCTCCTGCAACAACGCATGGGCGAGTGGATGCCGGCTCGTCTGCTCAAGGCTGGCCGCCAACTGAAGCGTTTGAGGGGGATCCTCGCTGGCCAACACCGAATCAACCAGGGGCCGCCCGAGCGTGAGCGTGCCTGTTTTATCGAACACCATGCGCTGCACGGAGGCTGCCAACTCGATCACATCTCCGCCTCGAAACAACCAGCCCTGCTTTGCTGCCAAGCCTGATGAGACGGTGATCACGGTGGGAGTAGCCAATCCAAGAGCACAGGGGCAAGCCACCACAAGCACCGCAATGGAGAGTTGGAGAGCGAGACCAAGTGGCGTCTCAGCTCCCGCACCAAGAGAGCCATGCAGACCATGCGCATGGCCGTGATCCATCAACGCGACAGGAACATCCAGGACCTGAGGCCAAAGTCGACAACCGACCTGCCACCAAAACAGGAAGGTGAGAATGGCAAAACTCACCACCGCGTAACAAAACTGGCCGGCCACGCGATCGGCAAGACCCTGAATCGGTGCCTTCCTTGCCTGAGCTTGCTCCACCAGATCAATAATCCGAGCCAAGGCGGTTTCGCGACCAATCCGCTGCACCTCAATGATCAAGGTTGCCTCCAAATTGAGGCTGCCTGAACTGAGCTCAGCGCCTGGAGAGGCATCCAAAGGCAAGGGTTCCCCAGTGAGGCTGGAGAGATCCACAGCCGAATGCCCTTCACGCACGATTCCATCCACTGGGACGCGGTCGCCGGCCAAAAGCTGCACATGCTCTCCTGGGCGCAGCGCCGAAACAGACACCTCACGGATCGTGCCATCGTCCATCAACAGCCGAGCACCATCTGGCTGGAGAGCCGCTAAGTCCTGCAGTGCACGGCCCGTGCGACGGCGCGCCCGCTCTTCCAGAAAGCGTCCTAGCAGCACAAAACCCAAGAGCATCACTGGCTCGTTGAAGAAGCAGGGCCAACCCACCTGAGGCCAAGCCAAAGCGACCAAGCTGGCCAGGTAGGCACTGCCCACCCCAAGGCTCACCAAGGTGTCCATCGTTGGCACCCCCATGCGGGCGGATCGCCATCCGGCGATCAGGATGGGTCGGCCGGGCCCCACCAAAGCCACAGTGGCCAAGCCTGCGTGGAAAGGAAGCGAGCCAAGAGGTGGAACGTTGACGGTTCCGGCTTCAGCCAGGTGACCCACCACGGACAACACGAGCAAGACAAGAGCAACGATTAACTGACGCCACTGCTGCCACCACCCCCAACTGCGATCAGCCTCCAGCGATGAACCGAACGCATTCGTCTCTCGAAGATGGGCACTGAAACCTCGCGCCGTTAACGCCTCAACGACACCATCAAGATCAGCATCGGCATCGTCTTCAAAACGAAGCCAAGCGCTGCGAGTGACCAGATTCACGCTGGCTTCACACACCCCGGGTTGATCCAGGAGCGTGCGCTCGACAGAACGCACGCAACCACCGCACTTCATGCCGTCCACGTCTAGAAGCATCGTGGGAGAGGACTTTGTGGCGTTAGCGGAATTTGTCACAACGGCAGAACGCATCAAGGAACGCTAGGCAGGGCTGCTGATTCCAGTCAGGATGGAGTCACACCTTTTTTGGCTTCCTGTGCCGCGCAGCAACCGAAACGACAATTTCATCGACAAAAGCTTCACGGTCATGGCCGATCTCATCGTGAAGCTACTGCCGATTAATGCCCGTGCCAAAGAAGCTTATGTGTATTACCGCGACGGGCTCTCAGCCCAGAACGACGGTGATTACGCCGAAGCCTTGGAAAACTACGAGGAAAGCCTGAAGCTTGAGGAGAACGCGATCGATAGGGGCGAGACCCTCAAAAACATCGCCATCATCTATATGAGCAATGGTGAGGAAGAGCGAGCGCTGGAGACCTACCAAAAGGCCTTGGATGAGAACCCCAAGCAACCGTCATGCCTGAAAAACATGGGCCTGATTTATGAAAAACGCGGTCGCACTGCGGAAGAAGACGGTCGACGTGATGATGCGGATGGCTGGTTTGACCTAGCAGCAGATGTTTGGACCCAAGCCGTCAGGCTGAATCCAGGTGGCTATCTCGATATTGAGAACTGGCTGAAATCAACTGGCCGCAGCAACGTGGATGTGTACTTCTGACGGTCATGCTTGGTCATCGGCAGGGTTCACACCCAAAGCAAGGACCAGAGCTTCCGTGATCGATCCAGCTTCGTGCAGCTCCAGGTCCAAGCTGGCCTCCCCCGTTCCGAGACCGCAGCCTTTGGGAACCACCGCTCGTCTGAATCCAAGACGAACGGCCTCTTGCAAGCGCAACTCCAACTGACCAACAGGCCTGAGCTGCCCACCAAGGCCAAGTTCACCTAGCAGAACGGTGCCTGCCGGCAAGATGAGATCGCGATAACTCGCCACAACAGCAGCAGCCACGCCCAAATCAGCCGCAGGCTCCTCCACATCGAGACCACCAGCCACCGCGAGGTAGCAGTCAAAACGTGACAGGGGCAGGCCCATGTGCTTTTCCAGCACCGCCAAGATCTGATGCAAACGATTCACAGCAATCCCTGTGGCCGTCCGTCTTGGACTGGCATAGCTCGTAGTACTCACCAAGGCCTGAAGATCCACAACAAGAGGCCTGGTGCCCTCACAGGACACGATCGTGGCAACTCCGCTGGCCTCATCTCCACTCAGGAACAGCTCGCTCGGGTTGTTGACCTCCACAAGACCTTGGCCCTGCATTTCGAAGACGCCCAGTTCATGGGTAGCGCCAAAGCGATTTTTAACGGCACGCAGGAGTCGATGACTGGCAAAACGATCCCCCTCAAAGGTGAGCACGGCATCTACCAAATGCTCGAGAACCTTTGGTCCTGCCAACATTCCCTCCTTGGTTACATGGCCGACAAGCAGCAAAGCCGTGTTCTGACGCTTAGCCAATCGCTGCAAAGACGCTGCACATTCCCGCACTTGAGCCACTGATCCCGGCGCACTCGACAGGTTGGCGTCATGAAGGGCCTGAATGCTGTCGATGATCGCCACATCGGGCCGCAGAGCCTCGAGTTCTTCCAACACCAACTCCAAATCTGTTTCGGCAAGCAGTTGGAGCCCCTCGCTCTCTCCACCCAAACGCAACCAGCGCAACTTCACTTGCTGGGCTGATTCCTCAGCACTGACATACAAAACGGAAAGCCGGTTCGCCATAACCGATGCGCTTTGCAGCAGCAGCGTGCTTTTGCCAATTCCTGGGTCACCCCCGACCAGCACAAGCGAACCGGGTACAACTCCACCGCCCAAGACTCGATCCAATTCTGGGTAGCCGCTCTCAAGACGCTGAATCGGCCGATCACCCAGATCGGCCATGGCGGTGGAACGTCGCGCCACTGGAGACGCTGCTGACTCGGCAGGAGCGCGTCTGCGCCGGCCGTCGTGTTTCGGAGCGGTTTGCTCGACAAGAGAATTCCAGCTCCCGCAACTGCTGCAACGGCCAAAAAACTGCCGAGTCTGAGCACCACAGCTCTGGCAAACAAAAATTGAAGCGGGTCGGGACACGTCGAACTATGAAGAAAGTTGGCTATTGGTGAATAAACGGGGCCTCCGTCCATTTACCTATAGCCAATACCAGTACGAAATGAGTTCGGATATGACGGCCACAGCCGCCAGCAAAGAAACCATTCTCGTTGTGGACGACGAGGCCAGTATTCGACGCATTCTGGAAACTCGTCTGTCGATGATTGGCTACAACGTTGTAACGGCCTGCGACGGCACTGAAGCTCTCGAAAGCTTTGAACAGTGCAATCCCGATCTGGTGGTCTTGGACGTGATGATGCCCAAGCTTGACGGCTACGGCGTCTGCCAAGAATTGCGCAAGGAGTCGGATGTTCCGATCGTGATGCTCACCGCTTTGGGTGACGTTGCAGACCGGATTACCGGCCTTGAGCTCGGTGCTGACGACTACGTCGTCAAACCGTTTAGTCCCAAAGAGCTTGAAGCAAGAATCCGCTGCGTTCTTCGCCGAGTTGAAAAAGAACAGGTCGCTGGAATCCCCAATTCTGGGATTATTCAAGTAGCAGATCTACGCATCGACACCAATAAGCGCCAGGTGTTTCGTGCGGATGAACGGATTCGTCTCACCGGAATGGAGTTCAGCCTCCTGGAACTGCTGGTGGGTCGCTCCGGTGAACCGTTCAGCCGCGGTGAAATCTTGAAGGATGTCTGGGGGTATACGCCTGAACGCCACGTGGATACCAGGGTCGTGGATGTTCATATCTCGCGGCTTCGCTCCAAACTCGAAGACGATCCGGCCAATCCCGAGCTGATCCTCACGGCTAGGGGAACCGGTTACTTGTTCCAGCGCATCATCGATTCCGTTGCACCCGAAGGATCCTGAATTCAGCCCGGCCGACGAAGCCCGGAGCAAACCACGCCGATCAAAGGCGGTAAGGAGACTTGTGATTTGGTATCGGCGCAATAGCGCCGTAACCAGTCTCGTCGACACCGCTACCACCTCTGCCAGCGCTGCGAGCAACGTGGCTGAATCGGTCGGATCGATGGCAGGAAGCGTCGTCACCAACGCCGGAAGCATGGCTGGACAGATGCTCCAACCCATGATGGACCCTCTGCGCCGCTTGCAAAGCACAGAGGTGGGTGATGACGGACTGATCAAGGACAGTGATCGCCTTTGGGTAGCAGTGGATGGAATGGGTGGAGACCATTCCCCTGGGGAGATCCTGGAGGGCTCTCTTCAAGCCATCGATCGGCTGCCCTTGAGAATCCGCTTTATCGGTGAGACCAACCGGGTCATGGAGGCCGCTGAGACCTCTGGACTCACAGGACCGCTCAACAACGCGATCAACGCAGGGCATCTGGAGCTGATCCCCAGCGGACCTTCAGTGGAGATGCACGAGGAAGCCACAGTTGTGCGCAGGAAGCGCGATGCCAGCGTGAATGTGGCCATGGATCTGGTGAAACGCGGAGACGCCTTGGCGATTTACTCCGCGGGAAATTCTGGTGCCGTGATGGCTTCGGCCATCTTTCGCCTCGGTCGCCTAGCAGGGATCGATCGACCCGCCATTGGAGCCCTGTTCCCCACCAAAGACCCCGGCCAGCCCGTGCTGGTGCTGGATGTGGGAGCAAATATGGACTGCAAACCTGCCTACATGCATCAATTTGCTTTGCTCGGCAACATCTATTGCCGCGACGTTCTCCAAGTTGATCGCCCTCGAATTGGCTTACTCAACATTGGAGAAGAGGAATGCAAGGGCAATGAACTAGCTCTACGCACCCACGAATTACTGCGCGAGGAAACCCGTCTTCATTTCGCAGGAAATTGCGAAGGAAGAGATGTTCTCTCCGGTGAATTTGATGTGGTGGTTTGCGATGGTTTTACGGGCAATGTGCTGCTCAAATTCCTTGAATCCGTCGGCAGTGTTTTGCTCGGTGTGCTCAGGGCTGAATTGCCGAGGGGCCGCCGCGGAAAAGTTGGCTCAGCCTTCCTACGCAGCAATCTCAAACGCATCAAGAAACGGCTCGACCACGCTGAACACGGCGGCGCACTTCTCCTTGGCGTGAATGGCATTTGCGTGATCGGCCATGGAAGCAGCAAAGCCCTCTCCGTGGTGAGCGCTCTGCGCTTGGCTCACTCCGCTGCAAGTCATGGTGTGATGGACGATCTCGCCGAACTCAGCAAGCCAACAACGCTCAAAAGCTGAAGCAACTTGTCTGGACTGTGATTGACTGACGCCACTCACAGCGCTTCCACATTGGCTGGCTCTCCCCCACCCTTCCGTGGCATGGCTCTGGTCGCAAGTGGCAGCGCCCAGGCGAACCAAACCATCAGCAATGCTGCCCTCAGCGAGCGGGTGCAGACCAGCGACGAATGGATTCGCACCCGTACAGGAATTCAGTCTCGGCGCGTCAGCACCCCGGAGGAATCGCTGAACGATCTGGCTGTCCGTGCTGGCCAAAAAGCCCTGGAGATGGCCCAGTGGGAGCCTGACAGCCTCGACCTGGTGTTGCTTGCCACCTCCACCCCTGACGACCTATTTGGATCTGCACCAAGGGTTCAGGCCGGATTGAAAGCGCAGAATGCCGTGGCCTTTGACCTCACGGCGGCCTGTAGCGGCTTCCTTTTCGCCCTCGTTACAGCCGCTCAGTATCTACGTACAGGCGCCATGCAACGGGTGCTGGTGATCGGTGCCGACCAGTTGAGCCGCTTTGTCGACTGGGACGACAGAAGCACCTGTGTGCTCTTCGGTGACGGGGCTGGCGCCGTTGCCCTCGAAGCCACCTCTGCAGAGGCCGACGGCTTACTGGGTTTCCGCTTGCGCAGCGACGGCAGCCGCGGCCATTCCCTGACCTTGCCGCAGATCCCCACCAGTCTTCCTCTGGTCAACACCACCCGCCATCAATGCGGCGGCTATCTGCCGATTCAGATGAATGGACAAGAGGTGTACAAATTTGCCGTGCGCGAAGTGCCAGCCATCCTCAAAGAGCTTCTGGAGCAAACAGCCACAACTCCAGACCAACTGGACTGGCTTCTGCTTCATCAGGCGAACCAGCGCATTTTGGATGCAGTGGCGGATCGATTTTCAATCCCTCACTCCAAGGTCTTGAGCAACTTGGCGCACTACGGCAACACCTCTGCCTCCACGATCCCGCTCATGCTTGACGAAGCCGTGCGCGACGGCCGCGTTAGACCTGGTCACCTTTTAGCGAGTAGTGGCTTTGGAGCTGGCCTCAGTTGGGGAGCCGCATTGTTGCGTTGGCAAGGTCCCGCCTAGGCTCCCAGCCATCTTTACCTGCTAACGATGACGATTGCCTGGGTGTTCCCCGGACAGGGGTCTCAGAAGTCGGGCATGGCTGCGCCCGTGCTGACCCTTCCCGGAGCGGAAGAACGATTTGCACTTGCTTCCCGCCTACTTGGCAGAGATTTACTAGCGATCTGCCAAGGAGAGGCCGATGCGCAAACCGATCCCTCCGATCTCAACGACACCCGCAACACCCAGCCAGCGCTATTCGTCGTTGAAAGCCTGATTGTGGATGAACTGCGCAGGCAGGAGCGCGAGCCAGCGTTTGTCGCTGGCCACAGCCTCGGAGAACTCGTGGCGCTTTACGCCGCTGGTGTCTTTGATGTGACCACAGGCCTTGAGTTGATGCAGCGGCGGTCAGAACTCATGGCAGCCGCTGGAGGCGGAGCGATGACTGCCGTGATCGGCTTTGACCGCGATCAGCTTGAAAGCCTTGTCAACAGCACGGATGGCGTGGTGATCGCCAATGACAACAGCGCTGCTCAGGTCGTGATCTCAGGAAACCCGGAGGATGTAAAAAGTGTGAGTGAGCAACTCACCTGCAAGCGCGCGATTCCCCTGGCTGTTTCTGGAGCTTTCCACTCGCCCTTGATGGCAGAAGCGGCTGCAGCCTTCAAGGTCCACCTGGAGGGCCTGGCTTTTGAAGATGCTCGCTTCCCTGTGTTGAGCAACACCGATCCAACCCCCTGTACCGACGCTTCTCAACTAAAGCAACGCTTGTCTCAGCAGATGACCACGGGCGTTCGCTGGAGAGAAACCATGGAGACACTGACATCAGCGGGGGTCGACACTTTGATCGAAGTGGGGCCAGGGAATGTGCTCAGTGGCCTTGCCAAAAGGGCGATGAGTGGTGTCACGACCGCCCAGCTCTCGAGCTCCGCTGATTTAGGTCTCTAAGAAGCCATGCCCCCTCTTGTGCCCAGCCCGAGCGACGGCTCTGCTGTTGTGACATCAGTCACGCCAAAACCGAGCCTGATGTACCAGCTCGTGAGCTACTTGCTGGTGTTTCCTGTCTTTCGAGGACTCTTGAAAGGGCGCACGAGCGGCAACGCCTTGGTGCCTCTTCAAGGGCCATTGGTCGTGGTCGCTAATCACGGTTCCCATCTCGACCCGCCTTTGCTTGGCCACGCCCTGGGTCGTCCTGTGGCGTTCATGGCCAAAGCCGAACTGTTCCAGATTCCAATCTTGGGGAGCATTATTCGCGCCTGCGGTGCTTATCCGGTGAAACGGGGAGCAAGTGATCGAGAAGCGATTCGTACAGCCACAGCTCGACTTGAAGAAGGCTGGGCGATCGGTGTCTTTCTTGATGGCACCCGTCAACCGGACGGCCGCGTGAATCAACCAAGACCAGGCTCAGCCTTGCTTGCTGCGCGCAGTGGAGCCCCCCTTCTCCCTGTGGCAATCATCAACAGCCATCGCGCCCTAGGCGGGGGGAGAAGCTGGCCAAGACTCGTTCCCGTGGCACTTCGCATCGGAGAGCCAATCCCTGCGCCGACCAGTCGGAGAAAGCCTGAACTAGAGGCCACCACCCAGGAGCTTCAGCGGCGAATCAATGCCTTGATCGATCAAGGCGTGGGAAATCCTTGAGGCCAATTCCTTAGCGCCCAGGGCTTGAGGTCTCGACCTGTGATGACCCAGGTCAGCGCCCTCATCCCATCACCCAAGCGCTTTCCCAACGTCTCCTTTCGACAGGAGGGCTGACACGCAACTGGCACCCCGGTGAGGCGAATCCCTCGGCTTCCCGCCACCAGCCGTCCCACGGTCATGGCACGGGGCAGATGATCTTCGCTCGTAACCAGATAAACGTGCTTCACACCCTCGCGTTTCAAGTCATCCACCAAGGATGTGAAATTGGTGAAGGTGTCTTTGGCTCTGTAATCGAGCACAACCCGGCGTTGGTCTATCCCCGCATCCCGTAAGAGCCATTGCGCGTACTCCGGATTGCTGCCGCCACTAACCACCAAAGGGAGCTCCAACTGCTGCGCCAAGCGCAGTCCCACCCGTTCGCGATCGAGATCTCCACCCAGCACAAGAATCCGTTGCGGAGGCTCAACCGTCGTGAGGGCCTGACGGAAGGGCTTTAAGGGCCCTGTCGTGCTCGCCCAGGCCAGAGCAGCAAGGATCACGAGCGAGGAGCGCCAACCTGGGGCCATTAGACGGGTCCCACAGGCGACGTGGGGTAAATGGGCAGCACAGGCTCCCAGGGACCTGGGGTGTCCGCCTGCTCCCATTGGCAACAGAGTTCAAGCAGATGCTGCACATCCGACGCAACATCAAGCTCCATGGTCAGCGCGGGAGATGGGTGCTCGTCCTCTCTGAGTAAACGAGGACGTTCCAGCTCCTCCACAGGGGCTGAGCCTGAACGTAGGCGGTAGCGCCCAGCCACTCGACCACGACGGGGAAGGGGCTGCACAATTGAGAAGGGCTGCAATGCCTGAGTGGCCGGCAAGGTCTGCGATAACCGTGGGGCCATCAAAGCGAAACTGCTCTCACCATGCAAAGGGCACCCCAACTGCTGGGCCAGGGTGCGTGCCATCACCACGGTCAAGCGAGTCCCCGTGAACCCTCCAGGACCGGTACTCACTGCCAAACGGCCAATCGAAGCCCATTCCGCTCGAGGCAGCAGTTCATCGACAGCAGGAATCAAACCATTCGTGAGCTGGCGTCCCATCGGGCGAGACAGGATGCGAGTTCCCCCAGCGGGGTCGTTAGCGTCGCAAACGGCAAGGCCGAGGGTTTCACTGGAGCTATGCATAGCCAGCAGCCAGCGGCTCATCGGGGTACCTCCTGCTCCGGGCGCAATCGCTGCCATCGTCCGTAATCAGCCTCAAAGCTGGCGCAAGCTCTCACATCCCATTCCACGCCGACGCCACCCCCGCTGAGGTCATGAAGACTGATATGAATGCGGGGATCTTGGGGACTCACGTCAGGCTTGTCAGTGAGATGAGCCACACCATGCTGCCGTTCCACAGCGTGATAAGCCTGACAACGATCCACCCAGCGGCAATCCACGCAGATGCACATACACCCCACCTCTGCAGAGGACTCCATTCTGGAGGGGGAGGTCGGCCTCATGGCACGTCAACTCATGACTCGGCTGCAACCGCAAAGCTGGCCGATCCCTCTCGATCGTTTACCCATAGGAACGGTGCTGGTAGGCGGAGCCGTCCGTGACGGATTACTGAACCGTTTGCCAGAGCATCCAGATCTCGACATGGTGGTTCCAGCAGATGCGCTGGGACAAGTCCGCAAGCTCTCTCAAGAGTTTGGTGGCGCCTGCGTGGTCCTCGATCGAGACAGGGACATGGCGCGCCTGGTGCTGGGGAACTGGACCATCGATCTTGCAAGACAAGACGGTGATGACCTCAAAGCTGATCTCTTGCGGCGTGACTATCGAATCAACGCAATTGGTCTCACTCTCACAACTGAGCCAAAACTGTTGGATCCCAGCGGTGGAATCGCTGATCTACGCGATCAACGCATCACTGCCGTCCACGAACAGAACCTGCTGGATGATCCCTTACGGCTGTTGAGAGCCCTAAGACTGGCTGCCGAGCTCTCGATGACGATTGACGAGGCCACCCTGGAGATGATTGCGCGCCATCGCCACCACTTGCCCAAGGTGGCACCAGAGCGAATCCAGGCTGAATTGCTGAAGTTGGTTCAAGCCAACAACGCCGATCAGGCGATCCGTTTGCTGCACTCATTGCAATTGATCGCGCCATGGAGCTCCGATCAACCACAAAGGACATTCAACGCAGAAGCATTGACACAACAAGAACAACAACTCGCCTTACCGCTCGCGCGCTTAACGCAGTTACTCAGCGATCAAGGCGTGAACGACTTGCGGTTCAGCCGGAAGCAAATCCAACGCTGCTTGCGACTGCGGACGTGGTGGATGCGAGATCAACAGCAAAGCGCTGACGCTCTGAATGAGCGGGAGCGCTTAAAACTGCATCAAGAGCTTGAAGAGGATCTTCCTGCCTTCACACTGGCTTGGCCAATGGAGCGCCAAAAGGAATGGCTGAGTCGCTGGCGTGATCAGAAGGACACGCTGTTCCATCCCAGTGCCCCACTAAATGGTCGGACATTGCAGGCGGAGCTTGGCTTGCATCCAGGGCCCCGATTAGGGGAACTAATGGATCATCTTTGCCTTGAACGAGCCTTTGGTCGAATTCGTAGCCAAGACGACGCCATTCAGTGTGCACGCGCTTGGATTAACAAGCCGCTGTGATTAACTAACTTGCCTTAACGACAGCGATCGGCCTGATAGGCAGTTTTCTTCTCTCTCTCCCCCCCCTCTCATGAGCGTGCGTCTTTACATCGGCAACTTGCCGCAAACATTCGAAGCCAAAGAGTTGGAGACCCAACTCACCAGCGTGGGGGAGGGAATCCGCTTCAAGACCGTTCTCGACAGAGAAACAGGCGCATGCCGCGGCTTTGGTTTCGCCAACGTCGACGATGAAAAAGTTGCCGATGCTTTGATCGAGCAATTCAACGGCAAGGATTTCAACGGCAACACCCTGCGGGTAGAACGCTCTGAGCGACGCGAGAGCAGCGCAGGTAGTGCAGGTGGTCGTCGTGGCGGTCCCGGCGGTGCTGGCAACGCACCAGGTTCAGCACGGAAGGCCGTAAACAAAGTGGTTCACAGCGACGCTAAAGCTGAATCAGCACCCGACCCTCGTTGGGCCGGAGAATTATCCAAACTGAAGGATTTACTCGCTGATCAGAAGACAACAGTCTGATTTTCTTGAGCTTTGTGATCACTTAGCGAGACTGAGCGATCACAAAGCATCTTGGGAGTTCAAGGGCTTTGCCCAATTTGCCCACGAAAGCACGTCGATTAAAGACGTCATAGTTGTTGCGTTCAATTGCATCCAGGATTCCTCTATACAGACGAAGAGAAGTCCATACAGGCCAGCGCGCATCGGCAGACAACCAACGCACTCCAGCTTCTGAGCGGACAAACCATTCCCTGGCACGGGCCAGTTGAAACGTCATCAGCTCAATCCAGGCCTCGTTGATCCTTCCAGCCAAGAGATCAT
This sequence comes from Synechococcus sp. PROS-9-1, assembly GCF_014279775.1. Classification (NCBI taxonomy): domain Bacteria; kingdom Bacillati; phylum Cyanobacteriota; class Cyanophyceae; order Synechococcales; family Synechococcaceae; genus Synechococcus; species Synechococcus sp. PROS-9-1. The sequence goes on from NZ_CP047961.1 coordinate 2,041,921, forward strand.
CTTCACTCACTCCAAAGTGGCGCAGATCTTCTTGGGGAAGATAAATTCGTCCACGCGAACGATCTTCCCCTACGTCTCGAAGAATATTGGTGAGTTGATTGGCAATCCCCAAAGCAACGGCTGCATCGGAGGGGTCAGGGCAATCACTCCATGGAGCAGATGTGTACGCCTCGTCGACTCCCATGACGCCCTGGGTCATCAAGCCAACGGTTCCAGCCACGCGGTAGCAGTAGAGCTTTAAATCTTCAAAGGTGGGATAGCGAGTCCAAGATAAATCCATCCGCTGTCCTTCGATCATGTCGAGGTAAGGCTGAATATCCTGCGGAAACTTTTGCAAGGTGTCGAGCATCACCGCATCCAGATCATCCACGACATGGCCGTTAAAAAGTGCTCTGGTTTTTTCTTCCCAACGATCCAGTCGCTCGGCAAGCTCATCAACCGGACGTGATTGAGCCTCCTCGCTATCCATAAGCTCGTCGGTTCGTCGACACCAGACGTAAATGGCCCAAATCGCCCGCCTCTTCTCCAGAGGCAGCAACAACGTGCCCAAATAAAATGTCTTTGCCCACTCGGCCGTCTCAGAGCGACAGGCCTCGAAGGCAGCATCGAGATCCGAAGCTGCGAGGGTCATGACTCAGGCCGAGACCGGTTCACTGACAGAGGTCGATGATGACAGTTGATCATGCTTGCGGTCCACAGCCCCAGCACATAGTTTGCCGCTTAACACAGCCCCCTCCATGGAAGCCAAGTAGCGCTGCATCGTATAATCTCCAGCTAAGAAAAAGTTTTTAATTGGAGTAGTTTGGTCAGGACGAAGCTGCTGACATCCAGGCGTAGTTTTATAGACAGAGAGAGGGGTTTTTACTACTTTAGACTTACGAAGTTTTGCAGGATTATCAGTGCCGAAATGCATTGGGAATAATTTCTGAAGCTCACCCATGGTGGCTTCAATGATCTCTTCATCACTACGACCAATCCAATCCTTTGCAGGAGCAAACACAAGTTCGAGCATCGATCGATCCGGATCTTCATACTCTTTACAAGCGATACTCATATCGGCATAAACACTTAGCAGAGGCGAGCGACTGAAAAGCAAGTGGTCGATGTCCGTCAGCTTTCGGTCAAACCAAAGATGAATATTGATGACCGGCACTCCACGGAGCCCATCCAACTTGCGGAATACATCCATTTGCTGCCATGGCTCTGGTATCAACAGCTTGAATGGATCCACAGGAAGAGCACTCACGTAAGCATCAGCAACGAGATCAAAACTTTCCTTACCCTTGACCCCCCCGATATGGAAAGCGGCAACGCTTCCATCAGGGTTGAGCTTGATCTCTCTCAATGGGCTGTCCAGATGCACCTCACCGCCTAGCGATTGAACATGCTCCACAATCGGGTCGCAAAGACGCTCCGGAGGTGCTCCATCGAGAAAAGCCATCCGGGAACCATTCTTTTCCTGCAAAAACCGATTCAGAGCCGTAAGCAACACCGTTGATGAAATTTCATCAGGGTCAATGAAATTCAATGCCTTGCTCATGGCAATGAAGACTTCATCGTTAACACGTTCAGGGATGTTGTGAAGCTTGAGCCACTCAGTCCAAGAATATTTATCGCACTCTTCCACATAACCCTGCCCTCTCAGCATCGCTGGCACTAAGCCAAGACCAAAACTAATCTTTTCTGGCCACGACAGCATGTCGTTGTTGCCCAGAATTGCCGCGACACCATTAATAGGCGCCGGCAAATCTGGAAAATCAAAGCGGCTATAAGTACCAGGCTCTTCTGGCTGATTGAAAATCATCGAGTGACTCTTCCATTGAAGCCTGTCCTCAATATTCAGCTCTTTAAACAACTGCAACATGTTCGGGTAGGCCCCGAAAAAGATATGCAAACCCGTTTCGTACCAGTCACCGTCTTCATCTTTCCAAGCCGCAACCTTGCCGCCAAGCACGTCCCTGGATTCCATCAGGATGGGGGTATGCCCCGCGTCCGCCAGATATTTCGCACAGGAGAGACCAGCCAGACCTGCTCCTGCAATGGCGATACGCATGCTTCAAACCAGAATTTGAAAACAACCTTAAAAGGATCAAGGCCCGGTTCGCTTCCTAAAGTCCCAAGCAAACCGCAAGCGCGGTGTCCTTACGCAAAGCAAGCCCCCATGGCCGACACCCTGCTAAAGAGCACCACTCGCCACGTTCGCCTTTTCACAGCTCGCGTGAATGACGGGAAGCTCATTCCAGATCCCAATCAGCTCACTCTCGACCTGGATCCAGACAACGAATTCCTTTGGAACGACAGCTGTGTGCAGACCGTTCAACAACGCTTCCGTGAGCTCGTGGACGCCCATGCCGGCCAACCTCTCAACGATTACAACCTCCGACGTATTGGCTCAGAATTAGAAGGAAGCATTCGCCAGCTCCTTCAGGCAGGCCAGCTGAGCTACAACCCTGATTGCAGGGTCTTGAATTACTCCATGGGCCTGCCCCGCACACCTGAACTGCTGTGAGTCGCTCCCCCTACGACCGCCCACGGGGTGGAAATCCACGTCGGCCTGATGAACGCAGAGGAGGTCGGTACAGCCCCCCTCCACAGGGCAACAACGATGGTGGCGATGGAGGAGGTCGTTTCAACACCACCAGAATCGCGGTCCTCGCCGGAGTGTTGGTGGTGGGAATCGGCATCGGCAGTGCCGTCACGAGCACCACAGGGGGTGATCAAGGCAACATCGCCAGCAGCCAACAGTTGGATATGGCGGTGCCTGATCCGGAGTTTTGCAGGCAGTGGGGAGCGAGTGCTTTTGTGATGGACATTGAGATGTACACCACACTCAACCCATCCAGCAGCTTTGTCACGCAGCCCACCCTCCAGCCTGGCTGCGTGATTCGCCGAGAAAACTGGTCTGTTTTACGCAAAGAAGGCGCTGTCACCGCTGCTCAGGAAAGGCAGTGCAAACAAAGGATGAACACCTTCGCTTACATCGGATCAGTGAGGGACAAACCCGTAGTGCGCTGCGTGTACCAAACCGATATCACTCAGAACAAATTTCTGACCAAAGGGATTGCCGACGACACTGTTGGAATCACGCCGGAAGCTGATCAGTTTTAGGAATAGTCGAGATCTGCGACCACGGGCTCTGGCCCTACGGACGCAGGTCTTGGTTGCCGCAAAGGACTATCAGCGCTGGCAAACACCGGCAAAACATCGCAGCGAAATGCCTCTGCAGCCCGAGAGCGGTAGCGAGCCGGATGGGTAATCAGCCTTAATTGGCGCCGCACCTGCAGGCCCACCACAGACGGCTTGTGCAAACTGCCTGCTGTGAGCTCCCTCTCAATCGAGACCACAGGAAGGAAAGCGGCACCCAAACCGGATTGCACGGCATTTTTGATGGCCTCGAGGGAATTGAGCTCCATCTCAATCCTCAACCTCTGCACATCCAAACCAGAACGAGCCAGAAGCTGGTCCACCATTTTCCGAGTGGTGGACTGGGCATCTAAACAAACAAATCCCAATCGATACAGATCCTCCTTGCTGAGTTCTGGCAAGCGAGCCAAGGGATGCTTCACCGGAAGCACCAGCGCCAATTCATCACTGGCGTAAGGAACCACCTGAAGCAACTCATTCAATTCAGCAGGTAATTCACCGCCGATGATGGCCAGATCGATCTGACCATTTGCCACGCTCCAGCCCGTTCGTCTCGTGCTGTGAACATGCAGCTGCACTGCCACATCTGGAAATTTTTGCCGAAAGAGACCAATCATTCGGGGCATCAAGTAGGTCCCCGTGGTTTGGCTCGCACCCACCACGAGAGATCCTCCCTTCAAGTTGTGCAAGTCATCAAGAGCACGACATGCCTCATGGCATTGACTCAGAATTCGATCGCAATAGCTCAGCAGCAAGTGACCGGCTTCGGTGAGCTGAGCCTTGCGACCGCCGCGATCAAACAAAGACACCTCAAGCTGCTTCTCCAGGTTCTGGATCTGCAAACTGACCGCTGGCTGCGTGACGTAAAGACTGTCAGCAGCTTTTTTGAAGCTGCCTTCGCTGACGATGGCGCGAAGAATACGCAGCTGATCCAGTGTGAAAGGCAGATCGGCCATAAGCGACAGCCGACCCGGCAGGGATAGCACCAAAAGTTTAGAGGGGGAGGAACCCACCGCCCGTCAGAATTACCCTTCATGCAGCAACTCTTTGGATGAGCTCCTAGGCGGCGGAATGCATCACTCCAGCGTTGTGATGCTGTTGCTGCTCTTGGTTTTCGCTGTCATTCACAGCGGTGGGGCTGCCCTTCGCACGCGCGCTGAAGCCAAAATCGGAGCCAGGGCCTGGCGAGTGCTGTTTGCCGCCTTGAGTATTCCCTCGGCGATTGTCGTGATCGGGTACTTCCTTGCCCATCGGTATGACGGCCTAAGACTCTGGAATCTTCAAGGTGTACAGGGCTTGGTGCCCGTGATCTGGGTGCTAACAGCCATCAGTTTCCTGTTCCTCTATCCAGCCACCTACAACCTGCTTGAAATCCCTGCTGTCCTGAAACCGCAAGTGCGTCTCTACGCCACCGGGATCATCCGGATTAGCCGACACCCTCAGGCCGTTGGTCAGGTTCTCTGGTGCTTTAGCCATGCCCTTTGGATCGGAAGCAGCTTCATGGTCGTGACCTGCATCGGCCTGATCGGACATCACCTTTTCGCTGTGTGGCATGGAGACCGACGCTTAAAGGCTCGGTTTGGCGATGACTTCGTCAAGCTGAAACAAAGCACATCTGTGCTGCCTTTCGCCGCTGTTCTTGATGGACGCCAGACCCTGATTTGGAGCGAGTTTCTGCGGCCAGCACAACTCGGCATCGCGATTGCCGTGGGGGTTTTTTGGTGGGCTCATCGCTTTATCTCATTGGGAGGCATCGCCTTCCTTCACTCACGTCTTGAAGGGCTTTTGAGCTGAGCTGCCTACACTCAAATCACTCTGCTTCACTCGGATGCCATCGGCTGCCGATTTTGCCTGGCTGATCCCAGTGCTCCCTCTCGTTGGGGCATTGATCACAGGGCTTGGTCTGATTAGCTTCAATCGCACCATTAACCGGCTTAAAAAACCGGTGGCCGTGCTTTTGATCAGCTGCATTGGAGCTGCAGCGGTCATTAGTTACGCCGTGCTGTTCGAGCAGTTGGGTGGAGCCCCCCCCGTCGAGCATCTCTTCATTTGGGCAAGTGCTGGAGACTTCAGCCTTCCAATGGGGTATGTCGTCGACCCACTTGCAGCTGTGATGCTCGCCTTGGTGACAACGGTGGCGCTGCTGGTGATGATTTATTCCCACGGCTACATGGCCCACGACAAGGGCTATGTGCGCTTCTTCACCTATCTCGCCATCTTCAGCAGCTCGATGTTGGGGCTCGTGGTGAGCCCCAACCTTCTGGAAATTTATGTGTTCTGGGAGCTGGTGGGGATGGCCTCCTACCTCTTGGTGGGCTTCTGGTACGACCGGGAAGGGGCCGCTCACGCCGCCCAGAAAGCATTTGTCGTGAATCGCGTTGGCGATTTCGGACTCCTGCTGGGCATCCTCGGGCTCTATTGGGCCACCGGAAGCTTTGGATTTCAAGGCATTGCCGATGGATTATCAGCAGCGGTCAGCAGTGGTGTGGTGCCTGGATGGGCAGCGCTCACTCTCTGCCTTTTGGTGTTTATGGGGCCAATGGCCAAGTCAGCGCAATTTCCTCTCCATGTTTGGTTGCCTGATGCCATGGAAGGGCCTACACCGATCTCTGCTTTGATCCACGCGGCCACCATGGTCGCTGCAGGCGTGTTCCTTGTTGCCAGGCTGGAACCTCTTTACGGCCAATTCCCTGCTGTGGGAACGTTCATCGCCGTGATTGGAACGATCACCTGCTTCTTAGGCGCCTCCATCGCTCTGACACAGATGGATCTCAAGAAAGGGCTTGCCTACAGCACTGTGTCGCAATTGGGCTACATGATGCTGGCCATGGGTTGCGGCGCTCCCGTTGCTGGCATGTTCCACCTGGTGACCCATGCCTTTTTCAAGGCGATGTTGTTCCTTGGCTCTGGATCTGTCATCCATGCCATGGAAGATGTGGTGGGTCACGAACCTGTCCTCGCCCAAGACATGCGACTGATGGGTGGACTTCGCAAAAAGATGCCGATCACGGCCATCACATTTTTGATCGGTTGTGTTGCCATTAGTGGCATCCCACCCCTGGCTGGCTTCTGGAGCAAGGACGAGATCCTTGGCCAGGCCTTCAACAGTTATCCACTCCTCTGGGCTGTTGGCTTTGCCACGGCGGGCATGACCGCCTTTTACATGTTCCGCCTCTACTTCCTCACCTTTGAGGGTGAGTTTCGAGGCAATGATTCAGCCCTGCAACATGAGCTCATGGCTGCCGCAGGAAAGAAAGTCGAGGAGGGTCACGATCACCACGCCGCAGGAAGTGTCCACGAGTCACCCTGGTCAATGACGCTGCCGCTCGCCGTTCTCGCTGTGCCCTCAGCCCTGATTGGCCTGCTCGGAACACCCTGGAACAGTCGCTTTGCTGGGTTACTGAATCCTGAAGAGGCAGCTGAAATGGCCGAACACTTCAGCTGGGGAGAATTCCTTCCGCTCGCAGGCGCCTCCGTCGCCATTTCAGTCACCGGCCTAACGGTGGCCGTCCTCGCCTACGCCCTGCGCCGCATCGACCTCGGCGAACTGGTTGCAGCTCGCTTCCCAACCATCAACGCCTTCTTGGCGAACAAGTGGTATCTGGATGCCATCAACGAGAAATTGTTCGTTCGCAGCAGCCGCAAGTTGGCGCGTGAAGTCCTTGAAGTGGATGCAAAGGTTGTGGACGGGGTGGTGAATCTCACTGGTCTGCTCACCCTTGGCAGTGGCGAAGGCCTCAAATACTTCGAGACCGGCAGAGCCCAGTTCTATGCCCTCATTGTGTTTGGTGGAGTGATTGCCTTGGTGGTGCTGTTCGGGGCCCTGGGCTGACCGACCCAAGGATTCCGAACCTTCAGGAGTGAGGGTTATGTGTGTCAACGCCTATCGAGTGGATGCGCGTTCGCCCAAGATTTCTACACTCCGAGCAGTGGTGAAAGACCTGTCCCGTGCTCGAATTTGCCGTCAGTGCACCCTTTGATCCGGCATTCGACATCTCAAGCGGTATCGTTCCGGCCACGTTCCCGTGGTTGAGCCTTTCAATCCTGTTCCCCATCGTTGGGGCCTTCATCGTTCCATTCGTGCCAGACGATGGTGATGGCAAGCAGGTGCGCTGGTTTGCGCTCGGTATTGCTCTCACCACCTTCCTGATTACAGCTGCGGCGTATCTCACGGGATATGACCCCAGTTACAGCGGACTCCAGCTGTCGGAGCGGGTGAGCTGGCTGCCCAATCTCGGGCTCACATGGGCTGTTGGGGCTGATGGCCTGTCAATGCCGCTGATCCTGCTCACAAGCTTCATCACGGCCTTGGCGGTGCTGGCAGCCTGGCCCGTGACCTTTAAACCCAAACTGTTCTTCTTCTTGATCCTGGCGATGGATGGCGGCCAAATTGCCGTCTTCGCCGTCCAAGACATGCTGCTGTTCTTCCTCGCCTGGGAACTGGAGCTGCTTCCTGTTTATCTCTTGCTGGCCATCTGGGGCGGAAAGAAACGTCAATATGCGGCGACAAAGTTCATCATTTACACAGCTGGCAGCTCGCTATTCATCCTCTTGGCGGCCCTGGCCATGGGCTTTTTTGGCGGTGGAGTGCCCAATTTTGAATACAGCGTTCTGGCCCAAAAGGGATTCAGTTCTGGATTTGAGCTGCTCTGTTATGCGGGGTTGTTGATTGCCTTCGGGGTGAAATTACCGATCGTTCCCCTCCATACCTGGCTTCCTGATGCCCATGGTGAGGCCACCGCGCCTGTACACATGTTGCTGGCAGGCATTTTGCTCAAAATGGGTGGCTATGCGTTGATGCGCTTTAACGCCGAAATCCTTCCTGGAGCGCATGCCCAGTTCGCACCCCTACTCGTGGTGCTGGGAGTCGTAAACATCATCTATGCAGCGCTCACATCCTTCGCTCAACGCAATCTCAAACGCAAGATCGCTTACAGCTCCATCAGCCATATGGGCTTCGTGCTGATCGGCATTGGCAGCTTCAGCGAGCTAGGAACGAGTGGCGCCATGCTTCAAATGATCAGTCATGGACTGATCGGAGCAAGTCTGTTCTTCCTCGTGGGAGCCACATACGACCGTACCCACACCCTTCAGCTTGATGAAATGGGTGGCATTGGCCAAAAAATGCGCATCATGTTTGCCCTATGGACTGTTTGCTGCCTCGCCTCCCTTGCCCTGCCTGGGATGAGTGGATTTGTAAGCGAACTGATGGTGTTCACAGGCTTTGCCACCGATGAGGCTTACACCCTGAGCTTCCGAATCGTGATTGATGGGCTGGCTGCGATCGGCGTGATCCTGACGCCGATCTATTTGCTGTCGATGCTGAGAGAGATCTTCTTCGGGAAAGAAAACAGCGAACTCGTGTCCCACTCCAATCTTGTTGATGCTGAGCCAAGGGAGGTCTACATCATTGGTTGCCTGTTGGTTCCCATCATCGGCATCGGGCTCTATCCAAAGCTGATGACTGACAGCTACAGCAACACAATCTCAGCTCTTGTGAGGCGTGATGTCGATGCGATGGAAAGGATCAAACGACCAACAGCACCTTTAATCCGCAGCACTTCCCTTGTGCCAGCGCTGTTCTCAGCACCAAAACTGACAGAGGCCACCCAGTCCATCTCGTAAAGATCTTCGTCCTTTCTCTGCGAATGCGATTCAGAGCCTGAATCGCTCCTTAATTTTCAGACGCTTGCCGCACACTCTGTTCGCCATGCGTCAGATCAATTTCAGTCTGATTTTCATCTTCGGACTCGGCACGGTGTTTTTCACCTTGGAGAACACCAATCCCACCACGGTGAACGTTTTGCCGTGGATGCACTACACCTTGCCTCTGGCCGCTCTGCTGCTGCTATCAGCGGGAATCGGTGCTGCTGCTGCCTGGCTTTTTGCAAGCTGGAGCGGAATGCTCAACACGGTGGAACGCTTAGGCAAAGCCACTGACTTCGAAGCCCAGCAGGTTCGGATTCAAGAATTAGAAACCGACCTCGATCGCTACCGCTCAACGGTGCAGACCCAACTAGGACTCCTGCCCTCAGGCAACAGTGAATCGAACTCAACCTCGGAGGAGAGCCCCACCGTCGACATCGATTCCAAGTTCTAACAAGTGAAAGCTAGACGGTAACAAGCAAGCGAATCTCCAATGGGGACTGGCGTCCCCGGGATTGGGCCGATACCTTTGCATCAGATTGAGGTTTTTTGTGTCTGATGCCGGCCTGACCTCAAAAGCTGATGCCGGCGCCCGTCTTGCGATCCGCCTTCTCCAGGATGCCGCCCAAAGCGGAACACTCGATCCTTGGGATGTCGACGTCATTTCAGTGGTAGACGGATTCTTAGATCAACTCAGACAACGCATCGAAATTCCCAGACGCGTTGCTGCTCAGTTGGGGCAACAGGGAGGAAGCTACGAGCGTGATCTGGCCGAGAGCAGCGAAGCCTTTCTCGCGGCTTCAGTGTTGGTTGGGCTTAAAGCGGAGGTGCTTGAAGCCAGCACCCTCGCTCCAGAACCAATCGTGGAAGACGCCTTCGACGCTGACTTAATGGAGCAGGGTTGGCTGGATCCCCGCTTCAATTTGCCCAGACATCCTGAACGCCACCTCCTAAGGCGTCCTGTTGCTCCGCCTCCCCTAAGGCGGCCAGTCACGCTTGGGGAACTGATCGAACAGCTTGAAACCATTGCCGAGCAATTAGAGACAGACGAACTCGACATGCGCCGGCGTCAGCGTCAGAAGCGCTTTAGCAATCGCGAGGCGATCGCTCAAGTAGCGGCATTGGCCCACCGGGAAAAACTCCCTGAAACCACTGCTGCCTTAGGGGTGTTCTTGAAAGGATGGGAACAGGCCTTGCACTGGATTGATTTCGAGTTTCTCGTCAGCCGCTGGGCAGTGGCTGCTGCGCCTGACCTCGACACAGACCGCGTTGGGGTGTTCTGGGCCCTTTTATTTCTGTCCTCTCAGAGTCAGATCGAACTGGAGCAAGTTGGCTCGCTGCATGCACCCATTCGTTTAAAGCGTCTGCTCGTTGCCGGCGAAATCACTCAGTTGCCGATCAACAGTCTGGAAGTGCCAGATATCACGCCGACCTTGCCCGCGATTGCCGCTTAATCACCCTCGTATGTTGAGGCCTACGTTTTCAAGCTTGGTACGTCAATGAAGGCCATGATCCTGGCCGCAGGCAAGGGAACCCGGGTGCAACCGATCACGCATGTGATCCCGAAGCCGATGATTCCGATCCTGCAGAAACCTGTGATGGAGTTCCTGCTGGAGCTCCTCAAAGAGCATGGTTTCACTGAGGTCATGGTCAACGTGTCTCACTTGGCCGAGGAAATCGAGAACTATTTCCGCGATGGCCAGCGTTTCGGTGTCGAAATCGCCTACAGCTTCGAGGGAAGTATTCAAGACGGCGAACTGATCGGAGACGCCCTGGGGTCTGCGGGAGGCCTCAAAAAAATTCAAGATTTTCAGACCTTTTTTGATGACACCTTTGTGGTGTTGTGTGGTGATGCCCTGATCGACCTCGACCTCACCGAGGCCGTTAAGCGTCATCGTGCCAAAGGGGCTCTCGCCAGTCTTGTCACCAAAACGGTCCCGAAGGACCAGGTGAGCAGTTACGGCGTGGTGGTGAGTGATGACGACGGCAAAATCCAAGCCTTCCAAGAGAAACCCAGTGTTGAGGAAGCTTTAAGCGACACGATTAACACCGGCATCTATCTCTTCGAACCTGAGATTTTTGAGCACATTCCCTCCGGGACATCCTTCGACATCGGAGCTGATCTCTTCCCCGCTTTGGTGAAGGAAGGAGCTCCGTTTTATGCCCTACCCATGGATTTTGAATGGGTCGACATTGGCAAAGTGCCTGATTACTGGCAAGCCATTCGTAGTGTTCTTCAGGGAGAAGTTCGCCAAGTTGGAATCCCTGGGAAAGAAGTCAAGCCCGGAGTGTTTACGGGCCTGAATGTGGCGGCCAACTGGGACAAAATCAATGTTGAAGGCCCGGTCTACGTGGGAGGGATGACCAAAATTGAGGATGGTGCCACGCTGATTGGACCCACAATGATTGGACCAAGCTGCTACATCTGCGAAAGCGCAACCATCGACAACTCGATCATTTTTGATTACTCAAGGATCGGGGCGGGGGTCCAGCTTGTCGAGAAATTGGTGTTTGGCCGCTATTGCGTTGACAAAGAAGGCGATCACATTGATCTCCAGGAAGCGGCACTTGATTGGTTGATCACGGATGCACGCCGCCAGGATTTGGTGGAGCCTTCTCCTCAACAGAAAGCCATGGCAGAACTTCTGGGCACCGATCTCACCCAGGCAAGTTGACGCCTGCTTGATTCAAAATCGCTGGGATGCGTTCCTCTGCTTTGATAGCCATCAAATGGACGCCTTGAGCCACGCCTAGGTATCGCTGAACCTGTTCAGCGGCAATTTGAATTCCCTCTGCCGCCGGGTCTGCCGCGGCCTCCAATCGGGCAATCAGGTTGTCGGGAATACAAGCACCAGGCACCATCCGATTAATAAAACCTGCGTTGCGCGCCGACTTCAGCAAGAACACACCCACGAGGACAGGAAGCTCCATGGGTTCGGCTATCTCACGGCAAAACCGTTCCAACACAGAAGCATCCATCACCATCTGCGTCTGAATAAAACGTGCTCCTGCTGCTTTTTTTCGCTCCATGCGTCGCAGCAAACCTGACCAGCTCGAACACTGGGGGTCAGCCGCCGCGCCAGCGAAGAGGTCAGTCGGACCGTCGGCAAGATCACCCTTCACCGGATCTTCCCCACGATTGAAGGCCGTGACCTGCTGCAGCAATCGCACGGATTCCAGCTCATTCACAGGGCGGGCTTTGGGCTGATCACCAGCACGAACAGGGTCACCTGTGAGGCAAAGGAGATTGCGGATCCCCAAAGCATGGGCACCCAAGAGATCCGCTTGAATCGCAATGCGATTGCGATCTCGACAGGCCATCTGCAGCACAGGCTCGATGCCTTGGTCCAAGAGGAGTCGAGCCACGGCAAGACTGCTCATCCGCATCACCGCACGACTGCCATCCGTGACATTGACGGCATGAACAAGTCCCTTTAAGGCACTTGCCATCTTGAGAGCATGGGATGGGTCTCCACCCCGTGGAGGCATCACTTCAGCCGTAATGGTGATGGCCCCAGCCTCGAGGCTGCTTTGCAGCGCTGAACTCAAATGAACGATCGCTACTACAGAACACTATGGAAGATCAGGTTCTCCATACCTGCTTAAGATGTAAACCATGGTCCTAGAAGAATGGCCATTGGTGAGGACCCCTGTTCAATGACTATTTCCCTCTCCAGCCGTGAAATCGAGATCATCGAGCTGGTAGCCGAGGGGCTGACCAACCAAGAGATCGCTGAACGACTGACGATCAGCAAGCGCACTGTTGACAACCATGTCAGCAACGTGTTCACCAAAACAGGCTCAAAAAATCGCGTGGCCTTGCTCAACTGGGCAATGGATCACGGCAAAATCTGTCGAGACGGCTTCAATTGCTGCACCCTTCCCCCTGATGCCTCCGACGCGACCTGACAGGAAGAGGAATAGGGATTGGGATGTCTGTTAGGGAGCAGCTTGCCAAAGAAAGACCAAACAAACTGGCGTAGGCGAGACAGGCTTCACGATCTAATCCTGTGAAACGCAGGATGCCATCAGAGTCGTATAGACCAAGCATGCCGTCTCCCTCGAGAGTCATCCTCCAAATCTAAAGGAAATCAAAAGAATTTTTAGTTTTCGAGTCGATATTGGTCAATCCAAATTGATCAATCCAATCCTGGGGCCACGTTGAAAACGGCTGATGCGCAAGTGCTGCATTGCTCCAGCGCTGATCCCCTGTGATTTCAAGGCCACACCAGTCGGGGATGGTCAAGGGGCTATCGGGAGCGTCGAGCTCAACCTCAGCAAGGATTAAAGGTGAATTGCTTCCTTCAAAGCAATCAACGACCCAGTCGCCACCTTCCTGTTGGAGGGAATAGCGCGTTTTAACCACGCGATGGGGCGCCAGTGCCCAAAGCTCCTCCGCATCCGTCGCCGGAATGTCGTATTCGAATTCATGGCGAGCAATCCCTGCGGCAGGAGCCTTCAACGTCAGCCATGCCCTGCCATCTGCGCGCAAACGCATGCGAACAGTGAATCCATCTGGCGAGGCGGACAGATATCCCTGTCGCAGAGGTTGAGGGGGTCCCGCCACAAGTCGCCATCTGGGATTTGTGACCAGGAATCGCCGTTCAATCTCCAGTGCCATCTCAGTTTGAGGAGGGAGCACTATCCAGCAAACTCCCCGCCCAGTGAAGTTTGCGTGACAGCGTTCGGTAATAGGAGGGACTTTGCTCCAGCTGCACCATCAACGCATGATGAGCAGCCTGCTGAATCACGCAGCATTCACCTGGACCAAAGACCTCTCCAGCAGACCCATCTTTCCAAAGTTTCACCTGTCTGCTGGCATCACCTAGAGGCCAAATCACAACCCTGGATCGGGGAGGCAACACCACGGCGCGACTCGACAAACTCATTGGACAAATCGGACTGACGACAATTGCATCGATGCCTGGATGCAAGATCGGGCCGCCCGCCGCCATCGCATAACCCGTTGAGCCCGTAGGCGAGGCCAAAATCAAGCCATCTCCACGGACTTGGTCAACAACCTCTCCATCGATCTCCATCTCAAGAATGCAGGTTGGAGACAAATCCTCGTGATAGGGCTTGAGGTAAAGATCATTTAGGGCCCAGTGAATCTCCTGATGGTCAGGAGAGCCATCTTCTATGCCAGAGGTCTGGTCTGACCGCTCCGAACCATGGAGATCACCCATCCGCTGGATCACCGCCTGCAACATCATGCGCCGTTCCAAGGCAAAACGATCTTCCAGCACGCGCTGCCAGAGCCCTTCACTCCGCAGCAAGCCGGGATCATGCGTCAGAAAGCCCAGATGGCCTCCCACGTTGAAACTCAGAATCGGGACATCCAAAACAGCGAGGTGTCGGGCAGCACCAAGCACCGTTCCATCACCACCCAACACCACCGCCAGATCCGGTAGCCGAGGCTCAGAGGCCAGCAACCCAGGGAAAGGGTCTGCCGTCAGGCCACTCATCGCCAGGACGCAAGTCACCCCAATCGATTCAAGCTCATCGGCGCAGCGACGTGCTTCTTTCAATGCCAGTGGGCTATCTGCGCGATAGATCAGCCAGACCCGTTGAAGACGCATAACAGCGTGTCGCTTTTACCAGCGCAAAAGGTTGAAGCGTTCCATGTCAACAGTGACTCTATTTCGGTATAGCGATAACAAGATCGCCAGACCGACAGCAGCTTCAGCTGCTGCAACTGTGATCACAAACACCGAGAACACTTGGCCACGAATGAGTTGGCCATCGACATAGGACGAAAATGCCATCAGGTTGATGTTCACTGCATTGAGCATCAACTCAATGCTCATCAACACTCGGACGGCATTACGGCTGTTGATGAGTCCCCACACCCCTGTACAAAACAGGACTGCTGCCAACAGCAGATAGGCCTGGAGAGGAACGGAACCGGAAAGAAGCTCAGAGAGCATCACAAAAAAGGAGAAAGAATTCAGGCGCGAGGCTGGTCAACAAGTAAGGGGGTGCGTGCCTTCTCAATCAGGCCCTGATCAACCTCTTCTCCGGTAACAGGATCCACAGATTGAACGTCACGACGAGCCAGAACAATCGCTCCAATCATGGCCATCAACAATAAAACAGATGCCAACTCAAAAGGCAGCAAGTAATCGGTAAACAAGTGCTCACCAATTCGCACGGTTGCTTCCTCCCCAATCGGCATTGGGCCCTTGGCCCAGGGAGTGGTAACAACCACACGGGTCAAAAGAGCAAACAGGCCAACACACACGCCCCCAGAGAGAAGACGGCGTATGAGGAGTCCAGGGATCGGAGCCAAATCCTCCTTCTTGTTCACCAACATGATCGCGAACAGGATTAAGACGTTGACGGCACCCACATACACCAGCACCTGCGCCGCTGCCACAAAACTGGCGTTGAGCAGGAGATAGAGACCTGCCACAGCCAAAAACACCCCGCCTAGGAGGAAGGCTGAATAAACGATGTTGCTTAAGAGCACAACACCGAGAGCTCCCAGCACGATGACGGCGCTCAGTACCAAAAAGCTAATGAGCTGCGTTGACGCGGCGATCGTCATCCTGCGCTCTCCTCCTCTTTGGACGCTGATGAAGATGATTCTCTCCCATCCTCGGCAGCCTTGATGGATCCAGCTGCCTTGAGTTCCTCAAGGATTTGCTCAGGGAGCTTCCCCGCTCGGGGACGGTCAGGAGAAACGCCATGGGGATGAACTTCCCCAGCAGGCAAATACACCAGTTCCCGCAAAGGCTGGACCGATGGATCTGTCGTCACACTGGTTGGCAGACGACCTAAAGCAACGTTGTCGTAATTCAGGCTGTGGCGATCGAAGGCGGCCAATTCATATTCTTCAGTCATCGACAAGCAATTGGTGGGGCAGTACTCCACGCAGTTGCCACAGAAAATACAAACTCCGAAATCAATGGAATAGTTGCGGAGCTCTTTTTTCTTCGTCTCCTTGTTCATCACCCAATCAACCACTGGGAGATTGATGGGACACACACGCACACAGACCTCGCAGGCGATGCACTTGTCGAATTCGTAGTGAATGCGTCCTCGATACCGCTCCGAAGGAATCAGCTTTTCGTAGGGGTACTGCACCGTGACTGGACGGCGCTTCATGTGATCGAAGGTGACCGATAGGCCTTGCGTGAGATTACGGGCCGCATCCACTGCATCCCTGGTGTAATCACCAACCTGTTTAAGGAAGCCGAACATGGTTTGGAATCGGGGGAGTGAGCGATCGAGGAATCAAAACCCGGTCTTCATGATGCCCCGGGAATGGGGAAGTGACGAGATCAGCCGCCAAACGCGACCGGGAAGGCCAGCTTGAGGGCTGCTGTGACTAAGAGGTTGACCAAGGCCAGAGGCAACAGGAATTTCCAGCCAAGATCCAACAACTGATCGATCCTGACCCGTGGGGTGGTCCAACGCAAAAGGATTGCGATGAAGACCAGCAGGTAGGCCTTCAGAATAGTCATCACAATGCCCACGGTGCCTGTGATCAGCTGCACCAGAGGCGCGTCAATGGGCTGACCTAACCACGAAGCAAGCCATTCAACCGGGATCGGGAAGCCCCAACCACCCAGATAGAGGATGGAAACGAGCAGAGCCGAAAGAACGAGATTGATGTAACTGCCCAGGTAGAAGAGGGCAAATTTCATTCCCGAGTATTCGGTCTGGTAGCCAGCGACGAGTTCTTCCTCCGCTTCTGGGAGGTCAAAAGGCAGACGCTCACATTCCGCGAGCGCACAGATCCAGAAAATCAAGAAGCCAACCGGCTGGCGCCAGATGTTCCAACTCAGAACACCAGCTCCAGTTTGTTGATTAACGATATCGACGGTGCTTAAGGAATTGCTCATCATCACGACGGCCAGGACGGCCAACGCGAGTGGGATCTCATAACTGATCGACTGGGCTGCCGCACGGAGGCCGCCCAACAACGAATATTTGTTGTTTGAGGCGTAGCCGCTCATCAGAAGGCCAATGGGCTGAACGCTGCTGAGAGAGATCCAAAGGAAAATGCCTACGCCCACATCACTGATCAACAGGTTTTGCCCAAAGGGCACGATCAACCAGGACAAAATGACCGGCACCACCACCAGCACAGGGCCAAGGGTGAAGAGAATGCTGTCTGCACGATCCGGAATGATGTCTTCCTTGACGAGCAGCTTGAGACCATCGGCAAGAGGCTGAAGAACGCCGAGTGCTCCGGCGTACTCAGGCCCGATCCTTTGTTGCACGGCCGCAGAAATTTTTCGTTCAAGCCACACCGTGACCAGAACCCCAACAACGGCGGCCACAAGGACCAGCAACATCGGAAAGGGAAGCCAGAGCATGCGTGCAGCCTGAGCCGAGAGGCCAAGACCCTCCAGCGCCTGACTGAAGCTCTGCTCAAGATCAAGTCCCGGGCTCACCAGAGCCGGCGCGGTGGTGGCGAGGGAAGTCACCATGGTCGGAGAAGAGATAGATGCAACTTAAGCGCCCGCGGCATTCACCCGCTCGTCAGCAGGGACCCAATGACGGGCGGATGTGCCGGTATAGATCTGAGATGGGCGGAAAATTCGATTCGCACCGAGCTGTTCCCTCCAGTGAGCCAGCCAACCAGCCACGCGGGAAATCGCAAACACAGGAGTAAACAAATCTCTTGGAATCCCAAGCTTCCTGTAGACGAGGCCTGAATAGAAATCAACGTTGGGATAAATCCCCTTCGGCCCGAGTCGAATCGCGGCAGCCGTCTCAAGGGAATGGGCCACGTCGTAGAGATCGTCGTGACCAAACCGAGCAAACAATTCCTCAGCCAAGGACTCAAGGATCACTGCCCGAGGGTCTTTAACTTTGTACTCGCGATGGCCAAAACCCATCACTTTGCGTTTGTTCGCTACGGCTGACTCGAGGTACGAGTCGGCCTGTTCCGGAGTCCCGATCTCCTCCAACATCGCGAGTACATCTTCATTCGCGCCGCCATGGAGAGGCCCCGCCAAAGTTCCTACGGCCGACGCCACGACGGCGTAGGGGTCCGTCAACGTGCTTGCCGTCACCCTGGCGCTAAAGGTGCTGGCATTAAGGCTGTGCTCAGCATGAAGGATCAAACAACGATCAAAGATCCGAGAGGCGAGAGGGTCGGGCTCTTGCTCCGTGAGCATGTACAAAAAGTTGGCTGAGTAAGCCAGGTCGTCGCGGGGCTGGATTGGATCCTGGCCTTTACGAATCAACTGAAAGGCCGCCACCATCGTTGGGATCTTGGCAATCAGCCTGACAACAGCGTCGTAGATGTATTGAGGATCATCAATGGCACGACGCGAATAAAAGAGCCCTAAGGAGGCCGCGCTCGACTGGAGAGCATCCATCGGATGCCCGTTGGCAGGGAAACACTTCATCATGTCGCGCACCCGAAAGCTGACGCGACGATGCATCTGCACTTCGTGCTCGAAATCACGAAATTGCTGAGGTGTGGGGAGTTCACCCCAGATCAACAGATAGGTGGTCTCCAGGAAACTGCTGTGGACTGCGAGGTCATCGAGGGAGTAGCCCCGATAGGAGAGACGCCCCTTCAGGCCGTCAATGTCGCAAATCGAGGATTGGGTGGCGGGGACACCCTCAAGACCTGGTCTGAACACCAACCCCGTGCGTTCATGCCGGATTTCGTTACCGCCGGTCTGACTCACCACCACCCACTACAACAACTCATCAACGCAACTTAAACGCAGCCAGGCAACAACAGATGTGGCCTTAGTAACCCCTGCAGCTGCGCTACGCCGCGTGGATCTTGATGGGATCCGTCCCAACGGAGATGACAAAGCCCTGCCTTGCGCAGACGCAGGCCACCAGATCGCGCACCCATCAACACCGCAGCCAGCTGGCTCAAATCAGGTTCGTGCCCCACAAGCAAACACGAGCCTTGCAAGCGCTGAACCAAGGGCCATGGATCCCCTCCAGGCTCAAGACCACTAGCGAGCTCAACCTCAGGAGCCAAACCGCTTTTCACGGCCAGCTCAGCTGTTTCACGCGCCCGACGATAAGGACTGCTGTACAAGCGATCGGCGATCAATCCGAGATCGCGCAGACGGCAGCACACCTTGAATGTGCGCTCGACTCCCAGAGGCGTCAGACAACGATCCGGATGATCCACACCTTGGTGGCGCTCAACCGCGATGCCGTGACGCAACAGCAGCAGGTCAACCAAATCGCAGCTGAGCACGAAGTCGTAAGCGGTTGGAGCCTGCTGGACCAGCGCCCTCCTCTTGATCGGGACCAGCGGCCACAGCAAGTTCCTGCACCGCTGGGAGCAGGGGCCTTCCGGCCACCGACTGAATCAAGCTCCAGGGCCGCCACTTTTGGAGCTGAGCGCGGCTGGGTTCTGTCGCCAATGCCAACTGCTGTGCCAGAGGCGCCGCCCCTTCGTCTTGCAAGGCCCGTAATTGATTCAAACGTGGCTCGAGGGCTGAGTGATTTTGACGCGTTGTCAGAGCATCCAATGTCTGCCCCCACCAGTCTTGGCCGGATTCGCGTTCTAAAGCCACCGCAAGTTGGGCCTGTAGAGAGGCTTCACCCCGCTGACGCTGCCGGGCTAGCCGGGTCCACACCTCAAGAGATGAGCCATCAGAGGGCAGGGCCGAGCGCACGAGGCCCTTGGCCTGGAGGTCCGCATCCACGGCCTCCAAACCGGGCTGATCCGTGGATGTTCCCAACAGCCAGCCCTCTTCTCCCTGCTTCCAAAGCAATGGGCCCGCATCCAACCCCACCACATCGGAAGCCCCCTCGGCTCCAAGCGTTTGAAGACTCTCCTGAAGAACAGGCGCTAACCATTGAGCGACGGGGTCCTCACTTTGAGGGCTTAGGAGACCGGCAGGATCAGAGAGCACAGCCAGGGCCGATGCAGATCCACCAGCGGAACGCATCAAGGACTGCGACAGCATTACCCCTTCCCCTGAACGTCCAAGCGGCTGACGAAAACGCAACAAAGCATCCAGATTGAGAGCAGTCCCTTTGGGTTCCAGTGCTGCCACGAGACCAACAAGGTCATCGCGATCAGAGATGGAGCTCGGCATTCCAAGCCACGTCGCCATCGCGGCGGGATCAGCAGTCAGCAGAGCCGCACCCCGACCGAGCTGCTTCAAATCAGCTACAAGATCTGCATCGCCCAGCTGGTGCAGAGCATCCAGCTGGGACACATCTAGAGACTGCTCAAGTACACCACGACTGGACGCAATCAAAAGCAGGTCATCGTCGATCAAGGCTGTAGCGATGGGCTGTGGCTCTCGACCGAGCAGCGCTCCGCGGCCGCTGATCACACCCATTCCCCGATAGCGACTGATTTGCAGATCGGTTCCAGCCAAACTGCGCGTTTGCCAAAAGCGTTGAAGAAAACGCTTGGCACCGTCTTGATCGAGGCTGGTAAGAGCAAGCACCCAGCCCGCCGGTGCATCGGCGACAGGCGCAATCAAAGAAAGGCTGACCTGGGGACCGATCCAATCCGCGAGTTCTCCAACAAAATCCAAGCCTGCTAACGCAAAGGCGCCATCCCGCAATTGCTGCGTGCTGTCGCGCGCTTGGCGTCGTCGTGACACCGGGGCCACCGCCTGGGCATAAGCAGGCATCCGGCCAGGATCAGTGAGCCAATGCAAGCTGAGCGATGCGTCTCTTGGTACGAACCGAGCTGCTCGTGGCAACACCAGGGGTTGGCCGACAATCTTCAGGGGACTGTGCTGTGCCATCGCCCACCACAAGCCCAATGCGGTGGTGAGCAGCACTAACACCGCTGCAGCGACAGCTAAAAGGAAGGAACGCGCCTTCATGAAGCAGCAGGCGTGGGAATGGCCTCATCTTTGTTCATGATGAATCCCATGACATCCTCTTCACCCCAATCCATCAGCGCAAGAGACCTTCACGAGTGGTTGTCGAGCGGAAACGCCCTTCAGCTCGTTGATGTTCGCGAGCACTCCGAACTGGAGATCGCGCCCTTCCCCGGACAAGTGGAACATCTACCGCTGAGTGAATCAAGTCTCTGGCTTTCCGATCTGCCCACAAGGCTGACAACCAGCAAGCCCATCGTGGTGATTTGTCATGCCGGGATTCGCAGCAGGAACTTTGGCTGCTGGCTCTTAGAGCAAGGAGCGGATTACGACGTCTGGAACTTAGAAGGTGGCATTCATGCCTGGAGTGTGGAGGTCGATCCGAGCGTTCCTCGTTACTGAGCAGCGGTTCATGACAACGCCGCCAATCCAAGAGAAAACCTCCGTACGATCATTGGGCTGATTGTGTGCCTGTGCAGCCGTTGCCCCGCCGACAACAGGAGGTGCTCAAGGCCACGGTGCACCACTACGTTGACACCATTGAGCCAGTGGGGAGTCGAACCCTGGTTCAGAGGTTCGATCTGCATGCCAGTGCTGCCACCGTGCGTTCTGCCATGGGGGCTCTAGAGCAACGGGGTCTTCTCACCCAACCACACACGTCTGCCGGACGGGTTCCAAGCCCCAGTGGATACCGGCATTACGTGGATTGCCTGCTCCCTAGACCCGGGACGATCTCCCAACACCTCGATCAAGAGTTAACCCAACTCAGCCTTCGCTGGGCAGCTCTTGATGATTTGCTTCAAAACATGGCAAGACGGCTCACCGATTTCACGGGACTGATGAGCCTGATCACTCACCCCACGCAAAGGCAACCAGCGTTGGAAGACATCCGACTGGTTCGCAGCGAAGAGCGCTTGCTGGTGATGTTGGTGGAGAATTCCAGCCAAGCCAGTCATCTCAACTTGCGGCTGCCCCATGGCAGTGAGCATCAAATTGAAGCGATGGATCAGTGGGCGCGTCGGCAGCTCGACAGCAATGGCAGTTTGAATTGGAATGCACTTCCAAGAGAACTTCAGGCCTGCGGCAAGGCCCTCCGCGATGCCATTCACAGTCATCAGAGCTTGCAGACCTCACAAGAAACCAAGGCCTTGTTTCATGGAGTGTCTCGGCTCATTGCCGAGCCTGAATTCAGCCAAAGCGCCAAGGTCAGACCACTCCTGGAACTAATGGATCAGAGTCCCGCAGCCCTGACTCTCTCCGCTCCAGGTCCTGGATATGGCGTGTGGATTGGCCAAGAACATCCCGAGCAAGCCCTTCACCACTGCTCAGTGGTCCAAGCCACCTACACAAGCGCCGCTGACGGAGTAGGGCACGTGGCGCTTGTGGGTCCGATGCGCATGGCCTACGCCACAGCACTTGCTGCTGTGAGGAGTGCCGCTCATCATCTCGACTATCTCCTGAACTGACATGGCGTTCCAAGGGAGAGCACTGAAGATACGTCTCGCAATCGTCCTCGGACTAAGCATGGGGGTGCATTGTTTGCCATTTGAGCGGTATCAATCTGACAACGAAACAGGATTGATTTCAGCCGAAAGAGCACCAGGATTGTCTCTATGAGACCGAAAAGTACTAGTGAAAAGATTGATTCGCTACTCAACGAGCTATCCAGCTCTTAGCTACTTGCAAAGACGCTTCACTTAGACGGACCCTCACCTAAAAGCTGCCTTTGCCATTGCAAACGCATTATTTCGACGCCTACTTCTTAGGAGTTTTTAGCAACTCGGAAGCAAAGTCTTCAAAGCTGACTTCCGAGTTTTTCTGCCACGGTATTCACATCTTTGTCACCACGACCAGAACAATTAATCACGATTTCGCTGCCATCAGGAAGCGTTGGGCACAACATGTCCAGCCAAGCAAACGCATGGGCCGTTTCCAACGCTGGGATGATTCCCTCCAACTCACTCACGAGCCGTAACGCTGAGATCGCCTCATCGTCCGTCACGGCACCATATTCAGCGCGGCCAATTTCGCGGAGATAACTATGCTCTGGCCCCACGCCGGGGTAATCAAGACCAGCGCTGATGGAATGCGCTTCCTGCACCTGGCCGTCCTGATCTTGAAGCAGCAAGCTCATCGCCCCGTGCAATACACCCACTCGGCCCTCAGTAATCGTTGCGGCATGACGACCGGTTTCGACTCCATCACCAGCGGCCTCAACGCCAATCAGGCGAACAGAGGTGTCTTGCACGAACGGATGAAAGAGGCCCATTGCATTGGAACCCCCACCCACACAGGCCAACAACACATCAGGGAGCCGCCCAAAGGACTCCATGCATTGCTCACGGGCTTCATTGCCGATCACCGCATGAAAGTCGCGCACCAACATGGGATAGGGATGGGGGCCAGCCACGGATCCCAGGATGTAATGGGTGCTTTCCACATTGGTCACCCAATCGCGGATGGCTTCGCTCGTGGCATCTTTCAAAGTGGCCGTCCCTGCCGTGACCGGCTGAACAGTGGCTCCCAATAAGCGCATTCGGAAGACATTCAGCGCCTGACGACGCATGTCTTCAGCCCCCATGTAAACCACGCACTCCAGGCCGAAACGAGCGCAGACCGTTGCTGTAGCCACACCATGCTGACCGGCACCGGTTTCAGCAATGATCCGCTTCTTGCCCATGCGCAAGGCCAACAAAGCCTGACCGAGGGCATTGTTGATTTTGTGCGCACCCGTGTGATTGAGATCTTCACGCTTCAACCAGATGCGTGGACCACCATCAGAACGGCGGTAATGAGCGGTCAGACGCTCAGCTTCGTAGAGCGGGGTGGCTCGCCCCACATACGATTTCAACAGGCGGTTGAGCTCAGTGGTGAAGGCTGAGTCCTTCCAAGCTTCAGCCGCCGCTTGCTCAAGCTCCGCCAGCGCTGGCATCAGTGTTTCGGGGACGTACTGCCCCCCGTAACGTCCAAACCGGCCATGCGCTTCAGGACGAACCGAAGGCGTCAGGCTGGCGGGATCGGGTGTGCTGGCAGTTGGCAGAGTGCTTGTCACAGGTCTGGCAGGCCGCTGAAACGGCGTCTTGCGATGCGTCAGCGTAAACAGGCGATCACACGATGTCGTGGATCACAGGCCGTAATGCGCAGATCTCGAAACCCAGCCTGCAGAAGGGTGGCGCTCATATCGAGACCGAAATAGTCCTCGATGTAAGGCTCCGTACTCTTCAGGAGGGTCGCAACGGCGGCTGGCAGGCGTTGCAACACCGATGAAGCTGGATCCTGATCCACCATCAGCAGCACGCCCCCAGGCTTAAGAAGACGCGCGGCTTCCGCACAGACCTCACGGGTGGCGTTTTGAGGTAGCTCATGGCAAACGAACTGAAGACTGATGAAATCGAACGTCTCGCTCGCCCAAGCGGTGTGCTCGGCGGCGGCATGGCACCACTCACTGATCAAGCTGTCGCCATCTCTAACCCGTGCCACAGCCAGCATCTCTGGTGAGAGATCTAAACCGATCAGCCGTGGCCTCTTCAGGCCACGTTGATCTGCCCGGTCGTTCAACCAACGGGCAAGCGCTTGGGTGCTGACTCCAACGGAACAACCCAAATCCAAAACTTCGTGGATGGAATCGCTTAGGAGTGGTTCCACCAGCGCATGAATCGCATTGCGGAGTCGCGTCTGAGCCTGCAGCGGTGCCAGCTTTTCCTCAGGCCAAATGCGCAGGGCCATCGCATCGGTGGCTTGCTCAGCCTCCGCTGCTGCCTGCCAGCAGAGGTTGCCCTGCTCATAGGCATGGAAACGCGCTTGGTAATAGGCGGGAGGAACCAGACCCTCGCTACGGCTCTTGGCCAGAAGAGGAGCGGCAGCCTCCCGCAATTCAGAGCGTCGCTTTCGCCATGGAATCCCGTTGCGCTCAGCCGTTCGGATGATCAGCTGTCGCGCTTGAAAAAACAGCGGGCGACGCAAGAGGCGAATGCCGATCAACCGTTCAATCCAACGGCCTAGACCCCGACTGGAATCAGCCCATTGGGGAGCGGGAGCGGTCTCACTCATCGCGAGAAGGGGCAGGATGGGAAGGGATGCGAATGGCTCATGCGCAAGGGAGGCTGGCAGGAATTCAGCAGTGCCGACAGTCTGCAACGCCCCACTGGACCCTCAGCAGGGGCGACACCCAAGGATGAACAGGTCGTTCGGGTACAGCCCACGCGAGGAGGGAAAGGGGGCAAGACCGTCACGGTGATCCGAGGTCTTGAGGTGGATCCAGATGGCCTCAAAGCCCTCTTGAAAAAGTTGAAAACGCGGATTGGCAGCGGCGGCACCGCAAAGGGTGGCGTGATCGAATTGCAGGGTGATCAGGTTGAGCTCAGTCTCGAATACCTCAAGAAAGAGGGATACAAGCCCAAGAGAGCCGGAGGCTGAGACCTCAGCCTCCGGCTTGATGAGGAGATTGGGCAATGGTCGTTTGCGCCACGAGACAATGCCATCATTCGCGTTCCGTTCATGGCCGCCGCCGACAATCCAAAAGCCACCAACATCGTTTGGCACCAGGCCTCGGTCGATCGCGACACTCGCGCTGAGCAACGCGGGCACCGCAGTTCGATCCTCTGGTTTACAGGCTTAAGCGGGGCGGGCAAAAGCACCTTGGCCAATGCCGTGAACGCTGCTTTATTTGAACGCGGACTTGCTACTTACGTGTTGGACGGCGACAACGTTCGCCACGGCCTCTGCAAGGACTTGGGCTTTTCCGACGCCGATCGAGAAGAGAACATCCGTCGCATCGGCGAGGTGGCCAAGCTGTTCCTCGATGCAGGCGTGATCGTTCTGACTGCGTTTGTGTCCCCTTTCCGGGCTGACCGCGACAAAGCCAGGGCCCTTGTCAACGCGGGAGACTTCATCGAGATCCACTGCGCAGCCGATCTCAGCGTTTGCGAAGAACGCGACACCAAAGGGCTCTATGCCAAAGCGCGTGCGGGAGAAATCAAAGAATTCACTGGAATCTCCAGCCCCTATGAGGCACCCGAACAGCCTGAGCTCAACGTCAACACAGGCAACAACAGCCTGGACAGTTGCGTTGAACAGGTCATCCGTTATCTGGTCGACCAAACAATCATTCCTGCGCAGAGCTGATCGTTCTTGAAGGGAGATCAAAGCCCTGACGATCAGCCCAGGCATCGATCAGGGTTTTGATGCAACTGGCCACTGGCACGGCTAGCAACAGACCCAGAAGTTCTCCAAAACCGAATAGACCGCCCGCTCTCGCACCAAGCGGGAGAGCAATCAGCAGCCAAGCCGGCTGCAAGCCAACGATGCTCCCCATCAAGCGTGGCTGGATCACCTGATCCACAATCTGACCTACGCCAATCGCTGCCACCAGAATGGCTAGGCCCATTCCGGGATCTTGCACAGCCAACAAAAGGCTCACCGCAACGATGGTGAAGGCACTGGCGTAGGGGATCAACGTGGTTAAGCCAATCAAGACGGCAAACAACACGCCATAAGGGATCTTCAACAACGTGAATACCGCAATCTGACCGGCGCTCAAAATCAAGGCGAGCACGACCTGACCCGCGAAATAGCCCCGAAAGGTGCGGGTGATTGTGGTCACAACCAGCTGGCGCCACTCTTGCGGTAACCAACGCACCAACCCTGCTGTGATGGACTCTCCTCCCAGCAGAAAGAACACCGCCAGCACCAGGACGATGACGGTATTAATGGTGGTGCCAAGGGTCGCACCAAGGATGCTCAGCAACTGTTGACTGAATTGACTCGCTATGCGACTGACACGCGTCAGCACATCGCTGCTCAGATCTCCGAATTCACTTGGCAAACCACGGGCCATCGCCCATTCCTGGAGACGGCCGATCAACCCTTGGGATGCTTCAAGCCAACCTGGCAAGGCATTGATCAATTGCGCGAGTTGATCAATCAAAAGGGGCACCAACGTCATGCCTGAGATCACCAGGATTCCTACAGCCGCCAAAAAAACAAGGGTGATCGCAAGCCAACTTGGAAGACCCCGGGCACGAAGCCAGCGGGAGGGGATGTTGAGGAGGAAGGCGATCAGAGCCGCCGTCAAGAACAACCCCGGGAAGGGCGCTAGCGGCACAAGCAGCTGACGCAACACAAATAAGTTGAGCGTTAAAAGAGGTAGAGCTAGTCCCCAACGCATCCAGGCAGGACCGAACATCAAACGTTCCGTTGAGAATGAACTGTGAAGCGGACCACGATCGAAGCTGTGTGATCAGCTACTCGACATGGAATCGAGATACGCGTCAGTACCGAGATCGTTGAGGCGGGCATCCTTGTCAACCACCATGTCGTGAAGTTGCTGGCGATACGCCTCCAGTCGTTCCGAGAGGGCCGAATCACTGATTGCCAGAATCTGAGCGGCCAGCAAACCAGCGTTTAAACCTCCTCCGATCGCAACCGTGGCCACAGGGATTCCCCCAGGCATCTGAACGATGGAATGCAGGGAGTCCACTCCCGAGAGAGCTCGACTCTTCACAGGAACACCGATCACAGGAAGTGTGGTGAGTGAGGCCACCATTCCTGGAAGGTGGGCAGCACCGCCTGCCCCAGCAACGATCACCCGGAATCCCAGCTGTTTGGCATGGCGGGCAAAGTCAACCATTTCCAGTGGAGTGCGATGGGCCGAAAGCACACGCACCTCAACCTTGACGCCTAGTTCTTCAAGAGCCGAAACCGCTGGCTTCAGGGTCGGCAAATCAGAATCACTCCCCATGATCACTGCAACACGGGGAGTGGCGACGATTGTGGGCTCCGATGGCTTGGACACAGCAAGCTTGCAGCGAGACTGCCATCGTCCCGCACTGGCATCAAAGGACCATTCCCCATGCGCCGGATCACACACGTCTGTTTGCCCCACAGCACCAATAAGGACGGGCACTCTCAGCAGTGGTGGCTTCAGATCGATCAGCAAAACCGCATTGTTGATCTGGGGCTGATGCCTGATGGGTCTGCCATCGCTGGTGAAAGCTGGCGCGGAGATGTGCTCAGTCCGATGGGTGTGGACCTCCAGATCAATGGAGGCTTGGGACTGCCGTTCCCAGAACTGACAGAGACTGCGTTGCCACAACTCCTGCAACTCCTCGATCAGCTCTGGCGCGATGGCTTGGAAGCGATCAGTCCCACCCTTGTGACGTGCGGCGTTGAGCCCTTGCGCCGAGCCCTTGCTGTGCTCAGGCAGGCCCGTGAAGCTCACCAGCCCTATCGCTGCCAGCTGCTTGGTGCCCATTTAGAAGGCCCTTTTCTTGCCGAATCAAGACGGGGAGCCCATCCGCGCCATCACCTCGCCAGTCCAACCATGGCCGAACTCAAGGCACGCATCAGCGGCTTTGAGCACGAGATTGCCCTAGTCACACTCGCTCCAGAACTCGATGGGGCCGCGGCCTTGATCGACCACCTTTGTGGCCTGGGCATTCGCATGGCCCTTGGTCACAGCACAGCGGATGCAACCACGGCCAACGCAGCGTTTGAAAGGGGCGTAACGATGCTGACCCACAGCTTCAATGCGATGCAGGGGTTGCATCACCGCAATCCCGGACCGATCGGAGCCGCCTGTCTGCGGGATGACATTGCACTCGGCCTGATTGCTGATGGGGTTCACGTGGACCCCACGATGGCGGTGCTCTTGCAGCGACTGGCAGGCGATCAACTCGTGCTCGTGAGCGACGCACTCGCCCCCTACGGATTAAAAGACGGTGTTCACCACTGGGATGAGCGTGCGCTTCTGGTTGCCGATGGCACCTGCCGGCTTGAGGATGGAACCCTTGCAGGCGTGACCTTGCCGCTGCTTGAGGGAGTGAAGCGGCTGGCCCGCTGGAGTTCCCATCCAAGTGCTGCCATTTATGCCGCAACCGTTGCACCCAGGAAGGTCCTCAGTGCCCAAGCAACGTTCCAGATGCTTGGACGCTCTCTGAACGAGCTGTTGCGCTGGCATTGGGATAGCGAGACCAAAACCCTCAGCTGGCAACACGCTGACTAAGATTTCGCGACCCTTCCGTCTGATGCCATGTCACCCGAGTCCCTGCTGGACGACACGCAGGCTGAAAAGCAGGAGGTGAAGGGGTACTTCGAAACCACAGGGTTCGAACGCTGGAATCGCATCTACAGCGAAACAGATGATGTGAACAAGGTGCAGCGCAACATTCGCATTGGTCACCAGAAGACCGTGGATGAGGTGTTGAGCTGGATCAAGGAAAGTGGCGAGCTCAGCGACGTGAGCTTCTGTGATGCGGGGTGCGGAGTCGGCAGTCTCAGCTTGCCTTTAGCAGAGATGGGCGCTGGCTCCATCAACGCCAGCGACATTTCTGAGGCGATGGCGAACGAGGCTCAGCGCCGCGCCGAAGAGGCGGGCTTGAACATGAGCAAGCTCAATTTCTTCGCCAGTGATCTCGAAAGCCTCAGCGGCTCGTTTCATACCGTGTGCTGCCTGGATGTGTTCATTCACTACCCACAACCAGCGGCAGAGGAGATGGTTCGCCACCTCTGCAGCCTCACCGAGCAGAGGCTGATCGTGAGCTTCGCTCCTTACACCCCTTTGCTGGCATTGCTTAAGGGCATCGGACAACTGTTCCCTGGCCCCAGCAAAACCACCCGCGCTTACACCCTGAAGGAAACAGGAATTGTGCAAGCCGCTGAATCCTGCGGATTCAAGCTGATTCGTCGCAGCTTGAACAAAGCACCTTTTTACTTCTCGCGCCTTGTTGAATTCCAAAAGAGCTGATCTCAGGCAATGGATTGCACTCAGCTCGAATCACTTCAGTGGTTGATCGTCGCTTCAACGCCCAGCACCGTCTTGGACTCCCAACAGCTTGGGCGGCTGAGCATGGAGCGATAGCTGCTTCGTTGGCGGCCAACGCAAACCCTCCAGGCGCCAAGCGTGCAATTGATACCCACCATCACCTGGGGTTGCAGTTGCCGTCAGGCCCTGATCGGCTTGATACAAGGGATCTCCGAGCAAGGGACACCCAAGTTGAGAGAGATGAATGCGGATCTGATGGGGGCGGCCTGTATGGATCAGCACTTCCAAAAGATCTCCCGTCTCGCGTCGCTCCCTCAGTTGCACTGAAGAGTGAGCCGATAAGCGCTTACGCACTGGCTCAGGCGTGGGCGGCACTGGTCCCCAAATCCAACCGAGCAACGGATGCTGCCTCTCCACAACATCGGTTTGGATGACAAGCGTCTGACCTTGTTGAAGACTCTCCATACGCTCCGTTAAGGCCAGGTACGTTTTTCGGCAATCACCGTTAGGTCGAAATTGCTTCGACAACGCTGCCCGGGTTTCGGGCCGACGGGCGCAAACCTGAAGGCCAGACGTGAACCGTCCGAGGCGATGAATCGGCTTTGGCACCAAGGCCTCTCCTTCAGAGCGGCTCCTCCACTCCAACAATGACGTCAGAGTGTGTGCAAGGAAGCCGCCACCTGGCATCACCGGCAATCCTGAGGGCTTGTTCACGACCAGCACATCGCCGTCATCGTGAATGACCTCCCATTGATCAGGAACCGCAGCCTCCACCCAGGGAGGACGCGCCCAACGAATCCAATCGCCAGCCTTCACCTCGACGTCATCGGGACAAGCCAAACCATTCAGGGTGATTTCCCCGCTGGCCAAGCGCTGCTGCCAAGTCGCTGCACAGGAATGGCGATGGCGCTGCGCCAGAACACTGCTCAATCGAGTGGACTGTTCCCGTTGTCGAACCCGGTCGCAGTACGTCCAGCCGTTATTCAACGCCGCCGGCCGCCATTCCGCCGGCTCAGCCATCAGGTCACAAGATGATGTTGAAGGGCATAACGCACGAGCTCCGTGCGGCTGGAGGTTTCCGTTTTGATGAAGAGCCGGCTCACGTACTTCTCCACATTGCGAATCGAGGTCTCGAGCTGCCGCGCGATCTCCTTATTCATCAGGCCCTCAGCCACAAGCTGCAACACACTTGCCTCCCTTGGAGTGAAATTGTGTTGGACCGGATCCTGGTTGGGTAGGGCATCTGCCTGGGCGAGAAGCGAGCGGATCTCTGTGATCTGCTTGGCCATCTGACCCATGTCGGTATCAGCGAACCGTGCTGCCTCCTGCAACAACCGCTGCTGCCGCTGGGCAACATTGCGCACCCTCGCGACGAGTTCATCAGGGTCAAAAGGCTTGGGGATGTAGTCATCCACGCCTGCGAGATAGCCCTGAGTGCGATCCGCCGTCATTCCTTTGGCAGTTAGAAAAATCACTGGCGTTCCTCCCAAACGCTCGTCTTCGCGAAGCTTGCGAAGCAAGCCATAGCCATCAAGGCGAGGCATCATCACGTCGCTGATGACGACATCTGGCAGCATTTGCTGGGCTTTGCTGAATCCTTCTTCCCCGTCCTCGGCCGTCGTGACATCAAACCCTTCGTCCTCTAAGTAGGCCTGAACGGCGGTGCGCAAACCAGGCTCGTCATCGACGAGCAGCAACCGTGGGTTCAGAACCTCGCTTGGAGTCTCCGTCATGGACCTGACATATCTCCGTGAAATCTAGAGGCGCTATTGGCTTGGCAACTGCAAAATTTCTTGGGATTCCACCTGCAGGGTGGAAAAACCCAACGCCTTGGCCTTCTCTGTTAACGCAGAGGGGTCTCTACCAGCATGATCTGGCTCACAGGCAGCCCACCACACCAGATGGTGCTCCCTATTCGCCGAGGTAATCAAACCGCCAGGGTTCAGTCGGTTTAGGTAGATCGCGGTCTGATCGCGTGTGACACGCATGGGCTCCGTCCGACTGCAACTCAGCGATTCCGTGGGGATGATCAGATTTTCAGGCGATTCCCTCCAAAGCTTGTAATGCCTCAGAGCAGGATCAGCCGAATCCACCTGGATGGCAAAAATCCCAAGAGTGGAGGTGCCTCCCAGCTCACGCGTCTCGAGCACGACCAGATCGGCAGGCCGAGACGCCCGCATCTGTTCAAGAACCTTCTGACGAAAGGATTTTTCTGCCAAGCCAGGCTGCACAACACTGATCGCGAGCAGACTCAAGCTGGTGATCCAATAAGCCGCACGCATCTGAAAAGAGGACAGACTCACACCATGCTGCCAAGTTCCGACAACGTCTTGACTCAATCGGCACCGATTGGCCTCGACCATCAAGCCACAACGCCATGTCACAAGGATGTGGTGAAGGCCATGGAGCCCTGGTGGAGTGAACTGTGGGGCAATCCTTCTAGCCGGCAGCATCGGCTAGGGCTGACGGCCGCCGCCGCCGTGCAAGTGGCCCGAGAACAATTAAGCGATTGCTTGAATTGCTCAAGCGAACAGCTGGTCTTCACCAGCGGGGCCACAGAGGCCAACAACATTGCCCTGCTCGGTCATGCACGAGCCATCGCCCGAGAGAGGGGGCAAGCAGGGCATTTGATCAGCATGGTCAGCGAACATCACGCAGTTCTCGATCCGCTTCAGCAGCTTCAGCGAGAAGGCTTTCGCATCACCCTTCTCCCGCCAGGGCCGGATGGTCTCCTCGACCCAAAAAAGCTTGAGGACGCCATCACCAAAGACACCCAATTGGTGAGTGTGATGCTGGCCAATAACGAAATCGGCGTCATCCAGCCACTCCCTGAAGTCGCGGCCATCTGCAGAGATCAGGGTGTGACGCTGCATAGCGATGCCGCTCAAGCCTTCGGCCACATCCCCTTAGACAGCCAACGTCTTGGCGCAGATTTTCTCAGCCTTAGCGCCCACAAGCTGAATGGACCCAAAGGGGTCGGCGCCCTGATCTGCAACCTGGACTTAGCGGTCGAGCCGCTGCAATGGGGAGGGGGGCAAGAACGGGGGTTGAGACCTGGCACCTTGCCGGTGCCACTCATCATCGGATTTGCCAAAGCGGCCGAGTTGGCACGAAGCGATCTCGCTAGCCGCAGTCAGCGCCTCGAACGTTTGCGCAATCGACTTTGGGAGGGCCTGAAGCAGAGGCAGCCCACGGTGCTTCTCAACGGAGATGCCATCGAGAGACTGCCGCACAATCTCAACATCACGATTCCAGGCATCTCCGGAAGCAAGCTGCATCGAGCACTGAGATCCCGCGTGGCCTGTAGCAGTGGATCGGCCTGCAGTCGCGGTGAACCGTCCCATGTGCTGATGGCCTTAGGTCGAAGCCGCCAAGAGGCGGAAGCCTCCCTACGACTCAGCCTGGGGCGAAGCACCACGGAGCACGAGATCGACCAAGCCATTCAGGCAATTAACGACGTCATCCACCAATTGCGTCATAAACCATGAAATAAATGGTGCTGCTCGCTACTTTCCGGCCAAGCCTTTTCATCAACATCTGGCCATGAGCGACACCACGGAGAGCAGCAGGCTCCACGTCCTGCAAGCAATTGAAGATGGCTGGTCAGGCTTCTGCAAAGCCCCATTGCCCTTTGTGCTTTTCACCCTGCTATCGGGGGCGTTAGGGCTGATCTTTCAGGTGATGAGCCATGCAGCCACCATCAGATCCTCTGCAGGATCAGGCTTCGATCCAGGCACGGTCCTGCTGATGATTGTCTCCGTGATTGGCAGCACCGTGATCAGCCTATGGGCGGTTACAGGTCTGATTCGCGGAGCATGGAAGGCCCTTAGTGGCCATAAGCCCTCCTTTGGAGACCTCACCCACTGGGATGGCCAAGCCGCAGGTCGCCTGTTCATTAACCAGCTAGTGCTGGCCGTTGTTCTTGCGATCATTTTGTTCATCGCCATTGCCATCGGCACGGGCCTGTTCCAGATCAATCAGGCCTTGGCCGTGATTCCTGGCCTCGTGGCTGGCATCGTGTTCCTGTATTTGGGAGTGAACCAAAAGTTCCTTCCCTTCATCGCGATCATGGGAGAGGGCCATCCTCTTCAAAAAATCCAGCGCGGCAGAGCCGTCGTGGATCCCAACTGGGGGTGGATGCTCTTGCTCCTGATCGTGGAAGTTGTGATCCTGGGCCTTGGACTTCTACTCAACGGAGTGGGCCTTCTGGTGGCTAGCCCCTTGGTGATCTGCATCTCAACAGCGGCCTATCGCCAACTGTTTGGCACAGAAGACCAAACCGGTTTTCTTAGCGAGAGCTGAGTCCAATAAAAGCCGCCACACCGAGCAGTGCCAAGGCCAGTTGAGCCAGACGACTCACCAGAAGTCCGGCCACAACAGCCAATCCCACCACGGATCCCTGGCGCAGCGCCTCAAGCCACCCCAAATTCCGGGGTGGCTTTTTTGTGACCCAGGTCTCCACCGCCAGCGCACCAAGCCAAGGGCCGAACAAGGCCCCAAGCAGTGGGCCTCCAAAAGGCAAGGCCGGAAGCAGGCCCAACACTGCCAAGAGCAGCCCCACCCCGGCACCTGCTGCAGACCAACGGCTGGCCTTGAGACGCGCCGATGCAAGGCCCAAAGCCAACAGGTCGGCCACAAGGCCCAGACCAAACAACACCAAAGCGACAACGAGCTCAGGCCAGGCCTGTTGCCATCCGACAGCAACGATCCAAATCAATCCACCCACCGGAAGCCAAATCAAGCCTGGAAGCAGGGGAAAGAGCGTGCCCGGAATCGCCAGCAGCTGCACCAACAGCGCCATCCACCACCACCAATCTGAAGACCAAGGGATGCTCATCCCTCAGGCCGAGCGGTGTCGGGCCTCCGCCTGGCAATTCTGAGTTTTGCGCTGCGACTGCGCGGATTGTCTGCCTGCTCCTGTTCTGACGCCATCAACGGTTTGCGCGTGACCCGTTCGAGCCGCTCGTCCTGAAGAAAGGCGGTTTTAACCCGGCGGTCCTCCAACGAATGAAAACTGATGATCGCGAGGAGACCATCAGGCTTCAGCCAACCGGGCGCAATCTGCAGCAATCGGTCCAGCACTCCCAGTTCATCGTTCACAGCAATCCGCAATGCCTGAAAGGTGCGCGTGGCGGGATGAATCCTTCCCCGCCTGGCTTTCGGGGGGTAACAACCAGCCACGGCATAGGCCAACGCCGCCGTGCCCGAATAGGCGCCTTCTGCCTCCAGATCCGCCTTGATCCGTCGAGCAATCCTGCGAGACAAGCGTTCCTCGCCAAAGGCGTAAATCAAGTCAGCCAGGGCATTCACATCCAGCCGCTCGATCAGATCCGCTGCCGTTTCAGCTCCAGCCGCTGGGTTCATGCGCATGTCCAAAGGACCATCCAGCCGGAAGCTGAATCCTCTGGAGGCCACATCTAATTGGGGACTGCTCACCCCAAGGTCTGCCAGCACCAGCGACACCTGTTCCTGTGGTTCAAACGCAGCAAAGTTGACCGGCACGATCTGGACGCGCTCAAGGAAGGGCTCCAGCCTGGAAGCAGCAGCAGCCCTGGCCGTGGGGTCCTGATCCAAGCCAAGCAAACGCAAGCCAGGACAGCGTTCCAAGATGAGTTTGCTATGCCCACCACCGCCAAGAGTGGCGTCAATCACAGCTGTGTTCTGCCAAAGGGATGGGGGCTGCTCAGACAAAATCCGCATCAGCGTTTCAGCCAATACGGGCACGTGGCTGAACGCCACACCGGAAGACAGCGAGTGATCGGGCATCGGTCCTTCCTAAGATCCCGATAACGCAATGAACCTCGGCTCACCATGACGCAGCTGGAAACGCGCACCGAGCCGATGGTGGTCAACTTCGGCCCCCATCACCCCTCCATGCATGGGGTGCTGAGGCTCGTCGTAACCCTGGACGGTGAAGACGTTGTGGATTGCGAGCCGGTGATCGGCTACCTCCACCGCGGCATGGAGAAGATCGCCGAGAACCGCACCAACGTGATGTACGTGCCCTACGTGAGCCGTATGGACTACGCCGCGGGCATGTTTTATGAAGCCATCGTGGTGAACGCTCCTGAGCGCCTCGCCAATATCCCGGTGCCCAAGAGGGCTAGCTACATCCGGGTCTTGATGCTGGAGCTCAACCGGATCGCCAACCACCTGCTTTGGCTTGGCCCCTTCCTCGCTGATGTTGGTGCCCAAACACCGTTCTTTTACATCTTCCGTGAACGGGAGATGATCTACGACCTCTGGGAAGCGGCCACGGGCCAGCGACTCATCAACAACAACTATTTCCGCATCGGTGGCGTTGCCGCCGATTTGCCCTGGGGCTGGTTGGAAAAATGTCGGGATTTTTGCGACTGGTTTGGTCCAAAAATCGATGAGTACGAAAAACTCATCACCAACAACCCAATTTTCCGTCGCCGCATTGAAGGGCTTGGCGTGATCGGCAGAGAAGAGGCGATCAATTGGAGCTTGTCAGGTCCAATGCTGCGAGCTTCCGGTGTGCCTTGGGATCTCCGCAAGGTGGATCATTACGAGTGTTACGACGATTTCGATTGGGATGTGGTCTGCGAGAAGGAGGGTGACTGCTTTGCTCGCTATCGCGTCCGCATCGAAGAGATGCGTCAATCGCTAAAAATCCTGCGCCAAGCCTGCGACATGATCCCCGGCGGCCCCACCGAAAATCTCGAAGCCCACCGCATGGCGGAAGGGAAAGACAGTCCCTTTGCAGGATTCGACTACCAATACGTGGCCAAAAAAGTGGCGCCTACGTTCAAGATCCCGAATGGCGAGCTGTACACCCGCCTGGAATCAGGCAAAGGCGAAATCGGAGTGTTCATCCAGGGCAACAACGATGTGACCCCCTGGCGCTTCAAGATCAGGGCCGCTGACAGCAACAACCTCCAAATCCTTCCTCACATCCTCAAGGGACACAAAGTTGCCGACATCATGGCGATCTTGGGCTCGATCGACGTGATCATGGGATCCGTTGATCGCTGACCACTCTGGAGTCCTGACGCAACTGAACCTTGGCCTTTCGTTCCCCAGATGAGTGGTTAAAGCTTGAGCGCATCGTGCGTTTTGGCGATACCGATGCAGCTGGTGTGATGCACTTCCACCAACTGTTGCGCTGGTGCCATGAAGCATGGGAGGACAGTCTTGAGCGCTACGGGATTGCCGCAGCGGATCTTTTTCCTGGATGCAGAGCAGCACAAGATCCACCAATCATCGCTTTGCCGGTGGTGCACTGCGCAGCCGATTTTTTACGTCCTGTGCATGGTGGCGATCACTTAGTCGTGACACTGACGCCGACCAGGGTGGATCCCAGCCAATACGAGGTGCGCTTCCTCTTTCAAATCGACGACACCAACGTCGCCAAAGGGATCATTCGCCAACTGGCAATCAACGCTGAAACGCGACGACGCTGTGCTTTGCCAGAAGCAATCGATCGCTGGCTGGAAGCATCAGCAATCGGCACCATTGGAACGCTCTAAATCCTTCAGCCAAGCCCGCCAGTGTGTGCGCTCCCACTTGCCAGCAGTGGTTGACGCAAGATCAGCACAGTGATGCCAACGCCGCGGTCGTTCTGGCGGCAACCAACGATCCGTCAGGGTCTTGATCGAAAGCATTGCTGCTACGGATCTGGCAGGGTCTTGCTCCGCTTCCTGCCAACACACCAGTGCTTCGAGGCGCTCCCCCCATTCGCGGTCGTGAACGCCGAGAAACAGCACTGCTTTCAGCGGGAGGCCAACCTCTCGCGCAGCAGCCATCAAGCGAGCCTCTAGCTGCTCTGGGAAGACCGTGATCCCACCGGAGTGAATCGCACCATCCAGGCGGCCCAGCAGCGTGAGCTGCGGAGTTGCCGCAGACCCTTGAAAACAAGCAGCGTCTCCAGAGCTCCACCAGCCATCCGCATCGGTCAGGGGTCTAAAAGACGGCTGCCTCGATCGTGCAGCCAGCGATCCATCCCCATCAGGCTTCCAACGGCCTATCGCGAGACGCCTGCAGCGCACCGCCAGCGCACCGTTCGCCTCCACCCGCAGCTCAACGTCATCGAGGGGCTCACCCACTCCCTCTTCCCCATCCAGAAAGCGCTCAGGGGATTGAGCCACCACCATCGCGGACGTTTCTGTGGACCCATAACAAGGCGCAAGCTTGATCCCCAGCGCGCGGGCCTTCGCAGCAAGCTCGGATGGCAACGCTGCTCCACCCACCCAAATCAGCGCCATCGCTTGCAACCAGAGCACACCTGCAGGATCGGCCAACAAGCGCCCGAGCTGAGTGGGCACGAGTGAAAGCACCATCGGCATGGAGTCCCAATCGGAGCGCTGACAGGACTCCTTCAGCAAAGCCTGAGGGCTTTTCATCAAAGCTGGTGACAGCCATACATGGGCAACATTCCACTGCTGAGCTCGCCACCAAGGCATCAAGCCACTGATGTGCTGAAAGGGCAGCGGATTCCAAACGATCACTTGCGATGCATTTAGTCCGAGCGCATGCAACCAACGGCCAGTCGCCGCGGCCGATCGATCCAAATGGATTGATGGCTGAAGACAAAGCTGTCGACCACCGCTGCTTCCACCGGTGGAAAGAACCAATCCAGGCCCCGCCGGCAGAGCCTTAGGAGCCTCAAGCAGAACATCCTGGGGACCCAGTAAGCGCACCCAATTCCCCCGCTCGAGGGCAGGAAGGAGAGATCCAGCCACAGTGGATGGGCTCTCTGGATCACATCGCAACTGTTCAAGGATGCTCATCGCACTCCTCGCTCATCTCAGCTGCGGCCCACACCTCTGCCGGATCGGGACTAAACAACGGGCCAGCTGGACACCACCCCGGGGCCAAGCCAGGAGCTGCCGGGGTTTCCCCTTGAGCCTGGAGGGCCGCTAAGTGCGCCAACCAGCGACCACCGATCCCGGTTTCAAACGCTGTGCTCAGCATGAGGCGAGGCCTGCCCCGAAGCAGATCCCGCAGGAGAGGCCTTGGGTCTCCCTCCAACAAGGGTCGGCGCACCTGCCAGCTCTCCCAATGATCACGCCAGGTGGGATAGGCCTGCAAGGACTCATCCAGAGCCACCGGCACCACCGCAGCGATGGCCTGAAGGCCCTCCCAATCATCGGCCGCAAGCGGTTGCTCTAACCACTCCAGGCGCGAATCTCCACGAAGCCGCTCCACCCATTGCCAAGCCTGAAGCCTGTCCCAGCCACCATTGGCATCCAGCCGCAAACGTGCCAAAGCCGGAAGCTTGTCGAGCAGACCCTGGAGCAAGCACCACTCCTCCTCGTGATCGCAGACCGCCACCTTCCACTTCAGCGTGAACGGCAGGTTGGGATCCACTGAGGCCAGCAGGCGATCCAGTACATCCCGCATCGCGACTCCTGCCGGCAACAAGAACGCCGACATTGGCGCCTGGAGCCAACCAGCAGAGGAGGCACTCCCCAGTTCGCCATCAAGCTCAGCCAGGGCAGCACCAATGGCGAAAGCCAACGCAGCTGGACCTGTTGCGATCCAGTGTTCAAGGCTGCTGACAGTCCAGACCACCCCAAGCCCCATCATCCGAACCAAGGCGGCCTGGCAAGCCTCATGCTGTTCAGCCTCCAAGGGCGACACCTCTCCCCAACCAAGACGGCCGGCCGAGTCTTCTAAGCGCAACACCCAACCGCGACGGTGCTGCAACACTCCGGCAGCGGTGTGCAACGGCCGGTTGAGGTTGAACCCATAGGGCTTGATCTGCAACCGAAGCTCCATGCCTTTCAACTCAGGAGGGGTCCCAGCGCTAATCCCGCACTTAAGCCAAGACCGTTGAGAGTCTGAAAACGGAGCGCCAAAAATTTGCTACCAGCGATTCGATCCGGTTCGGCATGGTGATCTCGAAGCAAACGAATCAGCGCTGCTGCCGCTGGTAGGCCAATCGCGCCGAATAGGGCCGTGAGCGGCCAATCACCGTGAACGACTGGCACCCATTCCAGCGCGAGAGTACCGGCAACAAACCAAGGCACCAAGCTGGCAGCTTTGGCCGTACCCAAGCGCACCACCGGGGAGCATTTGCCATGGGCTTCGTCCTCTTCCAGCTGATGAAAATGGGAGCAGAACAACACCAGAGACGTGGCCAAAGCAGGCCCTGAGCCAAGCATCAGCGCAAGTCCCCAAGGCACAGCTGCTTGGTTAGAAGGAGCCAGCACCAGCAGCGCAGCCGCCGTCGCAAAGGGGCCAAAAGCCAACCAGCAAATCGGCTCCCCCCATCCCCGATATCCCAAGCGAAAGGGTGGACCCTGATACAGATATCCGAGTCCACAGCTCACGAGCACAAGGGGGAGCACCGCGAACGAACTGCGCAGAGCGAGCATCAGCATCAGTCCTAAGCCAAGCATCAACGCCAAACAGGCCCAACGCCGGACAGGCCTTCGCTGCCCTACCAACGCCACGATCGAATGGGGCTTGCCAACAACATCCACACCGGTGTCGGCATCAAACAGATCATTGCTGAGGTTTTCCCAGAGCAGCAGCAGCACCGCCGCAAGCAAAAAGCCTGAGAACTGGGACCAACGCACCCCCTCCTCGCCCCCTAGGCGCCAACCTGCCGCCAACAGCACGGGCATCACTGCAACGGAATACATCCGCCACTTAATGGCGGCCTTCCAAAGGCGTCGGCGATCGGACATGGAGTAACGGGATGCAACAGCCTGGGGATCTGGCATGGGCAGGATCCAGACACACTGCGATGTGGCTCATACATTTGAGCAGGACGCTGCACTGATTCGCCTGGACATGACAGCCGCACTTCAACAATCAACGGCTGCTCAGCGTTTCGGCACACTGCTGGACAGGGCTCAGCGCGCCTGGCATCAGCGCCAAGTGGAGGAGGGCACGTTCAGCATCGCCCTACAGGTGCCCCCTCAGGATCCGCTGAAGCAATTGCCATGCCTGGCGCGAGAAAGCTCCTTTCAATTCTTGTGGGACAGCGCCCCAGGCCTGTGCCTCGCTGCGGCCGGTCAATGCCAACACCTTGACCTGGCAGGTCCGCGGCGATTTGAGCTGGCTCAACGTTTCAGCGACACCACCCTGCAACGCCTGATCAATGCCAGCCCTGAGGCGCCTTGCCAAGCCCGTTCCCGCGTACTGCTGGCCTTCAGCTTTTTCGAGCAAAGCAGGGAACAACAGGGGAGTGTTGACAGAGTTCCCTGCCTGCAAGCGCTGCTCCCCCGCTGGCAACTCAGCAGTCATGGCCAACAAAGCTGGTTGCGGATGCACGGCCATGCCTCCGATGCATCCGATGTGCGTGTCTTAGTGGAGGCGCTTTGGCAGATGGCCGACGCGCTCAACGCAACCTCACCTCAAGATGAGCCAGACGATGCAATGGTCCTGGGCACCCCCGTGGGCTGCTGGCAAGAGCGCTATCGCCCCGCACTCGAGCAAGGGTTGGCGTTAGTGAATGAGGGAGCGCTGCACAAGCTGGTGTTGGCTGTGCGTCAGTCGATTGAACTCACCACACCCCTCTCTCCCTTGCGCCTGCTGGAGAGGCTGCGACATCAGCAAACCGGGAGCTGCCGCTTCCTCTGGCAGCGAGGATTCAATGATGCTTTTTTTGGAGCCTCGCCGGAACGGCTGCTCAGCCTGCGTACCGGACGGCTGCGCAGTGATGCCCTAGCAGGCACTGCTGGTCGAGGTGAAGGCGGAGACACCCTGATGCAGTCGAACAAGGACCGCCACGAACATGAGCTCGTGGTGAAGGCGATCAGCGAGAGCCTCAGAGAGGAAGGACTTCAACCCCAAAGCCCGCGGCGCCCCCAACTGGCGCGACATGGCCAACTGATCCACCTACACACCCCGATCAGTGCCGATGCCTCAGGCCACCAGGCGCTTGCCCTCGCAGCCGCACTCCACCCAACTCCCGCGGTAGCGGGACTGCCACGACGGGAGGCCATGCATTGGCTGCAAACGCTTGAACCATTCGAGCGCGGTGGCTACGCCGCGCCCATCGGTTGGATCGATCAGGCTGGGGATGCGGAATTGCGCGTTGCCATCCGCTGCGGACATCTACGCGGAAAGCAACTTGATCTCACCGCAGGAGCGGGCCTTGTGCAGGGATCGATTGCGGAACGGGAACTGCAAGAGGTCAGCCAAAAGCTGGCCGTTCTCGCCGACCAGCTTGATCTTCACTCAGGGAGTAGGGAGCAAACGCAGTCGCAACTCCATCGATAACGGCTTGAGCGCATCTATCACCTGAGATCAACTCGAAGAAGCACTCAGGCGAGCGATCACCATGTCGGCCAAGGGCACATTCATCAGTCGCTCCACCTCGCGAATGCCCGTTGGGCTGGTGACGTTGATTTCACTCAGCATTCCTCCGATCACGTCGATACCCACAAAGAACAAACCTTCCGAGCGCAAGGCCGGAGCCAAGGCCTCACAAATCAAGCGTTCGCGCTCCGTGAGCTCCGTGGCCTCCGGGAATCCACCAACGGCGAGGTTGCTACGGAATTCCCCCTCTTTGGGCTTGCGGTTGACAGCTCCCAGTGGTTCTCCATCCACGAGCAGGATCCGCTTATCGCCATCGGTAACGGCAGGAAGAAAGCGCTGAGCCATCACCGGAAGGGATCCCTGTTCCGTGACTAGTTCAAGCAACGCACCAAGTCCAGGTGCTGATGCTGAGACACGCACAACACCTAAACCAGCACGGCCCCCGAGGGGCTTCAGAACCACTTCTTCTTGTTCGCGCGCAAAGGCCGATAGCTCCGAAATACGGCCCGACACCAACGTCGGGGCCATCCAGCGGCTGAAGCGCAGGGCGCCAAGCTTTTCATTCCAACTACGCAGCGATGCCGGACGGTTCAGCACCAAGGCACCCGCTCGCTCGGCCACATCGAGCAGATGGGTTGCATAGAGATAGGCCTCATCAACTGGAGGATCTTTCCGCATCCAGATCGCTCCAAAGCGATTGAGCGGACAGCGTTCAGGTTCGCCGATTTCAACCCAGGGATCGGGCTGCACTGGCACCGCAACCGCTAGTGGCTCATCACCGAGTGCAATCAAGTCAGCAGGAATGGATGCCCAGACCTCATGGCCGGCGCGCTGGGCCGCCTGCATCAAGGCGGCTGTGGAGTCTTTTACAGGGTTGATCCGATCTAGCGGATCCAACACGAAGAGATGTCGCATGGCAGACACCTCTTCAGGCCTGACCGGCGAGCAGGGCATCCAGTTTCCCTGCACGCTCCAGGCCATGAAGTTCATCGCAGCCCCCTACGTGTTGGTCATCGATAAAAATCTGAGGAACGCTGCGTTTGCCGTTGCCTCGGGCCGCCATCGCATCACGTCCAGGCTCATCCCCATCCACCGAGACTTCTACGTAGGCAACACCTTTTCGGTCAAGCAGACCCTTGGCGCGCACGCAAAACGGACAGGTGCTCCAGGTGTAGATCTCAACCTTGGCCATCGAACTGCCGCATACGAAGGCTGAATCTTATGCAGAACGACCGCGCTGATAGCGTCGAGTTCAGAAGACTCCCTTGCACCATTGCTGGATCTCACAGACTTCAAACGCGATCTTTCCGAGCTCACTGACCGCCTGGGCCATGCCCAGGACTGTCTTTGACGTCCCTGCACTGAACGCCAGGCAACAGGATCTCGAGCAACTCGCCGCTCAACCCGACTTTTGGAACGATCAGCAAAATGCGCAAAAGCAGATGCGTCGCCTCGACGAAGTGAAGGCGCAGCTGCAGCAACTTGTGGATTGGCGTGGAGCGATCGACGATGGGCAAGCCACCCTTGAGCTCTATGAACTAGAGGCTGATGAAGACCTCCTTGGCGAGGCTCAACAAGGACTCGATCAGCTGCGACTCGCTCTAGAACGCTGGGAGTTGGAGCGCCTTCTCAGTGGCGAATACGACAAAGAAGGTGCGGTCTTAAGCATCAACGCCGGTGCCGGCGGAACCGACGCCCAGGACTGGGCCCAGATGCTGCTGCGCATGTACACCCGCTGGGCCGAAGACCAAGGGATGAGCGTGAGCGTGAATGAGCTCTCGGAGGGAGAGGAAGCTGGCATCAAAAGCACCACGATTGAGATCGAAGGTCGCTATGCCTACGGCTATTTACGCAACGAGAAGGGCACCCATCGATTGGTGCGGATCTCGCCCTTCAATGCCAATGACAAACGGCAAACGAGTTTTGCCGGTGTGGAAGTGATGCCCAAGCTGGATGAAGAGGTAGAGCTCGATATTCCTGAAAAAGATCTCGAGGTCACCACCTCCCGCTCCGGCGGAGCAGGCGGGCAGAACGTCAACAAAGTGGAAACGGCCGTTCGCATCCTCCATGTGCCCACCGGCCTGGCGGTGCGCTGCACCCAAGAGCGCTCTCAGCTTCAGAACAAGGAGAAGGCCATGGCCCTGCTCAAGGCGAAGTTGCTGGTGATTGCCCAGGAGCAGCGTGCAGCAGAAATTGCCGACATTCGCGGCGACATTGTGGAAGCAGCCTGGGGGAATCAGATCCGCAACTACGTCTTTCACCCGTATCAAATGGTGAAAGACCTACGCACCCAAGAGGAGACCACAGATGTGCAAGGCGTGATGGATGGAGATCTCAACCCCTTCATCCAGGCGTTATTGCGCCAAGGTGTGGATCGCCCAGGCAGCGACGACGACAGCTGACCGACGTGCACTTATCACGATGATCCCTTCATGACTCAGGCTCCCGAAAACGACAGCAGTCCCTCCACCCCCCAAAGCGCCGACAAGGGAGCTCCACCACCGAGTTTCGTGAAATTGGCCATGCGCAACATGGTGCGCAAAGGCGGGCAGAGCCTGTTCCATTTCGGCCTGACCGCTGCAGGCTTCATTGGTTTCATTCTTGTGGTGGCTTGGTTGGGGCGACCAACACTCCCGCAATGATCAGCCTCGACCTGGCCTTCAGCCCTGCAGCCGCTGACCTCATTGATCCAGCGGATGACCAAGGCACGCGCTCCAGGCTGCAACAAGCCAGCGACTGGGAGTGTGAATTAAGCGCTTGGATTGAAGCCCTTCGTCAGGACCGCAACAATCACTGTCCCGACGTCGTGAGGACCTCCAACTCGGTCAGTCTGGGGGTCTCGCTACTCGATGACGCCAGCATCGCCGAACTCAATCTCCGCTGGCGCCAGAAACCCACGCCAACAGATGTGCTCTCCTTTGCGGCTCTGGAGAGTGAGATGCCGATGGGTGCAGGCCAGGAGCTTGAGCTAGGAGACATCGTCGTGTCGGTGCCCACCGCCCGTCGTCAAGCTCTGGAACAGGAGCATGGCCTGGAAAGGGAACTGCGCTGGT
This sequence comes from Synechococcus sp. PROS-9-1, assembly GCF_014279775.1. NCBI lineage: Bacteria > Bacillati > Cyanobacteriota > Cyanophyceae > Synechococcales > Synechococcaceae > Synechococcus > Synechococcus sp. PROS-9-1. The sequence goes on from NZ_CP047961.1 coordinate 2,086,539, forward strand.
TGGTCAGTCATGGGCTTCTGCACTTGCTGAGCTGGGATCATCCCGATGAAGAGTCCCTGGCTGCAATGCTGCAAAAACAGGAGCAGCTGCTTGGCATGGGCGGTAACGTTCGTTCCTGAGGTGAGATCAACTGTGAATCAGCAGATGAAGTCACTGCTGAACCCTGAAGACGGAGCATCGGTGCCGGAGGAGATCAGCCAGCGCAGCACTCAGCGAGCACATCGTGCAGCCAAACGGGGTGCCTGGCGGATCGCGGGGGATCTCCCCTCCAGCTTCCGCTACGCGGCCCAAGGCCTCGGCTACGGCTTCGTGAGTCAGAGGAACTTCCGTATCCACGTTTGTACGGGAGGGTTGGTTTTAGGGATGGGGATTTGGCTCCAACTTCCCGCCATCCAGCTGGCGGTGTTGGTGCTCACGGTGGCTGTTGTGTTGGTGCTGGAGCTGCTCAATACGGCCATTGAGGCGGTGGTGGACTTGGCGATCGGCCGCCGCTTCCATCCCCTCGCCAGAATTGCCAAGGATTGTGCTGCTGCCGCTGTTCTCGTCTCTGCGATCAGCTCCATGCTGATCGCGCTCCTGCTTCTGCTTCCACCCCTGATTCTGCGCCTGGGCCTCTAACCATGCTGCTGGTTATCGATAACTACGACAGTTTCACGTTCAACCTGGTGCAATACCTGGGGGAGCTTGCCAACCAGTTCCCGGTGGCGACCGACCTACGCGTCGAGCGAAACGACGCCCTCAGCCTTGAGGAGATTCGCGACCTCAATCCATCCGCCATTTTGCTTTCACCTGGCCCAGGCGATCCGGATCAAGCCGGTGTTTGCCTCGAGGTCTTAAGCCAACTCTCACCCACCATCCCAACCCTTGGGGTGTGCCTCGGGCATCAATCGCTCGCGCAGGCTTACGGCGGACGCGTTGTGAGAGCCAGAGAACTGATGCATGGGAAAACCTCTCCTGTTCAGCATCGCGGTGAAGGCGTCTTCGCCGGGCTTCCCCAACCCCTTACCGCGACCCGATATCACAGCCTGATTGCTGAACGTGAAACACTCCCTGAATGCCTTGAAGTCACTGCCTGGCTAGAAGACGGAACGATCATGGGGCTGCGCCATCGCAACTACCCCCATCTGCAGGGGGTGCAGTTCCATCCGGAAAGTGTGCTCACAGAAGCAGGGCACCAGCTGCTGGCCAACTTCCTGCGTCAAGCAGAGCCCCAGTGATATCACTGCTAGCTTCCTGAGCAAGAAGACGATCAACAATGTCGGTCCACGAACGAGTTCAGAGTCTTTTCCGCATTGTTGTGAGTGGTTCGGCACTCCTGGCGATTGGAACGGTTGCTCCAGTTCGGGCCGCTGGCGTCTCCGTGACCAATTACGGCCATAGCGCCTTACTCATCCGCGGAGGTGGCCAATCCGTGATGGTCAATCCGTTTCGTGCCGTGGGCTGCGCCAAAGGACTCGCTGAGCCCCGTGTGAACGCAACGGTGATCCTTGCCAGTTCGGAATTACCCGATGAAGGGGCTCGCATCGGTGGTGGGACCTATTTGGCACAACCAGGCTCTTATCGCATCGGAGGACTCAATATCGAAGGGTTCGCCGCTCCCCATGACCGCGTTGGAGGCCGTCGTTTTGGCCAAGCCACGTTGTGGCGCTGGCAACAAGCAGGTCTCAACTTTGCCCATCTTGGAGGCACCGCCGCCACACTCAGCGGTGAAGACAAAGTGCTTCTCGGTCGCCCCGACGTCTTAATCATCGGCGTCGGCGGCGGCGGCAAGGTCTACAACGGAGAGGAGGCGGCCAAGGTGGTGCGTGAACTCAATCCCCGCAGGGTGATTCCCGTTCAATACGTGAATGGGGAGGCTCCTACCGGCTGTGACCTCGGCGGGGTGCAGCCATTTTTGGATGCGATGTCCGGTACAAAGGTGCGCAAAGTGGGGCCAAACCTCAACCTGCCGGGAACCCTTGGGGACAACACCGTGATCGATGTCATGCGTTGATCGCGATCGAAGCCAACAGCGTTGACAGTTCGTCTCGTTCCATCCCAGCAATCAAGACCAAAAGGAGCAGAATCCTTGCCTTCTGAGGGTTGAGAGTTCCTGCCGGCAACAAACCAAGCTCATCCTGAAGCTCAGACGGATGGACAGGGCCACTACCGCACCGACTCGACCGCAACATCAGAGGCAACACACCAGGCCAGGTTTTGATGGCATCACGCTCACCCGCAGACAACTGTCCGGCCCCGGTGCCGGTCCAAACCAGCCCCTTCACCCCTGCATTGAAGAGGGCCGAAACCATGGCCAACGAAGGATCCACGCAGCCGTAAAGGATGGCCACCTCGGGCCACTGAAGCGGCAAAGCAAGCGTGGCGAACGGAACGGAGCGGGACCCCGTTGCCACCGGCAAATGCACCCCGCTGTCATCCACCCAGCCCAGGGGGCCGAAATCTGGACTTTGAAACGCACCCACACCCTGGGTGGCCACCTTGGTAACAGCCCTGGCTCCATGGATCTGACCATCCATCACCACAAGCACCCCATGCCCACGGGCCTGAGAACTACCTGCCACCTGCACCGCTTGAAAAAGATTCAGCGGACCATCGGCACTGAGGGCTGTGGCCGGACGCATCGCTCCCACCAACACCACCGGCCGCGGATCATCAATGAGGAGCTCCAACAACCAGGCGGTTTCTTCCATGGTGTTGGTGCCATGGGTGATCACCACTCCCGCCAGCTCAGGGGACACAGCAAAACACTCACGGATTCGCTTCACCAGCTGGATCCAATGCTGAAACTGCAGATCAGCACTATCCAGGTTGGTGAGTTGTGCCAGCTGAATCTGAGCCACCTCCTGCAGCTGCGGCAGCTCCTGGAGCAGTTCCGATCCCGTCATCGCTCCCGCGGTGTAGGCGTTGAGGGAGGTGCTATTTGCACTGCGGCCAGCGATCGTGCCGCCCGTGGCAAGCAGGAGCAACTGCGGGGGTGATGCAGGCTGATCAACCATCAAGGCTCTGAATCGATCGCTTGATAAGCCTGCCAAAAAAGCTGCATCTGCTCAGTGGTGCCAATGCTGATGCGCAGCGAACCATCAATCTGAGGCTTCCCCGCCATCGATCTCACCAAAATCCCTGCCGCCCTCAGCTCGGCTTCAACGGTTGCAGACGAGCGACGAGGCCATAGCAACAGGTAATTGCCACCGGCCACATGACAAGAGGCACGTTCACGCCTCATTTCAGTAACGAGCCAGTGACGCGCACGTAACACTTCAGCGACATAAGCGTCGGTATAGGGCTGATCGCCTAGGGCCGCCATCGCCGCCGTCACGGCCAAGCTATTGACGTCATAGGGGCCAGTGACCCTGCCCACCCGGTCCACGACCTCGGGATGGCCAAGGGCAAACCCGATCCGCAAACCAGCAAGGCCAGCCGTTTTAGCCAACGATCGCAGCACGAGCAGATTGGGGACTGCGCGAAAATCAATCGACGGCAAGACGCTGTCTCCCGTGAACGCCTCATACAACTCATCCACCACCACAAGCGTTTGAGGCGCGGCAGCCGCTAGTGCCAACACTTGAGCCGCCGGCAAACGCGTTCCCGTGGGGTTGTTGGGATTGCACAGCATCAAGATGCGCGGCGTACGCAACAAGGCCGCGCCAATCGCCTCCATCGGAAACACAAACCCTGGCAGCTCATGGGGCACGGCCTCAATCGCCATCCCCTGCATGCCCGCGCAGGGGCCGTAATACCCAAAGGTGGGACTGGTGGTCAGCAGCGTGTCACCGGCCGAGCCATAGGCATGAATCACGGCATGAATCGCAGCATCAACCCCGTTGAACACGCCAACATGCGCAGTCGTCAGCGCACAGGCCAGGCCCGCTGGCGACGACTCAAGATTGGCAATCAGGGCTTCCCGAAGCCCGTCGTACTCGGGATAAATCGCGATCTGTTCGGCCGGAAAAGCTCGGATCGCCTCCGCGACCTTTGGGCTGGGTCCAAGCGTGTTTTCGTTGAAATCAAGCCGCAACAAACCTCGCCTCCCCTCCAGAGGAGCGCTATATCCCTTGAGCTGCTCAACCTCCGGCCGGGCGCGAAGTGGCTTGCGTTGAGAGTGTCCGTTCACAGCCAATCCCCAGTCACCAAACGATCAAAACCTGAAGGCGAATTCGAACCACAGCAGCTGCACTTGCCCGTCATGGTGTCACTACATCCGCTCCAACGTGGCAATACCCAATAATCCCAACCCTGATTTCAGGGTATCGGCGGTGAGACGGCACAACGCCAAACGGGATGCCAGGGACTTGCCCTCAGCCTTGAGCACTGGAACCTGGTCATAGAAGCGATTGAACACTTGCGATAACTCGAACAAATAGCTGCAGAGACGATTGGGCAGCAACTCCTCCTCCACCTCGGAGATCACCGCATCAAATTTGAGCAGTTCCCGCACCAGGGCCCACTCCTGGGGCTCACTGAACTGCAGCATGCCTGCCTCGGCCTCAAGGTCTCCACCCTTGCGCGCAATGCCCGCAATCCGCACCACCGCATAGAGCAGATAGGGAGCTGTGTTGCCTTGCAAGGCCAGCATGCGATCAAAACTGAACTGGTAATTGGTGATCCGGTTTTGGCTGAGGTCGGCGTACTTAACCGCCGCGAGCCCCACCGTGCCAGCCACATGCTCGACAAAGCTCTCATCCTCCTCCCGCCCCTCCTCCTCCAAGCGCCGGCGCAAGTCGGCTTCTGCCCGTTCCACCGCTTCATCGAGCAGATCGCGCAGCCGAACCGTGTCACCAGAACGGGTCTTGAGTTTCTTGCCGTCCTCGCCCTGGACCAACCCAAAAGGCACATGCTCCAGTCGGCCGTCCTCTGGAATCCAATTCGCCCGTTTCGCCACTTGAAACACACCAGCGAAATGATTCGCCTGGCCCGCATCGGTCACATAAATGATCCGGCGCGCACCATCTCCATCCGAGGCAGGCGCAAAGCGATACCGGATCGCTGCTAGGTCGGTGGTGGCGTAATTGAACCCACCATCACTCTTGCGAACAATCACGGGCAAGGGCTTGCCATCCTTCCCATTCACGCCCTCAAGGAAGACACACTCGGCACCGTCGTCGGTGACGAGCAAACCAGCCTCCTTCAAGCCACTGAGGACTGGCGCCAAATACGGGTTGTAGAACGATTCGCCCCGTTCGCTCAGACGAATATCAAGCCGGTCGTAAATCTTCTGGAACTCTCGCCGCGACTGATCGCAGAGCAATCCCCACGCCTTGAGTGACACCGGATCACCACCCTGCAACTTCACCACCTCTTCGCGAGACGTGGTCTGAAAGGCGTCGTCGTCGTCGAAACGCTTTTTAGCTTCGCGATAGAAGGCCACCAAGTCACCAAGGTCAACCGCATCGGCAGTGTTGAGGGTCTCGGGGGCCACCTGTTTGAGATGGGTGATCAGCATCCCGAACTGCGTTCCCCAATCACCCACATGGTTTAAGCGCAGCACCCGATGGCCGCGGAACTCGAGCACCCGAGCCAGAGAATCGCCAATGATCGTTGAGCGCAGATGGCCAACGTGCATCTCCTTGGCGATGTTGGGGCTGGAAAAATCCACCACCACCGCTGCATCGTTTTGCACCGCCGGGACCCCCAGTCGCGGATCACCAAGCCGTGCCGACACCTCAGCCGCTAAGCACTCAGGCCGAATGGTGAGATTGATGAAGCCAGGACCAGCGATCTGGGGCTCTAAACACAGGGCTGTGAATGCTGGGTCTGCCTGAAGCGCCTCCACAATCGCCCCGGCAATTTGGCGAGGAGCCTGCTTGAGAGGTTTGGCCAAGGGCAGGGCTCCATTGGCCTGGAAATCACCAAATTCCGGCTTGCTTGCAGGTGCCAGCTGGGGATCGAGCAGAGCATCCACCTCCGGGAAGGCCCGCTGCATCGCCTCACGCAACTGGGCTTCAAGGGCGTTGGCGATGCAAAGCATGAACGGCAGCAAAGGCGCAAGCCCTTAATCATCTCCCGACGGGGGTGAAGCGCATGCTCAGATCCAGCCAGGAGCTGCGTGTCATTGGCGCACTGGTAGAGATCAAATCGATTCCCGTGGCGGCATAGGCCCTCAAATCTGCGGGCTGGATACCAGAGGCCTCAAGAACGACCGGGGAACCACTAAGCCGAGCCTTTGCCTCAGATCGCAACTGGGGCACCAACCCGATCAACTCCGCTGGAGTGAACTCATCCAGCAACACACCATCAGCGCCTGAAGCCACCGCTGCACGGGCCTCCTCAGCGGTTTCCGCCTCAACAATCACCCGTGATGGCCAAGGGGCCTCGGCCCTCACGGCCTTGATGGCAGCCGAGACGCCACCAGCCCAAGCCAGGTGATTTTCCTTGAGCATGGCCGCATCATCCAAGCCCATCCGGTGATTCACACCTCCACCGCAGCGCACGGCGTATTTCTCCAGTTCCCGCAGCCCAGGCGTGGTTTTACGGGTATCAGCCAACAAAACACCACTGCCCTCGAGCTCCATCACCAAAGCTGCTGTTTCTGTTGCGATGCCCGACAGCCGCATCGCCAAATTGAGTGCCGTGCGTTCCATCGCCACCAACATCTCCGCCGGTCCAGATAGTTCCAAGAGCCGATCCCCAGCTGCAATGGGTGCGCCATCACAAACCAGCAGTTGAAGCTCAACCTGATGGCCAGCAGGTCCAACCAGCTCAGAAAGTAGCGGCTTTAAAAGGACACCTCCACAGAACACACCATTGGCTTTAGCGAGCCAATGCGCCACGCCAGCTTGTCCTCGCAGCGCAGGGGCAGAAAGATCTCCGCGGCCCAGATCCTCCTGCAACCATTCCCCTAGCTTGCGACGAAGCCCCGGGGTTATTGCCAGCGTGCTGGGCGCCATCAGAGAAGGTACACAGAAGTCTCTTCATGATGATCCGGAATCCTTCGATCGATACCAGAGGGCACCGGAATCACTTGCCGATACAGAAGCGAGAAAAGATCCGATCCAACACCGACTCCGTGAGCTGCTCCCCGGTGATCTCCCCCAGGCTGCGAATCGCCTGACGCAAATCGATCGTCCAAAAATCCCAAGGGAGACCATCAGCCGCCACCTGCTCACTCCGGGCCAGGGCCTCAGCCGCAGTGGCAGCCAAATCAGACTGTCGCTGATTCAAGGCCAGGAGCAGGGGCTGTTCGATCAAGGCGCCACAACGCTCCAGGACTGCACGCACGAGAGTCGGTTCCCCGTCTCCAGTGACCGCGCTGAGGCGCACATCGGCAACCGAAGCCGCGTCCCCATCAGCTTCAAGGCGAAGGTCTGCTTTGTTGCCGACCCGGAGGCAGGAAACCCCCTCAGGGATCAGGGCAAACAAGGCCTGGTCGTCATCAGACCAACCCTGGGCGAGATCAAACAACAGCAGCACCAGATCAGCACTCGCAAGGGCGTCGCGGCTGCGAGCAATCCCCAACTGCTCCACGGCATCACTGGTGGCCCTGATCCCTGCAGTGTCCAGCAGGGTGATCGGTACGCCATCAAGCACGATCTCACTTTCCAGCAAATCGCGCGTGGTGCCTGGCAAGTCGGTCACAATCGCCCGCTCCCGGCGACTCAACAGATTGAGCAAGGAGCTTTTCCCCACGTTGGGCCGGCCCACAAGCGCCACCCTCAATCCATGGCGCACAACCGATCCCCGCTCGCCATCGGCAACGAGCGTGAGCAACTCTTGGCGAACAGCTTGCAGCTCCTGCAAGAGCGCCTCAGCGTTCAAGGGAGGAAGATCCTCTTCAAAGTCCACGCGGGCTTCCAACTCACTGAGCTGATCAAGCAAGCGCTCGCGCAAGACCACCATTTTTTTTTGGATCCCACCATCGAGACCGGCCATCGCCAGCTGCGCTGCCCGCTTGCTGCGCGCTCCCACCAGATCACTCATCGCTTCCGCCCGGCTGAGATCAAGACGGCCATTCAGCACCGCGCGTTGGCTGAATTCACCGGGCAGGGCCCGTCGCACGCCTGGTTGCTCCAAGACACGTGCCAAGACCTGCTGTACCGCGATCACCCCGCCATGACAATGAATCTCGACCACGTCTTCTCCGGTGAAACTGCGCGGCGCCAACATCACCAGCACCAGCACCTCATCGAGCCGTTCCACACCACCGGCAGCCACAACATGTCCATACAGAACCCGGTGGCTCTCCCATAGCTGTTGACCAGGAATCACCGTGATCGCGGCAACAGCGCGCACAGCACGGGGACCCGACAACCGAATCACGGCAATGCCACCCTGTCCCGGTGCCACAGCGGTAGCGATCGCAGCGATCGAAAGCTCCTGATCTGGCCCAATCCCAGACATACCCCGATCCCTGCCGCCATCACGCACTCCTTCCTACGATCCCGATGCTTCCTCAGCCGCACTAGCGGCCAGCAGTTTCGATGAAGCGGTTGCGGAACAAATTGCAGCGACGCTTGAACCGATGGCTGCAGTGGGTCTGGCAGCAGGAGGGAACCCCTGGCCAACGCGCCCGCGGACTGGCCGCAGGAGTGTTTTGCGGTTGCTTTCCCTTTTTTGGATTTCAGACCCTGCTGGGAATTGGCTTGGCCAGCGTTGTGCGCGGCAACCATTTGCTTGCCGCCGCTGGCACCTGGATCAGCAACCCATTCACCTACGTGCCGCTGTTTTGGTTCAACTACCGCTTAGGGGCACTGATCCTCGGTGAAGGAGCTGGCTGGCCAGGGCTCAACACTCTCAATCAAGAACTGCTCGCCACGGCGGGGTGGGATGTGATGAGCCGTCTCTTGCTGGGTTCCAGCCTGACAGGAACAGTGTTTGGTGGGCTTGGCTGGTGGCTCACCCTTTACTGCTTGCAACCCCAAAGAAACCGGGCCACGAACCCTCGCCATCGAGAGCGTGGGAGAAGGTAAATCCCTTCAGTGCGTTCTCAAGCCTTCATGACAGATGCAAGCCAGCTCCCAACAGGGAGCCAATCGTCTCCTTGATCGATGGGCTCCCAAAGCGATTCAATCAAAGAACGCGTTGGAGTCTGGCTCAAGTTCCAACGCCTCAACACCTCAGGAACTGAGGCGTCTGGCTCAGTCCCAGGCACCTCTCTGGCCTGGGTCTGCCACCACCAGGCATTGCGCCAGTTTTGCCACATCTCCCTGGCAGGAGCTGGTCCATCATTCAAAAAGACAGGCAAGCCCTCTGGCTCCTGGGGTAAACCAGCGGATTGAATCGCCGAAGCGAGCCCAGCAAAAAAGTCTCCATAACCAACGGGCCAGCTCGCGATTAACTCCAGCGTTGCGCTCACCAAGCGTTCATCACTTTCCAGATCAGGATTGGTCGTCAGTCCCAATCTCCTCACCAAGCAGAAGCGATAGTGATTTTGATATGTGCTTGCATACCGCTCAAGCGATTCTTCCATCCGCGGCCGAGGCAGCAACATCGCCAAAGGGTTTTGAAGAAGCTGCAAATTTTTTCGACAGATTGCTGGCTGTCGCCCATAGGAATACAGCCCGGTCTGATCGAAATAAGCTGCCGTAAAACTTGGATCCCAGCGGTCTAAAAAGGCAAACGGGCCGTAGTCAAAGCTTTCACCCGCGAGCGACATGTTGTCGGTGTTGAGCACGCCATGAACAAAACCTGCTGACATCCACTCAGCTGCCAAGCGAGCCACCCGCTCCACCAGCTCGCCATAGAACGCGAGGAGCTGATGCTCCAAGGCCAGTCGATCACCGTCAGGAGCAGGATGGGCTGCCGCAATATCGGGGTAATACACAGCCACCACATGGCGCAGTAAGCGCTCCAACCCTTCGGGGTCGCGCAAATACAGCAGCCGTTCACAGGTTCCAAAGCGCAGATGGGTCCGCGCCATCCGAACCATCACGGCACTCCGCGTCGGCGATGGCTCATCCCCACGCCAAAGCTCATCACCCGTTTCGATCAACGACAACGTTCGGCTCGTCGTCACACCTAGACGATGCAACGCCTCGGAGGCGATCACTTCGCGAACCCCTCCTTTCAAGGTGAGGCGTCCATCCCCACCACGACTCCAAGGAGTGGTGCCACTCCCCTTGCTGCCAAGGTCTTGAAGCCGGCCGGTTCGATCGCGCAGTTGGCCATAAAGGAAGCCGCGGCCATCGCCAAGCTGGGGGTTGTAGGTTCCGAACTGGTAGCCGTGATACCGGAGAGCAAGCAAGGGAACGCGCTCTTCAAAACGGCCATAGGCCATCTCGACGTCTTGATCTGATACACCATCTGGCTCCACCCCCAGCTGACGCAACAGTGCGTCGTTGCGAAAGCGCAGCTGCGTTCGTGGAAACACCGCCGCCTCCACCACATCCCAATACGACCCACCCAAACCCTCGATTGAAGGTTCGAATGGCAAGGCCAACAGCGGATTGCTCAACTCTGGCCAGTACGCGCGATGTCGATCACATCTGCCATCGAGCGGATCTGGTCCAGGGTGCGCTGCAACTGCGCTGCACTCCCCAGTTCCACCATCAAATCGATCCGGGCCGGCTTGCCATAGGCCGTTCTCACCTGCGCATCACTGACGTTGATCGAACCATCGGACAAACGCATCAGGATGTCCTTCAAAATCCCAACGCGATCAATCACCTCAATGCGCAAGTGAGCAGGGAATCGAGAACCTGCTTCTTGCAGCGATGGATTCCAACGCACAGGCAAACGACGTTCCGTCGGGATCGCTTCCAGGTTGGCGCAGTCTTGACGGTGGATGGTGATGCCGTGATTACCAAGGGCCACAGCACCCAAGATCGGCTCTCCTGGCAGCGGACTGCAACATCCACCAAGACGATGATCTAAGCCTTCAACACCAAGGATGGGCGCCGCTCCTGCGGACGGAACATCGCGATGGGATGGGTGCTCGGACTGCTTGACCAGTTGCTTGGCGACATCCTCATTGCTCAGAGGTGCCTCCGCCTCAGCCGTTTGCAGACGAATTTCTTCGCGCAGGCGATTGAGCACCTGATGCAGCGTTAAAGCCCCAAACCCAAGGCCAGCAAGGAGATCTTCCGTGGTTTGCAGATTGCAGCGCTCAGCCACCCTGCGCATCGCTTCACTGCCGAGCAGAGCATCAAAGCCACTGCGTCCCAACTCGCGTTCAAGCAACTCTTTACCGCGATCAATCGTCTCGTCACGATGGCTGCGCTTGTACCACTGACGAATGCGATTTCGTGCCGTTGGAGTGGCTACAAAATTGAGCCAATCCAAACTTGGATGGGAATTTTTTGCGGTGAGAATATCAATGAAGTCACCATTTTGAAGCGGGGTTGATAAAGGCGAAAGCCGATCATTAATCCTCACACCATGACAATGATTGCCCACCTCAGAGTGAATGCGAAATGCGAAATCAACCGCGGTTGACCCCTTACGAAGCCCCACTACATCGCCCTTAGGCGTAAACACAAACACCTCCTCGTCGAATAGATCTTCCTTGATCGAAGCCAGGTAGTCATTGTGATCATCCGCGCCCCCCTCCTGCTGCCAATCCACGAGCTGACGCAGCCAGTTAAAGCGCTCCGTATCTCCACCCGTAGCAGGGGAGCCACCCTCCTTGTATTTCCAGTGAGCAGCAATGCCGAACTCCGACACCTGATGCATTTCCCAGGTACGAATCTGCACCTCGATCGGACGATGGCGACCAATCACAGCGGTGTGAAGTGATTGATATCCATTCGGCTTCGGGAGCCCGATGTAGTCCTTAAACCGTCCTGGAATGGGCCTAAAGGTGTCATGGACGACGGCCAAAGCGCGATAACAACTCTCGACATTCGGCGTGAGGATCCGCAACGCAGCCACGTCGTAGATCTCGTGAAACTCTTTCTGCTGGCGCTGCATCTTGGTCCAGATGCCATAGAGATGTTTCGGGCGACCACTCACCTCACAGCTGTCGAGGCCAACAGCAGCCAAACGATCACAGAGCAACTGAACCGTGACGGAGAGGCGCTCCTCGCGTTCGCTGCGCTTGGTTGAAACCTCCTGCTGCATTTCGCGGAAGGCCTCGGGCTCCAGCAACTTGAACGAGAGATCTTCGAGTTCCCATTTGAAGCGACCAATCCCTAAGCGATTGGCCAGCGGGGCGTAGATCTCACGCGTTTCCCTGGCGATGCGCTGCCGTTTCTCCTCCTTAAGCGCGCCAATCGTGCGCATGTTGTGCAGACGGTCCGCCAGCTTCACCAACACCACACGAATATCACTCGCCATGGCCAGAAACATCTTGCGCAGATTCTCTGCTTGGGCCTCCGTGCGATTGGTGAAATGAAGGCCTCCCAGCTTGGTGACGCCCTCCACCAACTCACGGACCTCAGATCCGAAATGGCTTTCCACTTGATCTGGCGTGACATCGGTGTCTTCCACCACATCGTGCAGAAAACCAGCAGCAATCACGCTGGCGCTCGCCCCGATGTCCCGGAGCAGATCTGCAACGGCCACAGGATGCACGATGTAAGGGTCGCCGCTGGCGCGGAACTGCCCCTCATGCAATTGAAACGCGAAATCAAAAGCAGCCGCTAACAGGGCCTCTGGATCGGTCGGACAACTATGTCCAACACCCGGAGGAACGTGAATCAAACATTGCTCCAACCACTCTGGGAGCTCGATGCCGTAATCCTCTGGCGAGCGCACAACACGCTCGCGCAAGGCCGTTAGGCGGCTAGCCACCTGAATGGATCCAGACTGAGTCTGAGAAGGTTCGGGTGCAGAGGTTGCGTTGAGCATCCGACCCGGCAGGTGCTTCCATGGTATGTAGGCATGAGGCACCGTGCTTTCTTTCATGCCCAACGCGCCAGGAACGGTTCTGACGCTGAATCAATTGCGCCTGCGCTATCCAGGAAGTGAATCCTGGACGTTGGATGGATTGGATCTCAGCCTGAAATCGGGAGATCGCTTGGCACTTGTTGGACCGTCTGGATGCGGGAAGAGCACCGTGGCGCGAGCCGCCTTGCAACTCTTACCTCCGGGGAGCTGCTGCGAAGGAGATCTACGTCTTAACGGTCAAGATCCACGCCAACTGAGGCGGCCGGCTCTACGCGCCCTGCGCGGGGCGACGGTGGGACTGGTGTTTCAAGACCCGATGACTCGGCTCAATCCACTGATGACCGTGGGTGGCCACCTCCTCGACACTTTCGCCGCTCACCGCCCAGCCATGGGACATCAAGAGCGGAAAGACCGCGCTGAAAGCCTGCTGGAACAGGTGGGTATCGGGGCCGAGCGCTTTCGGGCCTATCCCCACGAATTCAGTGGTGGCATGCGCCAGCGCTTAGCCATCGCGCTGGCCATTGCGCTCGCACCACCGCTTGTGATCGCTGACGAACCAACCACCAGCCTGGATGTTGCAGTTGCGGGGCAGGTGATGGCGGTGCTGCGCACTCTTTGCGAAGAGCTCGGAAGCGCCCTCCTGCTCATCACCCATGACTTGGCGATGGCCAACCGTTGGTGTGAAGACATGGCGGTGCTGGATGGGGGCCGTCTGGTGGAACAAAACAGCAGCAATCAAGTGCTGACCCATCCCCAATCCGAGATCGGCAAGCGGCTCGTCACAGCCGCCAGGGCCAGAGAAGGAGGCGACACGCCAGAAACACCTGACGGCACAGCCGTGCTGCAGGTGGAAGGACTGCGCTGTTGGCACAACCTCGGAGGACCACCCTGGTCTCCCAACTGGCTGAAAGCGGTGGATGGCGTGAGCTTCAGCTTGCAATCCGGTGAATCGCTGGGGGTGGTGGGTGGCTCTGGCTGCGGGAAAAGCACCCTGTGCCGGGCTTTGATGGGACTCACCCCGATTCGGGGAGGCGACGTTTGGCTCCAAACACAAAACCTGCTCCAACTGCGCGGCAGCGCTGAACGACAAGCAAGACGCACCATTCAGATGGTGTTTCAAGACCCATTGGCCTGCCTGAATCCAGCCCTCACCGTCGCCGACGCCATCGCAGACCCCCTACTGATTCATGGTCTCGCCTCACGGGCAGCCGCTCGAGAACGGGCTCGGGAGCTTCTGGAGCTTGTGGGATTGTCACCAGCGGATCATTTTCAAAATCGACTGCCCAAGCAACTGTCTGGTGGCCAGCAGCAACGTGTCGCCATTGCTCGCGCTTTGGCGTTAGGCCCGCGGGTGCTGATCTGCGATGAAAGCGTGAGCATGCTCGATGCGGAGATCCAAGCCGAAGTCCTCGCATTGCTGAGACGTCTGCAGCAAGACCTAGGCCTGGCGATGATTTTCGTGACCCATGACCTTTCAGTGGCGAGTGGCTTCTGCCATCGCGTGATCGTGCTGGATCGAGGTCAGGTTGTGGAAGAAGGCCCTGGAGATCAGTTGCTACGCCACCCAGAAGCGGCCATTACCCGCACATTGGTGGAAGCCTGTCCGGTGCTGCCAACCAGCAACCCATGAGCATCACAGTCCCAAAAGCAAACATTTTTTCCCGCAAGACACGAGAGCCTGAGCGTTCTAAAGCAAGCTCTGGCTGAGGATCTGGCGTTGATTTCTGAGCAACAAAAATAGATCTGGCCTCGCTCTACCGCTACGAGCTCATCGGTGCTGATTGGGCGGAATCCCTCGAGGCTGGTCGAGCCATGACGGTGGGTTTCAATGCTTTGAGTGGAGAGGACCTCAGCGGGTATGCGTCTCTCACCTCCGAACTACTGATGGCCCCAGGAACGGAGCTCACGCTCCTCTAAGCACTTCGTTTTCGCAGCACGATCAACAGTTTCTCCATCGCCAATGGGACTGGGGCCTCAAACAACATCCGCTCTTTCGTCATCGGATGATCGAGGCCCAACTGAAAGGCATGCAGGGCTTGCCCAGGAAGCTCCACAGGAAGTTTCCGGCAGCGGCTGTAGGTGATATCTCCCACCACGGGGTGATTGATGTGCGCGCAATGCACGCGGATCTGGTGCGTGCGACCCGTATCGAGCTTGAAGCGCAACAAGGAGTAATCACCGAGTCGCTCTTGGAGGGTCCAGTGCGTGCGCGCGTAGCGACCACTTTCATCACTCACCACTGCATATTTTTTGCGATCCACAGGATGACGGCCGATCGCTCCAAGGATCGTTCCCGACTCTCCTTGCGGCACCCCATGGACCACAGCCAGATACTCGCGTGAGGCAATCCTTTGTTGGATCTGAGCCTGCAGACGAACCAACGCCACCTGGGATTTCGCGACCACGATGCAACCCGTCGTGTCTTTATCGAGGCGATGGACCACTCCAGGCCTCAATTTGCCGCTAATGCCGGGTAAGTCCTGGCAGTGATGCAAGAGACCATTCACCAGGGTTCCATCTTTATTTCCAGGAGCTGGGTGCACGGTCAAGCCGGCTGGTTTGTTGATCACAATCAAGTGCTCGTCTTCAAACAGCACATCGAGATCCATCGGCTCGGGCTTGAGGTAAGGCAGCGGTTCTGGCGGTGGCATCCAGAGCTGCACCTGATCTCCCTCTCGCAAGGGAGTTTTGGCCTTCCCCGTCTTGCCATTCACGCGCACGTATCCGGCATCAATGAACTTTTGGATCCGAGACCGGCTTTGCTCAGACCGTTGGCTCACCAACCAGCGATCCAAACGCATCGGAAGGGGCTTGGCATAGGTGAGGGTGACGAGTTCTCCTTCCCCTTCTCCAAACCCATCCGTAAACACTTCCTCAGGCAAGGGGGGGCGCACAAACCCTTGGCCTTGAACGCTCAAGACTCCCCCTGTTCCGGTAATTCCAAAGCGATCGAACCCAACAGCGAACGTCGGAAATCATCCAGCAAACGCTGTGCCATCCGTGCCGTATCCCCAGAGGTATGGCGTTCGGCCGTGGCCTCCAGCCAAAACGCTGGATCAGCCGTATGCCCAGCCACTGGGGTTCCATAACGCTGCTCCAAAACCGACAGCACAACCCCGGAAGCCGCCCGTCCCTGCGCATCAATCAAGATTCTCAAGAACGCCTGGGCCACCAACTCGCCGTCATAGGCCGCTTGGCCGATGTCATCACAGAGGGCGAGATGCAGCGCCGCCCGTTGATCATCCAAACGAGGTGGCAAAACGCCAGGAGCATCGAGCAGATCCAAGTCTTGACCAAGCCGCACCCAACGCAAGGTGCGGGTCACACCAGCCCGACGAGCACTCGCCACCACCTTTTTCTTGACCAGCCGATTGATCAAGGCCGACTTGCCCACATTGGGAAAGCCGAGGGTGAGGGCACGCACCGCCCGCGGGCGCATCCCCCGAGTCTTCCGCCTCTCATTGAGCTGATTTCCAGCCCGAATCGCCGCCTGCTGCACCAGCTTCACCCCGGTACCGGCCTTGGCATCACACCAAACCGTGCGCTGCCCCTGCGCCTTAAACCACTGATCCCAGGCCTCCCATGCCGCAGTCGTGACCATGTCGCGTCGATTGATCACCAGCAAATGCTGCTTCCCTTTCAACCAGCGATTCAGATGGGGGTGTCCGGTGGCAAGAGGGATTCGGGCATCACGTACCTCAATCACCAAATCAACCTTGTCGAGGTTGCGCTTGAGCTGCTGTTCCG
This sequence comes from Synechococcus sp. PROS-9-1, assembly GCF_014279775.1. NCBI lineage: Bacteria > Bacillati > Cyanobacteriota > Cyanophyceae > Synechococcales > Synechococcaceae > Synechococcus > Synechococcus sp. PROS-9-1. Next base: position 2,103,045 of record NZ_CP047961.1, read on the forward strand.
CCTTAGCAATGTGCCCCGGATACCACTGAATCGGAGGTGTTTTCACGGAACCACCAAAACTGGACAAGGCGAGAGCTGAATCACCCGCGCTGCCGTGCTGCCACTTTCGGCTTCGAGATTCACGCCGCGGGTGCTCATCACAATCACATCCACATTCAACTCGTCTGCCACGTCGCAAATCACAAACGCTGGCATCCCCTCACGCTCCACCACATCACAAGACACCCCAACCTGCTCAAAACGGGCTTGAGTTTCGGCCAATAACGTTGCTACCACTGCATGGTCATGCATCTCAGGTCGCTCGGACTGAACCACGGACAACAGGATCAGCCTGCTGTTGTGACTGCGTGCCAAGTCCAAGGCTTTGGTCGCCGCTTCCACTGCTTCTCGGCTGTAATCAAGCGGAAACAACACGGTTTCAAACATTGGGCCACCTCCGGTAGTACCCCTCTTTTGCAGTGCTAGCGCGTAATCGGGTTAATCTCGCCCCGATTTCACACCTCACGACATAACCACATGGCGAAGCGTTCTCTGGCAAAACTGAATACCGGCGACTTGAGCGGAAAACGCGTTCTTGTCCGGGTCGATTTCAACGTGCCTCTGAACGACGCCGGTGCGATCACAGACGACACGCGCATTCGTGCCGCACTGCCAACGATCAATGATCTGGTCGGCAAAGGCGCCAAGGTGATCCTGGCGGCTCACTTCGGCCGTCCCAAGGGTCAGGTGAACGACGCGATGCGCCTCACCCCAGTGGCCGCACGGTTAAGCGAGCTGCTCAGCAAGCCTGTGACCAAAACCGACAGCTGCATCGGACCTGATGCCGAAGCCAAGGTGAACGCCATGGCCAACGGCGATGTGGTTCTGCTCGAGAACGTGCGCTTCTTCGCGGAAGAAGAAAAGAATGATCCCGCCTTCGCTGAGAAGCTCGCCGGCCTCGCCGACGTTTATGTGAACGACGCCTTTGGTGCCGCTCACCGTGCCCATGCCTCCACACAAGGCGTGACCAAGTTCCTCAAGCCTTCCGTGGCTGGCTTCTTGATGGAGAAGGAACTTCAGTACCTACAAGGCGCCGTGGATGAGCCCAAGCGTCCTTTGGCTGCGATCGTTGGTGGCTCCAAGGTGAGCAGCAAGATCGGCGTTCTCGAAGCCTTGATCGACAAGTGCGACAAGGTGCTGATCGGTGGCGGCATGATTTTCACCTTCTACAAAGCCCGCGGCCTGGCTGTCGGCAAGAGCCTCGTGGAAGAAGACAAGCTGGAACTGGCCAAGGAATTGGAAGCCAAAGCAAAGGCCAAAGGCGTTGAGCTGCTGCTCCCCACCGATGTGTTGCTCGCCGACAACTTCGCTCCTGATGCCAACAGCCAAGTGGCAGACGTCACAGCGATTCCCGACGGCTGGATGGGACTTGACATCGGTCCTGATGCCATCAAGGTGTTCCAAGCCGCTCTGGCTGATTGCAAGACCGTGATCTGGAATGGCCCCATGGGCGTGTTCGAGTTCGACAAGTTCGCGGCCGGAACCAACGCCATTGCAACAACCCTGGCTGAAATCGGTGGGAAAGGCTGCTGCACAATCATTGGCGGTGGCGATTCCGTTGCGGCTGTTGAGAAAGCAGGCCTGGCCGAGAAGATGTCTCACATCTCCACCGGTGGTGGCGCCAGCCTTGAGCTGCTGGAAGGCAAGGTGCTTCCCGGCGTCGCCGCCCTTGACGACGCCGCTTGAATCAAGCCGCAACAGCAAACAGCTGATTGATCAGCTGAACTCAGGGCCGTTCCAATTGGAGCGGCCTTTTTTTTGCACTCTTCGACGCTCTGGCCTAAGAGGAAGTCCCAGTCGCTGCCGCTCAGCCGTCATGGCAGCGCGTGCCTCCCGAAACAGTTCGCGTCTGCCTTGGCGTTGTTCCTGCTTACACACACGAAAGGCATCGATGGTGTTGGCTGATTGGAGACAACGTTGCTTGGCTGCCAACAACGCTTTTTGCTGGTCAACGCTGCTCAACTCCCAACGGCGACGTGCCTCAAACAACTGCTGCTTTTGCGCATTTGTGAGCGTTGATCGAGAGGCCGGCGACTTCATTGGAGACTCAGCCCATCCCGTAGCGGGATGAAGAGCGGCAGCGGCAAACGCGGCACAAGGGATCAGCAGATAACGCTGCCAATGCTTAAGAGTGACCATGCGAATCATTCACAGAACGTTCTCATGCTGAAAGCAAGGTTCCGTTGAAATCTGACCCAAATGGGCTGCAAGCATGACCGGATCTAACCAAGACGATTGAGCGTTCCGCTCCACTGCGATGCCTGAGAAAATGAAACAGCTGTTGACCAAGCTGGGGCACGCCAACTCTGAAACTCGCCAATGATCACCGTCCTCCCCTGACTCCGCCCGCTGCGGTGGCGATCGTGGGGCTTGGCGCACTGGGACTACCCATCGCCGTCAACCTGCGACGAGCCGGCTACCGGCTCAACGTGCATACCCGCAGCCGCTCAGCGGAATCGGCAGCAGAACTCTTGGATGATCAAGGTCCCACGGTGACCTACAGCAGCTCGCCGGGCAAGGCCACAGAGGGCTGTGGGGTCCTACTGATTTGCGTGAGCGATGACGCCGCAGTGCAAGACGTTCTCTGGGGAGATAATGGAGCAGGCTTTGCCCTCGCACCAGGAAGCTTGGTGATCGATTGCTCCACGATCGCGCCAGCCACAGCGGCAGCGATGGCCACGCGACTGGCGGAACGCAACGTGCACTACATCGATACTCCTGTGACAGGCGGCACGGAGGGCGCCAAGGCCGGCACCCTCACCGTGCTCTGTGGTGGCGAAAGCACGGCGCTGGAGCGGGCCCGTCCGCTATTGGAGGTGATCGGTGGCTCGATCCATCACTTCGGGTCCGTTGGCAGCGGCCAACAGGTGAAAGCGGTGAACCAGGTCCTAGTGGCAGGAAGCTATGCCGCCGTCGCCGAAGCGATCGCTCTGGGGCAACATCTCCAGCTCCCCATGCAGCAGGTTGTGGCGGCACTCGTGGGAGGCGCTGCCGGATCGTGGGCCCTGCAACATCGTTCTGCCGCCATGCTTGCCGATCAATACCCGCTCGGGTTCAAGCTCGCACTCCATCACAAAGACCTGAAGATCGCTCTGGATGCCGCCAAGGAGCAGCAGTTGGAACTCCCGATCACCCAACGCGTGCTCGAACAAGAGTCGGAGCTGATGCAACAGGGGCTCGGGAACGCCGATGTGTCGGCCCTAAGGCGCTGCTATCCAGCTCATTCCAATTAGGGCTGGAGCTGACCTTTGTGATCCACCACTCGCACCTGCTTGCTCACACTCACCACACCCTCGGGATGCACCAACAAGGCAGCCCAGGTTTGAATGCCCGACTTAAACGGAGCTTGCACAGACTTAAACAGGCCGCCACCACCAAGGGGCTGGAGCTGGATATCTGGACTCTCTTGCCCCAACACCTGCTGAGGGGTCAGCGCGATCAAACCACCCGCCAACAGAGCATTTCCCAAGGGCTTTTCCACCACTACATCCACGTCGTACCGACTTCCGGTGAGCACACTGTCGGGGATGAGCAAACTGATCGGCAGTGACTGCTTGGCACTGGTCATCACCGCTTGATCGCTAAGAATTTCCTGATTAGCAATCAAGCCGCTCTCAGTGGTCACCGCTAGACGTTGATTCGCATAAAAGAAAAAACTCAATGCTTCCTGCTGGAGTGTGCCTTTGACGGCGATCTGCATGGTCGAGCGACCATCTGATGTAGGAGAGCCTGGCCTCACAGACCAGTTCAGCTGAGGGAACCGGCTGCTGAACAGGCGGTATCTCTCCTCAAGACCACCAAATTGCTCAGGCGTAAATAGTGACTTCAACGCTGCAACATTGCCCTCAGGCTGATTGAGGGCGGCTTCCAAGCGCTCACTGAGATCAAACTGAGACTTGGTTACAGCCCGACTGGACAAGGGGAGTGCCAGGGCGGAGCCAAGCAGCAATGACACCAACGAGGCGCGGAGAGCTCGAGACATAAAGACATCCCCTGAGTCCATCTAAGTTAGGGCGCTCTTTCTCATCCCGCTCGAGCTCATGCCTCGGCTTCTTGTTGCTGCCAGCGGCACCGGAGGGCACTTGTTTCCAGCCCTCTCCGTTGCTGATGCCCTGCCGGAGCCCTGGAGTGTGCGCTGGGTGGGCGTTCCCGACCGCCTGGAAACAAGCCTGGTTCCTGGCCGTTATCCCCTCACCACAGTCAAGGCCGGTGGATTGCAAGGTCGAGGACTGCGCAAACTCATCCAACTGATCCAATTGCTGGCGGCCAGCGGAAGCATCCGCCGCCTGATCCAACGGGAACGCATCGATGCTGTCTTCACCACAGGCGGATACATCGCTGCACCAGCAATCCTGGCGGCACGGTGGTGCGGCCTCCCCGTGGTGCTCCATGAATCCAATGCCATTCCCGGCCGGGTCACCCGCTTGTTTGGACGCTTCTGCACCCGCGTTGCCGTGGGGCTTGGGGCTGCCGCACCACGCATCCCGGGCTGCCGAGCGGTGGTGACCGGCACCCCGGTGCGGGCTGCTTTTCTCCAGCAACACTCCCTACCGATGTGGGTCCCTCAGGGCAATGGCCCCCTGCTGGTGGTGATCGGTGGAAGCCAAGGCGCTCTGGGGCTGAATCGTATGACACGAGTGATCTTTCCTTCCCTGCTCAGCAGCGGCTGCCGCGTGGTTCATCTCACCGGCAGCAATGACCCCGATGTGGGTTGCATCGAACACCCTTTGCTGGTGGAGCAACCGTTCAGCGATGAGATTCCGGCCTTGCTCCAACACGCCGACCTCGCGATCAGCAGAGCCGGTGCCGGCAGCTTGAGTGAACTGGCCGTGAGCGGAACACCCACCGTGCTGGTGCCCTTCCCCCAAGCCGCCGATCAACATCAAGATGCCAATGCCGTGTGTGCTGCAGCAGTGGCCGCTGCCGTGATCGTGCATCAACACGACCCCAGCGAGACGACCCTTCGTGACACGGTCTGGCGCCTGCTTGGATCAAGGCTTCAAGGAGGCGATCCAGGCGCCGACCCACTGCCCGAGATGGGGCAGGCCATGCGGGAGCTGGGCGTGGATGATGCGGATCAGAAGCTCGTGGCCCTGCTCCAAGGACTGTTGGCTTGAGCACGCTGAAGCGCGCTAAGGATGCGTTGATTCCCCCGCCGATCTTGCAGACCAATGCGCAACCAACGCTCACCCAACCCTGCGAAAGAACGGCAATCCCTGAGTAAAACTCCCTGGTGTGCAAGCTGCTCGCGCAGCTCGAGTAAGGACTGCTCGCCTTGGATCAGCAGATAATTAGCAGCCGAGGGGTAGGCCTTGAATCCAGGAATGGCATCAAGTTGTGCCCGAAACCACGAGCCTTCCTGTTGCACCCACTGCTGAACGCGCCATTGCCAACGCTGCAAGCCAACCGCGTCGTTCATCACAGCCACTCCAGCAGCAATCGCCAAACCATTCACAGGCCAAGGATCTCTCCATCCATGCCATCGCTGCAGACGATCGGGTGCCGCAACGGCATAGCCAAGACGCAACCCCGCAATCGCAAACAATTTCGTGAGACTGCGGATCACCACAAGATTGGGATGGTCTGCCACCAAGGGCAGTAACGACTGATCTTCGCCGCCTGGAACCAGAGGCAGGAAAGCCTCATCACAGATCACCAGCGCGAATCGAGCCAGCAAGGGTTCCAAAGAACAACGGCTCCAAAGCTGACCGGTGGGGTTGTGGGGATTGGTGATCCACACCACATCGGTCGTCGCCTTCAACGCGCCCAACGGAAAAGGTTGCGGCCAGCCATCGCCCCACTCCAAGGGCAAAGTCAGCTCCTCAATCGCGCCACCCCAACAAGCCAAAGCTCGGGAATAGTCGGCAAATCCAGGCTGAGGGAGAGCATTGAGACCAGCGGCGGTCGCATCGCGAGCCGCCCATGTGAACAACTCCGCGGCCCCATTCCCTCCCAGCACCTGATCAGGATCCAGCCCATGCCATGACGCGATCGCAGAGCGAAAATCAGCCTGAGCGCGGTCGGGATAATCACGCAGCGCCTGGCCCTGAATGGCAACGGCGAGAGCCCTGCGCAGAGCACGAGGCGGACGAAACGGCACCAACGAGGCGCTGGCATCGAGCACCTGGGAAGGCTTCATCCCCAGCCGCCGGGCTTCCTGGCTGAGATTGCCTCCATGGGGAGGAAGGCCGTTGCTCACGCCTACTGGTGCTGGATTCACCCATCCTGCCCAGGCATCGGTCACGGCCAACCTTCTTCTCCATGGTCGACGCAGACAGAGAAGGCCGATAAAACGCCCTTACAACCAAGCAAGCCCACGTTTTGAATCCTTCCCGTTGGTTGCCCTTGCTCGGTTTATTGCTGATCGCCAGCCCGGCGCAAGCCGAGAGCATGGATGACCTCATCAAGGTGCTCCAGGAGGGTGATTGCCGCAACTGCCGGCTGGCCGATGCCGACCTTGTGCATGCCGATCTACGCGATGCCGATCTACGCGATGCGCGCTTGCAGCGAGCCAATCTCGGCGAAGCGCAATTGGATGGGGCTGACTTGCGAGGGGCCAATCTCAGTTTCACAAGCTTGCACGGGGCTTCACTCCGTGGCGCCAATCTCGAAGGCAGCGTCTTGCATGGCACCGACCTGCGCGATGCCGATCTCAGTGGCGCTCGTCTGAGCCCAAACGCCCTGGAAGAGGCGCATTGGCAAGGCGCCAAGGGCATCAGAAGTGGCATTCAAAGCCATGCCGCAATACACAATGCAGGGGTAGAAGCTGCTCAAACTGCTCGTTGGTCTCAAGCCGAACAACTATTTAGCGCCGCAATCCTTCGTTCGCCGGAAGAGCCTTTGAGCTGGATTGCTCGAGGGATCAGTCGCAGCGAACAAGCCAAAGACGATATTGCAGCAGCTGATTTCCGATATGCAGCCTCTCTTTACCTAAAGAGCGGCCAAACGGAGGTGGTTGAACAACTCCAAACAGCAGCCGAAGCAGTTCAGAAACGGCGCAAGAAAGCTTCCCAAACAGTCTCAGGGAAAGGATGGGGAGGGCAAATTCTCAATGGAATGACCTCCTTAGCTCAAACTCTTGCCCCCCTCGCCATGAAGGCCTTAATCCCAATGGGGTTAGGACTCTGATTTGCAGGACATTAAATACCCAAGCCAGTGAGTTGACGCGCAGCAGGCAAAGAAGGCTGATAGCCATAGCCATACGTTCCTCCCTCATGATCATTAATAATTCGAGGAGACACAAGAATCACTAATTCTCGCTTTTCCCTTCGGCCCGATGATTGTCTAAAGAACTGACCAATCAAGGGAATATCGCCAAGAATTGGCCATTTTCTTACTACTTCAGCATCTCCATCTGAGATGACGCCAGTCAAAACAAGAGTTTGACCATCTCTCACCCTAAGACTTCCAGTATCCAACCTTCGAATACTTAGAACACTTCTTGGCCCACAATTTTCAATCAGCCCTGTAGAAGTCACGGCAGAAATTGCCGGAGAAAGCGAAAAAGTGACAAAGCCATTATCATCTATTTTCGACACCCTTGCGCCAAACGTTAAACCAGCAGTTGACTCTTCGGGTTGACAGCTGTTGGGAGCGCCATTCTGCCCAGGAGAAACACTGTAATTAGTAATCACCTGCGTTCCAACAGTGACAAAGCTTTCGTTAGCGAATGGCCTCCCGATTGACGCAGACCTAAACGCATCTTCGCCACCCGACACTGCAACCTCTCTGCCAAGCAACTTGTCGGGATTTTCCCCCAAAATCAAAGTAGGCGAAGCTAGAGTTTTTGTATTTGAAGATGTTATCAACGACTTAAGCAAGTTAAAAAAATTGTCCCTAGGATAAAGATTACCTGGATTTATAGGAACAGGGTCCAATGGTGGCTTGGTGATTTCCTGAGAAGCTGCATCGAGCTCCTTGTATTCGCTTTTACCACTTGATGCTCCCCCAGATATAGTGTCAAAAGTACCGTTATTGGGTGGCAGCAAGCCTCCAAATGCTCCGATCAATTCGCCGCGATCGCTGACAATAAAATTATTGCCATATCGGAAAGCGAAGCTATTCTCGATAACCGAATCATTCGTTAAATTAACGTCAAGAATTCTGACAGACAAAGCTACCTGTCTTTGCCTAATATCAATCTGACGCAAATAGCCTTCTGCGATGACAACCAACTTGGAGTCGCCAACAAGCGTGACTGACTGAAGCCGAGAATCTGTCGTGACTATTAAGCCTTTCAACGGACCAACAGAGGCTCCATAGGTTTCAACATTCGTCAAAGACGATTGCTGCGCAGTCGTAGAGGCAGAGTTATTAGCAGGAGTACCTGTTGAATTCGTCTCACTAGAAGTTATGCTTGTTGTCATAACTTTATTGACATCTGCTCCCAAGCTCCCCAAATAATTTGCGGCGGAGACTGCCGAAGATTGATTGAGTCGATACACCTTCGACATCTGTGGGCCGAAGGTCTTGGCGGAAACTTTCGAGCCCACCATCAGGGTGCGACCATCCAATTTCCCCTGAAGACCGGAGGCGAGCAGAACCCCATTGAGAGCTCTCGCATAGGACTCGTTCTGAAAAGCAATTGAAACTGGACGATCAGTGGTCTTAGCTGAAACAACACCATCTCGTCCTACGCCCTCAGCTCCACCATCCTGTTCACCGACAAACACAAAGCCATAGCCACCTAAGCGAGCCAAAGCCATCAGCGCATCCTTGGCAGGGGCGTTATTAAGAGTGAGGGTGACTGGCGGCCCGCTCACATTCACATAACTGCGGTTCTGAAGCACCATGGTTCCCACTGCCATATCGCCCAGTGGCGGTGCAACAGCACGCGGACGCAATGGTGGGGCGTACTGCGTTTGGGGGACACGCCCTGGCGTATTCAGATTGAGGCGTCCTGTTTGCAGGGTGGGAGCAGCAACCAACCCTGGAAATTTGAGGATGAGATCACGCCCATTGGCACTGACCACAGGGTCTTGCAAGGGCTGGCCTGGACTCGGCGTGACCTTCAACGCATAGGAGCTGCCGCTACCAACCAACGTGGCGGACTGAATTCCAGTAACTGGATCGGTGAGCCGCACCTGGCCATTACGAACCCCCGGTGCCCCCTGGGTCTGCAAACTCCCCTCCCAAACCTTGCCGTTCATGCGCTGCTGCAGAAGGGGCTGATCGCCGACTCCCTCAATCACAAGTTCCACGCCTTCGTTGCTGCGGCGCAAGCGCAAGTTCATGGAGCCCTGACTTTGAGCCCTGATTGCTCCAGCACCTCCGAGCCCGAACATCACATCGCACTCAACAAGTGCAAGGCTGCCAATCAACACCAATGGAATCAGCCGGGAGGGTCTCGAGGGGATTCCCACGCCTGATTCACAAACACTATGGGCGGATGGTATCGAGCCAAACTCTCAGGAGCCAGCCCTAAAACCCAGCATGTGGACGATTCAGGATGGCGCCCTGACCCTGGACTGAGGCACGGATTCCATAGGTTCCTTCGCGTCCTGATCCCCATCCATTGTCTTGTCAAAAAAGCTAAGTCTGAGCTTGAGCTCGGTTAGCGGTGGGCCCGTAGGGGCCCCGTCAGCATTGGTCTCTGGCGAGACTGCCTTGAGCTCTAGATCACTGGGCTGCACCAGGAGTTCCAGTGTCTCCATGGCCCGCAAGAACTGCAGCACTGCCACATAGGGGCCACGCACCTGAAGCAGCACCGCTGTTTTCTCATATCCCTGCATCTCTGGAGGGGCTTGGCCCTTGTCCTCGCCTGCCTCGTTCTGATTGTTGGTTCCTGGCGAGGGAGACTCCGTGACGCCAGGAGCCGCGGCAGCGGGTTCATACCGCTCGATCACCACACCACTCTCAGTCGCGGTACGACTCAACTGGGTAAGGAAGGTCTCGATCTGGCCGCGGCCAGCCACCAAGTTCACCACAAGATCTTGCTGTTGTTGGGCCGCCACATGCTTTTGCTGCTCTTGCTTCACCCGAGCCTCGATCAACGGCAGGGACTGTTCCTGCACTTTGAGCTCAGCGATTCGACGCGTCCGTTCCCCTGATGCCAACCAATGGGGAAGTCCGGCAATTGCAAACAAACCAGCACCGATCAGCACACCAATGAGGAGTGGGACACCGACCAACAGCCGCTGACGGGTTAGATAGTTCTGCCAAGAGCTCCCTGTGCCGTTCAGGTTCGTCATAACTGCACCCCACGCTGCTCGAGCAAGCGGTAGCGCTCTGCCAGGCCGATGGCTCCCAGCTCCTGAAGTTGGATCAGGGATAAGCGCAGCTTTGGATTCAGCGCCCAGTCCACGCTGAAAATCACAGCAGGATCATCCCCGTCCTCCCTCGTGATCTTGATCACCTTGACGCCCTGTTCACGGGTGATGGGCAATTGAGACAGGGAGATCACAAGGGCATTGATCCGTTCCAAAGGCCCTGGAGTTTCTCCGATCTGCACCCGGCCAGACAGTTGAATTTGCGCCTGACCAACCGATAAATCCTGCAATTGCACGCCAACAGGAGTGATGCGTCGGAGCTGCTCCAACAGGGGAGAGCCACCGGGGAAAGCCACCAGCTGTTGCGCAATCCTGATGGTCTCCTTGTTCACTGCGGCGGTCTTCGTTCTCAACCGCCGCGACCGTGCTTCTGCCGCGGTGAGGCGTTGTGCCAGCGGTGCCAGCGACTCCAACTGTTGCTGCTGTTGTTGTCCCCGCCAGTTCAAAGCTGCAGTGATGGCGCAAGCAATCAACAGCGCAGCCCCACCCAGCAACGCACCTCGCCTGAGCAAAAGGCGGACAGGAACAAACGGGGCGGGCTGAGCAGGCAAACCCAACTCGATGCGCCGCTCCCGGAGCAAATCGACGGGGGCTTCTGTACTTTCCCTCACGGCTTGCTCTCCGCGGGAGGAGCCTTCAAGGCCAACTGCAGCAGTGACATCTCACCATCGGAAACAAGCGAGCCATGGAGACCAGCACCATGACCTTCCTGCCAACGACCCTTCCAGCTTGGCCCCGCTGTAATCCACCAGCTGCGCCTTACACCGACCTGGCGTTGTTTCTGGTCCCATGCATCGAGAAGGAACAGCACCTCATCTCTAACGGTCGGGAGCTGCGTGGCTTTCAACCCAACATCCAATTCAGGCAGTCCTTCGCACAGCACCACAAGACGCCAAATCCCTTCGGACTCAATCAACCAAACCCACTCTCCCTCAAGTGGTGCGTTGAGAGCATGCAGTGCTCGCCAAGCAGCAACCAACAGCCACTCCGCTTGGCAGAGATTGAGATCTGCTAATGCCACCGTGTCAATCCAGGCCTGCAGGATCAAGCGATCGGCGCCCACCACCAACGCCATCTCCCTCTCGTTCATCGCGGTCAAAGCGACATAGGACTCCTGCCATTGCAGCGGCCAGGTCATCTCGGGCGCAAGCACTCGGAGGGAGGTGGCATCAGCCAGGCCAGCAGCACCCTCCAGCAGTCGCCAATCGCAAATCGGCAGAGGCAGCAACAGTTCCAACTCCACAGACACAGAGGAAATACCCTGTTCGATCAGCAGATCCGCAACCAGCTCAGCCAGCACCTCGCGTTGGAGCGGCACCCCTCCCTGACAAAGATCCGGAGGAAGATCGGTGTTGATGATGCGCTGCTCACCCCGTTCCCACCAGGCCAAACTCAGAACACGATCAGAAGCAGCAAGAAGCACACGCCGCCGAGTGAGCAAGCCGCTGATCTGAACCAGCAGGCCATCGAGGGCAGGGAAGCGATCACGCAGATCAGCCAGCTCCAAGGTCTGCTCCTCGATGCGTCATGAAGGATGTGCTGGAAGCGTATCGACTACTTCCAGGGCGCGCCGCTTCCGATCGCCTCACTCAGATGGCGAAAGCCATGGAGATCGAGCTGACTGATCAAACCTTCAAGGATGCGTGGAACCAAATCGGGACCTTCAAAAATCCAACCGGTGTAGAGCTGCACGAGGGATGCGCCAGCAGCAATGCGTTCCCAGGCCGCCTCGGCAGATGAGATTCCCCCCACTCCAATCAACGGCAAAGCCGGACCGGCGCTGGCGCGCAGTCGCCGAATCACCTCTACAGCGCGATGGCGCAGAGGGTCGCCGCTGAGGCCACCAGCCTCTTCCGCAAGGGTTCGGCCGGTCTGCACGATCAGCCGCTGTCCTAGACCCAGTCGATCCAGGCTGGTATTGACGGCGATGACGCCAGCCAAACCCTCCTCGTAGGCCAATCGAGCGATGCCATCAATGGCATCATCTTCAAGATCAGGCGCGATCTTCACCAGAAGTGGTGGGCAAGCTGGTAGGCGACGCAACCGCTCGACCAAACGACGCAATTGGGTTGAATCCTGCAGATCTCGCAAGCCAGGAGTATTGGGAGAGCTCACATTGATCACGGCGTAGTCCGCCCAGGGCGCAAGACAGTCCAATGACGCGGCGTAGTCATCAGGGGCCTGGTCGAGAGGAGTGAGTTTCGACTTCCCGAAATTGATCCCAAGCACCGCCGGACGATGGCCTGGAGCCGGCAACGCCTGCCGCTCAAGGGTGCGTTGCATCGCCTCAGCACCGTTGTTGTTAAACCCCATTCGGTTGAGAGCAGCCCGTTCAGCAGCAAGACGAAACAGACGGGGCCTGGGGTTGCCTGGTTGTGCATGCCAAGTGACGGTGCCCACTTCTGCAAATCCGAACCCAAAGCAATCCCACACCCCAGCGGCAACTCCGTTTTTATCAAACCCCGCTGCCAAACCCACTGGATTGCTGAATCGACAACCAAACAGAACTTGCTCCAGCCGCAGATCCCGTCGCTGAAGCTCGGTGGTTATGCCCTCCAGCACGGAGGAGATCCCAGGCCAACCTCGTCGCAAGCTCACCTGAGCGAGGGCCTGCAACGCCGACTGGCTGAGTTGTTCTGCATCCACCCCCTCATCCCGCGCCAATTGCGGGCCCAACCATCGCCGATAAAAGCCGGCGGTGGATAACACCCCGGGGGATGACGCATCAGCCATCTGGGCTCCTAGGTCTGTTTCGATCCTGCCGGGTCGCGTCGCAACCGCCAACGATCATTCTCCACAGGCTCCACCATCCAGTCACGCCAACGCCAAGAACCTTGACGTTCTGACAAACGATTGAGGGGCTGCTCCACCAACTGCGCCAACTCCACAGCCGACAACGCATAGCCTCCGGATGCCAAGCGATCAGCCAATTCCATGCGTGTGAGGAGCTTCTGCAGGGAAACTGGTGCCGAATCCACCAAGGGCTGACGTTGGGAAGCTGGACGTAGGGCAGCTGAAGCTGGAGGCGTTTGCTTCCGTCCTTTGGAGTAAGCCACCGCAATTTGATCCACCCTGTCGTTGTCAGGGTCTCCGCTGTGACCTTTCACATAACTGAGCGGCACCTCGGCCAACCGAGCTTGATCAAGCGCCTGCCAGAGATCCTGATTGAGCACTGGCTTGCCTGCCGCAGTGCGCCAGCCCTTGCGCTTCCAACCAGCCATCCAACTGCCGAGCCCGTCGATCAAGTATTTGCTGTCGGTGCGGAGCGTGAGATCCGGATGCAGTGGCAATTCAGCCAAGCGTTGCAAGGTGGCAAGCGCAGCCTGTAACTCCATACGGTTGTTGGTCGTCGCTGGATCCGCACCGCCAAATTCTTCCACGCTGCCGTCTTCGAAGCGAATCAACGCACCCCAGCCGCCCGGCCCTGGATTGCCGCTGCAGGCACCATCCGTCGCTGCAGCCACGACGCGACCACGTTCATCAGGTTGATCAGCCATTGATTCCACCACCGGATGTTCGGTACAACAGGTCGTTGTTCTCCAATTTGGAGCCCCCGTTTATGCGGCGAACCTACCTCCGGCGGCTCCTTCTGACTGGAACAGCACTGATGTTGGTGGGCAGTTCCTCGGCGCTGCCTGGGTGGACCCGTTCGTTGTTCGACAGCAAGCCACTCAAGCAAGACCAGTTTGCGATCCTGGCCCACGCCGTTGGCCATAACCGTTGGAAACTGTTGGTCCTTGAGCAGATCAAAGCCCGTCCTCTTTGTTGGAAAGAACAAGCCGATGGACTGGTTGAACCATCGCTGAACAGCTTTGATTTCACCGGTATTTGCAGCCGATATCTCGACAGCAATGGCTATTCACTGCGTACGGCAGGAGACGACACAAAAAAATCTGTTCGTTTACGCCTTCGGCAAAGGCGAAATGGGCTTGAGCTTCAAGCACTAGACCCCAACCGCAGCACGGCAGTCGTGGTGGCCAAGGCCAGACAAACCAGACGCAACAAAGATGCTTTCGTGAGACTCAAACTGGAGCCGGGTTGGCAACTTGAGCGTCGGGCCTATCAAGGACGAACCCTGAGCCACGTGTATTTCGCCAACAGTGAATCGTTGAATCAATTGAGAGCGAAGGCCTCAAAGCGTCCAAGCCATTCGTTTCGGATGTCGACAATGGCCAAACTGCCAAGGGCACCTAGACCCCCATCTTTGTATGCCGGCAAGGGACCCATCCAACTCGAAGTAATTCCATTCCGTCCGTGAACAACGCGTCAAGGACAGTTGAATGAGCGACAACTGCAACCACCCCAACCAAGCCAATCTGCCTACATTCATTTGGTGAGGAGTGCTTTGCGCCTCTTCAGGGTCGAAACAAGGAAAGACTCCTGAATGCCTTGTTCTTCAAAGACTCTGCCTTTGGCAGGGTCTTTTTATTGGCGAAAGGCAGCGCATAACGCCATAAAAAAGCCGGCTCAGAGAACCGGCTCAAGACGATTGAAGGGGGATAGAAGAGCCCCGTTGCTTAGAAGCAGGGGCTCACAAAGATCACTTGATTGTGACCTTGCCACCCACCTCTTCGATGGCCTTTTTCAAGGCTTCAGCGTCATCCTTGGAGACGCCTTCCTTGATGGTCTTTGGAGCAGCCTCGACCATGGCCTTGGCATCGCCCAGGCCAAGACCTGTGGCTTCGCGAACAGCCTTGAGAACTTTGATCTTGGCGGCAGCATCAAAGCTTTCCAGCACAACATCAAATTCGGTCTTCTCTTCAGCCGCTTCACCACCACCAGCAGCAGCGCCAGGGGCAGCCATCACTACACCAGCAGATGCAGCAGCAGACACACCAAAAGCATCCTCAATTTGCTTCACAAGCTCGGAAGCTTCAAGCAATGAGAGCTTTTTCAGTGATTCAAGAATTTCGTCAGTTTTTGGAGACATGATTGGGAATCAGCAACAGATCAGGAAAAAAAAGTGAGGTCGAAGACGTTCAGCTTTCGCCGCTATCGGCGTGCTGCTTGAGCGCTCTTGCAAGACCGGAGGGAACCTCGTTGACACCCACAGCAACCTTTGTGGTAACTGCGTTGATGGCGCCGGCGATCTGGGCCATGAGCACTTCCTTGGAAGGAAGCTCCCCAATAGCTTTGATCTCGTCCTGAGACAGAAGCTTGCCTTCAAAGAGGCCGCCCTTGGTCTCGGATTTTTTTGTCTCTTTCTGAAAAGCTTGAACCGCTTTACAAGCACCGCCAACATCACCCTTAATCAGGATGAAAGCGTTGGTGCCACTCAGAAGAGAGTCGAGGCTTGACCAGACACTGTCACCATCGATGGCACGACGCATCAAGGTGTTTTTAGTCACCTTGCAAACGCCGTTGCTGGCCTGCAGACGAGTCCGCAGATCAGACATTTCCTTGATGGAGAGGCCCTGATAATCCAGGACCAGTGCCATTTCGGCCTCGCCAAGAAGCTGTTTAAGCTCCTCGACGATCTGTTGCTTGCTCTCCAGAGTGCGGCCCATAGGGATTAGATCGGAGGAACAAGCTGGACACGCGGCGTTTCAGGGCTCCCGAGGGAGACGAGGCCGCGTGTCGATCCAACCCAATGGGAAAAAATCGTCGCATTTTCCTCGGCAGGACTTATGAAACATGCTCAACGCTGTTGAGATGGAACAACCTGCTGTCTTAGGCCGGGCGCGTGCCCGTGGACTGGCAATAGCCAGTCCACAAATTTACATCACTGAGTTCAACCTTCCTGCTCGATGTCCTGCAGCACAGAGATATCGACTTCGACAGAAGGTCCCATCGTGGATGTGACGTACAGACTTTTCCAGTAACGACCTTTGGCGCCACTGGGCTTGTTGCGATCAATGGTTTCCTGCAAGGTCTTGAGGTTTTCCAGCAAGGCCTCAGCAGTGAAACTCGCTTTACCAAAGCGAACATGCACGATTCCGGTGCGGTCCGCACGAAACTCAAGCTTGCCTGCCTTGAATTCCTGAATCGCAGACGCCAAATCGGTGGTGACCGTTCCGGCTTTGGGATTTGGCATTAAGCCACGTGGACCAAGAACCCGACCCAACTTGGCAACCTTCGGCATCATGTCCGGGGTCGCGATCAGAAGGTCGAAATTCATTTCGCCCTTGGAGATGGCCTCAACAAGGTCCTCATCACCAGAAAGTTCAGCGCCTGCGGCCTTGGCCTCAGCAACTTTTTCACCGCGGGTAATCACCGCGATACGAACGGTCTGACCTGTTCCCTGAGGAAGAGCAACCGTCGTACGCAGTTGCTGGTCGGTGTATTTGGGATCGATACCAAGGCGAATGTGCGCCTCCATGGTTTCGTCAAATTTGGCGTTGGCGTTCTCTTTGACCAACTGAATGGCTTCAAGAGGCTGATAGGCACGGTCCTCGATTTTGGTAACGAGGCTGGCCAGGCGTTTGGAAAGTTTTGGCATGACAGGTGTGGGGTTCAAGCGGCATTGAGGCCTCCCCCGAAATCAGTGAACGGAACAAACAACGAACGCAGTGCGTTCAGTCGCTAACGGCAACACCCATGTTGCGGGCGGTGCCTTCAATGATGCGCATCGCCGACTCAACACTGGTGCAGTTGAGGTCGGGGAGTTTGGTCTTGGCGATCTCCTCAAGTTGGGATCGATTGATGGAGCCAACACTGCCCTTAGCGGACTCACCGGAACCCTTTTGAATTCCAGCGGCCTTGGTAATCAGAACCGAGGCAGGCGGGGTTTTAGTGATGAAGGTGAAACTGCGGTCTTCGAAAACCGAAATTTCAACCGGAATCACGTATCCGGCCTTGTCCTGGGTGCGAGCGTTGTACTCCTTGCAGAACGCCATGATGTTGACCCCGTGCTGACCGAGGGCAGGACCCACCGGTGGTGCGGGGTTGGCTTTGCCGGCCTGAAGGGCCAGCTTGATCACAGCTACGACTTTCTTGGCCATCGGCAAGCGGAGTTAAACATCTGCGGATCACCAACCCCGAGGGGCGGTGCGGCGAAATGGCGAACCATCTCTAAGGCCGTCCTCCGCAGGAGACGGCCGCCGAATCAATCAGTTCTGTTTACTGATTTGAGAAAACTCAAGTTCAACTGGGGTTTCTCGAACAAAGATCGACAACAACGCTTTGAGCTTGCTGCGTTCCCCAGACACCTCGATGACCTCGCCTTGGAAGTCTTTGAAGGGACCTGCGGTTACAAGGATTTGATCGCCCTCTGTGAGATCGACTTTGACAACGGTCTTCTTCTCGGCGGCGCGCTTGAAAATCCGATCCACCTCCTGACGACTCAGGGGACGGGGCTTGATATGACCACGGGCCTTACCTGTGGCACGCCGGTCTTCCGCGCCAACAAAATTGATGACATTTGGCGTGCTTCTCACCGCCATCATCGTGTCTTCATCAAGGACCATCCTGACCAAGACGTAACCCGGGAACACCTTCTCCTCGGTGGATTGACGACTGCCGTCTTTTTTAACTTTTATCGCCGGTGTCTCGGGGATTTCAATCTCAAGAATTCGGGTACTCACCCCAAGCGTGACGGCGCGCTGCTCGAGGGTGGCCTTGACCTTTTTCTCACAGCTTGAGGCCACCTGCACCGCGTACCAACGGGCGATCGATGTGCGTGCAGGCATCGACTCAAGCGTGCCTTCCTCTCCCTCATTGGGTGCTGGCAGTTCAAGCACCTCGGTGCTCTCCTGCTGGGTGGTTTCGAGGTCAGACACGGATGCGGACGAACAATTGGGACAAAGGCGATCTGCTGTAAAAGCAACAGATCAACGGAACACCTGAGAGGCGGCCCAACCGTAGAAACGGCTGAGGGCTGAAATAGCCGCGGCCGAAAGGCTCACCATCAAGATCACAGCCACGGATTCACTGAACAGCTGCTGACGACTGGGCCAGACCACCAGCTTCAGCTCTTCGAAAGTGGCAGCTAAAAAACCACCCCTCCGGCCTGTTTCAGCCGGTGTTTGCGGGGAAGCTGTTTCGGTGTCCTCAGAAGTAGGGCTGGTCACGAATCTTGCGAAGCCGGAACTGACGCCGGTGCCTTGGGCACGTGACGGCAAACAAGCATCCTACTGGACGCTTACTCAAGCCTTTATTCAGCTTCGAATCGAAACGGTTCGGTCGAGGTGTCTCCGGAGTAAACCCGAACCGCCTGAGCCCCATTGAATCGCTCTTCCAACAATTCGGTCGCCAGTGGATTTTCAACGCGACGGCGCAGCACCCGACGCAACGGCCTGGCGCCATATTCAGGCTCGTAGCCCAGGGTCGCCAACTCATGCGCCACCGCATCATCCACCCGCAGTTCAAGTCCTTGTTCAGCGAGCAAGCGGGCTAGATCGGCAAGCTGCAAACGCACAATCCGTTCCAGGTCTTCCACACCAAGCGGACGGAAGCGAATCACTTCATCGATCCGATTCAAAAACTCCGGCCTGAAATGGTGGGCCAACGCATCGTCCACGGCGGTATTGAGCGCCTGAGCGGCACCGGCCTCATCCCCCGATTGGGCTTGTCGCGATGAATCAAGAATGGCCCTGCTGGCCAAATTGCTGGTCATCACCACCACGGTGTGGCGGAAGTCAACGGTCCGGCCCTGCGAGTCGGTGAGCCGTCCATCGTCAAGAACTTGGAGCAGCACATTGAACACATCCGGATGGGCTTTCTCCACCTCATCCAGGAGCAACAGCGCATAGGGGCGACGCCGAACAGCCTCGGTGAGTTGGCCACCCTCCTCGTAGCCCACATACCCAGGAGGGGCACCAAGCAAACGAGCCACTGCATTGCGCTCCATGAATTCACTCATATCGAGGCGAACGAGAGCCTCCTCCTCGTCGAACAACAAAGCTCCAAGCGCTTTCGCCAGCTCCGTCTTGCCCACTCCTGTCGGTCCTAAAAACAAAAATGAGCCCACCGGACGGCGTGGATCTTTCATGCCAGCACGGGCACGACGAATCGCCGCGGCCACAGCCTGCACCGCCTCCGGCTGGCCAATCACCCGTTCAGCAAGACGCTGCTCCAGTTCCAACAGCTTTTGACGCTCACCAGCGAGAAGACGCTGGATCGGAATCCCAGTCCAACGGGCCACCACATCGGCAATATCAGCCGCCTCCACCTGTTCTCGCAACAGGGCAGATCCTTCCTCCTGTGCCTCATTCAGCAACTGTTCAAGATCGGCGCGGCGTTGCTGGACGCGATGCAATTGGTCGTATTGAAGGCGGGCAGCCTCTTCCAAATTTCCGTCACGCTCTGCTTCAGCCATGGCATGGCGGAGATCTTCATCCTCCTGAAGCAACTGACGCAACTCCTCCAGCTGCTCTCGTTCCGCCTGCCAACGCTCCCGGAGCTGACTCAGGCGGTTAGACGCTTCAAGACGATTGCGCTGGAGCTGAACCCGTTCCCCTTCCGGTGCCTGCTCCGCAGCGAGAACCGCCAACTCCACTCGGCGTAATTCAGTCTCTGCATCCTCCACCACCTGAGGCTTGGAGGTCACATCCATTTTCAATTGAGCGGCAGCTTCATCGATCAAATCGATCGCCTTATCCGGCAAACAGCGGTCACTGATGTAGCGATCCGCCAACCGTGCTGCCGCCAGCACGGCCTCATCCGTGATCGTCACCCCGTGATGCAACTCGTAGCGCTCCTTCAATCCACGGAGGATGTCCACGCTGAGTTCAATCGATGGCTCCTGAATCGGCACTTTCTGAAAGCGCCTGTTCAAAGCCGGATCCTTCTCCACGGTGCGGCGATAGTCCTCTGGAGTGGTGGCGGCGATGCAACGCAACTCACCGCGTGCCAGGGCTGGTTTCAGCAAACTGGCTGCATCAGCACTGGAGCGATCACTGTTCACCATGGTGTGGAGTTCATCAATGAACAGCACAACGGCCGCTTCCGGATCGCTCACCTCATCGAGAACGGCCCGAAGACGTTCCTCGAACTGACCGCGAAACTTGGCTCCGGCGATCAAGGCACCTCCATCCAGGGCAACAAGCCGCAAGCCCTGCAGTGATTCAGGGACCTCCCCAGCAACGATCCGTTGGGCCAGGAGCTCTGCCACCGCGGTTTTACCCACGCCAGGCGCACCAATCAGCACAGGGTTGTTTTTGCCGCGTCGCGACAGCACCTTGATCAAGCTGCGAATCTCGCCATCCCTGCCGATCACTGGGTCAAGCAGTCCAGCGGCAGCAGCAGCGGTGAGGTCGCGGCCGTAGCTCTCCAGCGCGGTCGGCTCGCTGATCAGCTCATCAGACCGATCCATTCCATCGCCCTGAAGCGGAGGCGATGCAGCCGTTTGCCCGCGCTGCAGCTGCGTTGAAGGCTGTTGCGTTGAAGGCTGTTGCGTTGAAGGCTGTTGCGTTGAAGGCTGTTGAACTGGCGTCATCTGCGCAGGAGGCATCTGCGCTGGAGGCATTGACGCAGGGGCAGGGGAGGCTGCGGGAGGACGAGGTCTTGGGGGAGGAGACGCGACAACGCTTGAAGCTGAGCGATCGGGCGCACGGGTCAGTTCTGCTTCAAGCCGATCGGCGGGCAGCCCAAATTGAGCAAATAACTCTGCTCCCACGCGTGGGTCACGCCCCATCGCAATCAAGAGATGGGAAACATCGATCAAGCGGGAGCCCCAGAGCGAGCGCACCCGATCCGCCTCCTCCAGCAAGGATTCGAGATCCTCTCCCACGAACAGATCCTCACCCCGAGCCATGGGCTGCTCAGCCAGAAAGCCCTCGAGTCGATCGAGCAGCCGGTCAAGCGGCAAAGGCAAGGCCCCAGCGATACGCCGGTAGCGCTCATCGCTAAAGAGCACCTGCAGAAGATGCTCAACATCGAGATCTGCATGACGCCAACGACGGGCCACATCCTGGCCAGACAGCAAGAGCTCCCAAGCGTCGTCACTGAAACGATCAGGCTCTGAGGTCAGGCTGCTTGGAGGCTCAAGGCTGGTGCGGGAGGGGGAAGTCATTGGGTTGGGGCGTGATTAGGCCGCGTCTGATCGGGAGGAGAGCTGAATGAGTTCCACCTTGTAGCCATCTGGATCGTCCACGAAAGCAATCACGGTGTTTCCATGTTTCATCGGACCGGGCTCACGGACAACCCGCCCTCCTTTTTCTGCAATCGCGGTGCAAGCCGAATAGATGTCATCGAGACCAAGAGCGATGTGGCCATAGCCATCACCCAGGGCGTATTCCTCTGTATCCCAGTTGTGGGTGAGCTCAAGAACGGTGTTGTCGCGCTCATCCCCATATCCCACAAACGCAAGCGTGAAGCGGCCGGAGGGATAGTCCTTACGACGCAGCAATTGCATCCCTAAGACCTCGGTATAGAAGCGGATGGATCGCTCCAAATCGCCCACTCTGAGCATGGTGTGAAGCATGCGCATGCTGCTGATTCCGCCTGTTCTTTCCTCATGCTGCCAAAACACAAAGAGACGCGGCAGGGGGAGTTCCATAAGATCTACTTAGTCTTGTCTCCACCACCCGTGCTCGATTCCCTCGATCTCGTCATCGACACCATCGTGGCCAGGGAGGTCTTGGATTCCCGTGGGAACCCCACGGTGGAAGCAGAGGTCTTGCTTGAAGGCGGTGCCAGTGGCCGCGCCATGGTCCCCAGTGGAGCCAGCACCGGAGCTCATGAAGCCCATGAGCTCCGGGACGGTGGCGACCGCTATATGGGCAAAGGCGTCACCAAGGCGGTGGATCACATCGAAGATCGGATTGCACCTGCGCTCTGTGGCCTGTCGGCTCTGGATCAGGCCAGCGTGGACGCAGCGATGATTGAACTCGACGGCAGCGACAACAAATCCGGCCTAGGCGCCAATGCCATCCTCGCGGTGAGCATGGCAACGGCTCGCGCCGCTGCGAATGGCCTAGGCCTGCCTCTCTATCGCTATCTCGGAGGCCCAATGGCAACGCTGCTGCCGGTGCCTTTGATGAATGTGATCAATGGGGGCGCCCATGCCGCCAACAACTTGGATTTCCAAGAGTTCATGCTTGTTCCGCACGGCGCTCCCAACTTCAGAGAGGCGCTGCGGATGGGAACAGAGGTGTTCCACACCCTGAAGAACCTGCTCAGCGAACGCGGCATGAGCACCTCCGTGGGCGATGAGGGCGGCTTCGCTCCTGATCTCGGCAATGAGGAAGCAGGAGACATCCTGGTCCAAGCCATCGAGAAAGCTGGATACAAGCCAGGTGAACAAATTTCGCTGGCGCTCGATGTAGCGAGCACGGAGTTTTACAGCGATGGCCGCTATGCCTTCAGTGGTGGGAGTTATTCCAGTGCCGAGATGGTGGACCAGCTGGAACAACTCGTGAATCGCTTCCCGATCATTTCGATCGAGGACGGGCTCGCAGAAGACGACTGGGACGGATGGGCCCTAATGACCGAGCGCCTCGGCAAACGCGTTCAACTTGTTGGAGATGACCTGTTCGTCACCAATACCAAACGCCTGCAGCGTGGCATCGATGCCAATACCGCCAATTCGATCCTGATCAAAGTGAATCAAATCGGCTCACTGACCGAAACACTTCAAGCCATCGACCTCGCCGGTCGGTCTGGGTACACCAGCGTGATTAGTCACCGCAGCGGAGAAACAGAAGACACAACCATTGCTGACTTAGCTGTCGCCACGCGCGCAGGCCAGATCAAAACTGGTTCGCTGAGCCGCAGTGAGCGCGTCGCCAAATACAACCAGCTGCTGCGGATTGAGGACGAGCTTGGCAATCAAGCGGTGTATGCCGGTGCCACAGGCCAAGGGCCTCGAGGTCGCGACTGAGGCTTGCCTTCTCTGGCCTCGGTCAAGGAGCTCCAACCGGTCGCTGATTGCAGGGTCATGGCTTGCGCTGATGACCCCCCTGACCCTGAGCGGTTCAAGAGAGTTGATCGTCTCGGTTGCCTGAAGATCCAAACAGGCACTCACGCTCCAATCACCAACTTAAATGACACTTAGCATCTCAAACTTCTAGCAATTAGAAGAGCAGCTATTCATAGCAGAATCAGCAAAAAAGTAACGAGTTCTTCCCTATTTCAGCCGCAGTAAAGAACAAAAAGAAGCTCGGGCACTACCAGCCTTGTCAATACGGTGATCGTCACAGCAGGACTTGCACGTCTCATTATTGAGAACCAGGAAAGCAAACATTCCCTAGGCTTGACAGAACAGGTTAAAAAGTTGATAGAACCTCGCAGGAATCACTCACTTTCGAACATTTTTTCGAGTCGAGGACGATCAAAGAAGCACGAAAAGATTTCCAGGGTGGCTCATCAAAGTCAGTCAGCTCAAACAATTGCCAAGGACATTAAAAGGGACCAACGAAAACAATGCGCACTTAAAAAAAGAATTCCCTTCAGGATGAAGGCTCACTTCCTGACAACGTCTCAATCCGTCCATCCCTGCGCAATTTTACTTGCAGCTTCAGCCAACCCATGCCTACAGGTAAAGCCGCTCCTAAGGGAAGCAAAGCCCAAAGTGGCCTTGAGCTCGCACCCATCAAAGCGGCGGCGACGGCAAGGCCACCAAGCAAAACCGATTGACCGATCGAATTCTGGGCCGTGACCATTCTCCGGAACTGACGGTCTGATTCACCCATACGGATCTGGAGTTGCAGATCCCCTTGCTCCAGGCGCTCCAGGCTTTCATCCAACCGACGAGGAAGGCCAACAGCCCTTGAACTGATGGCACCGACCTGACGGCCAAATTCATTTAAAAGATCGTTGGAGCCAGATCCACTGGAAGTCATGAGCGGCAGCAGATAGGGCTTAGCAATCGCCACAAGGCTAAAGCCGGGATCAAGACTTTTGCCGACCCCTTCAAAGGTGGACAGGGCACGCATCACAAAGATCAGCTCCACTGGCAAGCGAAACGGCTGCCCATACACCAGTTCGTAAAGGTCGCCCGATAGTTTTTGAATCACGGAGCTACTGAACGGAGGAGTGAGTGCCTCCTTCAGCATGAGACGCACCAAGCGGCGAACCGGGCCCACATCAACACCAGTGGCGATCACTCCAGCCGCTTGCATCTCATCCACAAGCGACGCAGCATCCCTAGCAGCGGCAGCCCTCACCATCCCTCCCAAACGCCTACGTAGGCGCTCGGAGAGTTGCCCCATCATCCCGAAGTCGTAGTAAATCAGCGCTCCATCGGCCGCAACCGCCAAATTCCCTGGATGGGGATCGGCATGGAAAAAGCCGTAGCGCACAAGCTGCTGTAGGTAGCTAGCCGAGCCGATCTCCGCCACCTTGGACGGATCAATCCCAGCATCGAGAAGAGCCTGACGATCATTGATTTTGATCCCTGGCAAGTAGTCAAGACAAAGCACGCGTCTGGTGCTGAGCTCCCAGACCACCCCAGGCACCCGGATGTTCGGATCATCGAGAAACTGCTGTCGAAACCGTGCGGCATGCTGCGCTTCAAGACGGAAATCAAGCTCTCGGAGCAACACACGCCTGCACTCCTGTGCAATCGCAACCCAATCGCGCCCACGCCCCCATTTGGGATGACGCTGAAGCACAGCTGCCACCTGCTGCATCACTTCAAGATCCAGCCGAAACAAACTCTCCAATCCGGGGCGCTGAATCTTCAGCACCACCTGACGACCACTGCGAAGACTCGCCCGATGCACCTGGGCCAAGGAAGCCGCCGCAATCGGCTGCTCATCTAAATCAATGATTTCTGCGCAGCGGGCACCAAGCTCTTCCTCAAGAACAGACTGGGCACGGTCAAAGGAAAAGGAGGGAACACGATCCTGCAGTGCCGCCAATTCAGTGACCCAACCAGCTGGCAACACATCAGGCCGAGCCGACAGCAACTGACCAAGCTTGATAAATGCCGATCCAAGGCGAAGCAGCTCTTGCGTCAGCCAGCGTGCACGCCCTTGCTGGCGGGCCTCACGACGTTCTTGCGTTAGACCGCCAGGATAGCTAAAGGCTCTGGCATCCCACCACAGGAAAAACAGCAGGGTCAGAACAGCACGCCAAATACGCAGTCCCCGGAACGCTCGACGCAGCAGGGACTTCAGGCGACTGAACAGGATCACGACCGCTCCTCGATGCGCAGCCCTAGTTCAGCGACCCGGGCTCGCAGCTGATCAATCTTGACCTGCAAGCTCTCCTCTTCCACGGCTGAAGCAGGCGAGGCTGAAGCAGGCGAGGACGTTGCATCCACGCCACTTCCGTCCTCTTCACGGTCAAGTCTCTCTGCTTCAGCCTTCACTTCTTCCTGAAACAAGTCCCATTCCTGGCGAACGCGATCGGGCGCGTCTTGCACCAACACCGCCAATCCAGCGGCAGCATCGGCCACGCCGTGACCCATCCGAGCGATCACACGATGCATAGCCGCTCTGAGCAGAGCATCTCGGGAGGTCATGGCCATTCGTCTCAACCCTTGAACTGTGGCAGATTCAGACCCCGATCAGCGAGGTTCGATCAAGGAGCGGGAGGCGCCTCGATTGGCGTGAAGAAGAGATCTGTTGCCGCCGACGCAGGTTCAATGGCGGTGGGGGTTGGCTGTGCCAACTCGGGGCCCTCATTCTGCAAAGGATTTGGGGCTTCTAAAAGAAGCTCTGAGTCCAGCAACTCAGTGGGAGCGTCGGTCTCAAACAGAGTCGTTTCGTTCAGCGATGGCATGCCCTCGAAAGGAAGGGGCGTGTTCAGCGCGGCTTGCTGGCTGCGATCATCCTCAATCGCTGCCGCAGCGATGCGCTCAGCCTCCTCTTTGGCTTTGCGCTGCTCCAGTTCCTTAGCGAGCTTGGCCTGTTTGGATGCCTTCGCATCAATCAATTCTTTAGCGGCTACATCCGCCTCAAGAGTCCCGGTCTCTCCATGGCGAAGCCGAAGTGCCTCGAGGCTTTCCCCTGGAAATGCACGTGCTTTAAATGACTGAGGTTCAGCTTGCTCCAAGCCAGATCGGATCAAAACAACGCGCTGTGTAATGCCGTAACCAAGCGCGAAGCACGCCCCTGCAACCAGGGGACCAACCCAGAAGCGCGGACGAGCCGGACCCTTTGGCTTTGCCGTGGAGGCATTGGTCTCAGCGGGCATCAACAGGTCCTACTCAGCCCAACCATCTTTGCAGTGGTGTCCAGACCTCAGGTGGTGTAGTCGGCGTTAATGCGGACGTACTGATCAGAAAGATCGCAACCCCAAGCAATGCCACAGCCTGAGCCGCCCCCAACAGTCAGCCTGATCTGCACCGTGTCATCCACGAGATAGCGACCGCGCGCGCGGTCGCTGAGATACGCCGAAGCGGCAGGACGGTCGAATGACAACGGCTGCCCCGCTGACATCAACTGGTGAGGTCCAATCCAAAGAGCTACAGCATCGGCAGAAAAATCCACCCCAGCCCGACCAGCAGCCGCCACAATCCTCCCCCAGTTGGGATCCCTTCCATGAACGGCCGTCTTGACCAACGACGACCCACAAATGGTGCGCGCAATCTGTCGCGCCTCCGTCTCTGAGTCGGTGCCATCCACCTGCACTTCCATCAGGCAAGTAGCGCCCTCACCATCCCGAGCAATCGAGCGAGCCAAATGCTGGGCGACCAACGTCACCCCCTCCTCCAATACCCCGAGCTGATCCGCTGGAAGCACATCACCTGCCGCAAAGGCCAGGAAGGTGTCGTTGGTGCTGGTGTCACCATCCACGGTGATGGAATTAAACGAACGTTCCACAGCCCGCCGCACCATGTCTTGCCACAGGTCACAGGGCACGGCGACATCACAGCTGAGATAGCCAAGCATCGTGGCCATGTTGGGGTGAATCATCCCGGACCCCTTTGCCATCCCGCCAATCCGCACCCTGCGCCCAGCTATCACAGCCTCTAAGGCGATCTCCTTCTCCACTAAATCAGTGGTGAGGATGGCCTGAGCCGCTGCAGCACCACCATCAGGGGCCAAGGCACTCACCAGAGGATCCACCGCAGCAAGAAGGGGAACAATCACGATCGGCACACCGATCACCCCGGTAGAGCAAATCAAAACTTGGTCCTCTGAGAGGCCCAGACGATCGGCCACTGCTTGCGTGATCCGGAGGCTGTCGACCAAACCTCGATCGCCGGTACAGGCATTGGCCTGTCCGGAATTGGTCACCACGGCACGAACGCGACCGGAAGCAGCCTGCAGACGATCAGCACAAAGATCCACACAGGCGGCGCGGACAACGGATGTTGTGAAGGTGCCAGCACACACAGATCCTTCTGGTGCCAACAGAAGAGAGAGGTCAGCTTTTCTGGATGGCTTGAGGCCAGCGCTTAAGCCCGCCGCCTCAAAGCCAGTGGGTGCAGTGATTCCTCCAGAGATTGGTGACCAGATCACAGATTGAGTCATGGATCAGGGTGCAAGGCCAACCAAGCCGCTCTTTCTATGCTTCTAAGGATGGCATCGCCAAGCTCTGAGAAAGACTGCAAGGTCATAATTTCTAGAGAGGTAGCCCAATTCCTTGAGTGGAGTACACCGCTGGCAAGGACTGCAACGGCGCATCGGCCTAACGGGTGGGATCGCTAGTGGCAAAAGCAGTGTTGGCCGTTTTCTAGAACAACAGGGCATTGCCGTTCTGGATGCAGATCTCTATGCCCATGAAGCTTTAGCTCCGGGCACTCCGGCAACTCGTGCGGTGCTGGAGCGCTACGGCGCAAAAGTACAGAGCGAGCTCAGCGAAGGCCTGGACCGCGCGGCACTCGGCTCCATCGTGTTCAGTGATCCACAAGAACGGACTTGGCTGGAAGCTCAACTGCACCCGTTGGTGCGACAACGTTTCGACCAGGAGCTGCAGACGCATGTTGGCGAGAGAGTCGTGGCATTGATGATCCCTCTGCTGTTTGAAGCTGGGCTGGAGAGTCTTTGCTCGGAGATCTGGGTGGTGCACTGCTCGCCAACACAGCAAAGACAGCGACTCATGACGCGTAATCGGCTCTCTCTTGAGGCGGCCGAGCAACGCATCAGAACCCAATGGCCTATGGATCGCAAAACTGAACTTGCCGACTGTGTCATCAAAAACGGGGGCGTGCCGCGCAGCTGGACGTCACAGGTCCGTGAACTCCTCAGTGAAACTCCACCACTTGATTGATCAGATCCGTTCAACGAAAACCAAATTCCAGACAACGACCGAAGCGGCGGCGAACGCCAGGCAACAGGAGGCGCAGAGATCAAGCCGACCTATTGGCAAAGCATGAACATCGCGCGTGACTCCTCAGTCGGAACCTGTCACATCAGACGCCTTGACCAATCGACAAAAAGCTCACTACGTTCCAAGGCCTTAATGCACCAGGTGCCCATGAAACGGTTGGCTTGCTCACTGGGATGGACAACGCTGCTAGTGCTCACAGCGCAGTCTGCAAAGAGCGACCCCATCGAATATCAATGTTTTGAGCGGAGCACGCGACGTCCGGTGGCGGCAAGCCTTGTCGACCTCAGCACGCCCGAGGTGAGCTGCGAGCCCACCACACTGAAACCCCCAAGCGTTGCAACCCCGGAGCCAGAGGTCAGCACCGGCCCCAGCCCTTACGTCGACATCACACCCGACCCGGAGTCCGTGAATCTGTTTGTCCGCAACAATCCTCTTTCGGCAAGACGTGCCCTGAATCTGGCCCGCGGGGCCGCAACTCGGCGTAATGGCGGCCTGCGGGTCTATCGCCCGGGGACCTGCATGTTTGGGAGTGCGACTAACAATCCTTGCCTCGTCCATGCAGGTCCAGAAGGCTTTGAATTCAAGATTCCTGGCGGTACACCCGGCTGGGAACAGGCCGGAGATCCTCCATCCCTGACAACGCGGATCCTGGTCGCAGCCGATGGCCGCGCATTACTGCAGAGCGACCAATCAGAAGCCGTTATCCCTTGAGCTTTTGACTAAGGATCTGATTGGCCAATTTGGGATCAGCCTTGCCGCCGGTTTTCTTCATCAGCTGGCCCACAAAGAAGCCCTGCAGTTTGTTTTTTCCGCCACGGAATGCCTCTACCTCATCAGGGTGAGCAGCCAGAAGCTCTTCCACGATCGCGGTGATCGCTGCCGGATCACTGATCATCCCCAGTCCACGTTCATCCACAATCGCCTTAGGGGAACCACCCTTCTCAAGAAGCTCGGGGAGAATTTCCTTGGCAATCTTTCCGCTGATCTTGCCGCCATCAATCAGCTTGACCATCTCCGCCAGCTGTTCAGGTCGAAAGGCCAATTCAACGAAGTTCAAACGATTGCTATTCACATAAGCAGCGATATCACCGGTAATCCAATTCGCTGAAAGCTTGGCGTCTGCCCCAGCAGCAACAACGGTTTCGAAATACTGCGCCATCGAACGTTCGTCCGTCAGCACACGCGCGTCGTACTGAGAGAGCCCAAGGGCATCGGCATAACGATGACGCTTGGCCGATGGCAGTTCAGGTAGATCACTCCTCCAGGCTTCGCGCTGCTCAACGCTCACCTCAATCGGGCCAAGATCCGGATCAGGGAAATAGCGGTAGTCGCTCGCTCCCTCCTTGCTGCGCATGCTCTTGGTGAGCTGCTTGCTCTCGTCCCAAAGGCGCGTTTCCTGAACGATCGGTTCACCGGTTTCATAGGCCTTGATCTGACGCTGAATCTCGTATTCGCAAGCCTTCTGGATGGCCGAAAACGAGTTCATGTTCTTGATCTCCACCTTCGTGCCAAAGGGTGCATCGGGGCCGCGACGCACGGAGATGTTGACGTCGCAGCGCAGGGAGCCCTCCTGCATATTTCCATCACTTACGCCTAAGTAGCGCATGATCCGGCGGATCTCAGAGGCGTATTCCGCCGCTTCCCGGCCGTTGCGCAAATCGGGCTTGCTCACGATCTCGGCTAGGGCCACACCCGCTCGGTTGTAATCCACGAGCGAATGCGTCGAGCCCGCCAGGCGATCGCTTCCGGCGTGCACCAACTTGCCAGCGTCTTCCTCCATGTGCAGGCGCTCGATTCCGATCTTTTTCAGATAGGTGTCTTTTCCTTTTTCAGCAACTTCCACCTCGATCCAACCCTCCTCTGCGATCGGCTCATCGAATTGAGAGATCTGATAGTTCTTCGGAAGGTCTGGATAAAAATATTGCTTGCGATCGAATTTGCTGTGTTCAGCAATATTCAGGTTCAGCGCCATCGCAGCCTTAACGGCGTACTCGAGCACTTTTTGATTCAAAACCGGAAGCGTGCCTGGGAGGCCACACACCACCGGATCGATATGAGTGTTGGGGTCATCCCCGTAAGTCGTGGAAGCGGACGTGAAAATCTTGCTGTTGGTGCCCAACTGCACATGGGTCTCAAGACCGATCACGGCCTCCCAAGGCAAAAGGGTTGCTGCAGTTGCCGCCATCAGCTTTGAACGTCGTTAAACCATCTCAATCCTATGGAAGAGAAGGAAGACGCCATCCTGTTGCAAGAATTTCAGCGTGGTGGAGCTGCGGAATCAACCATGAGCAACCAGCAAGTGCTGATCCTTGGCGGCGGACTGATGGGCCTCGCCATTGCCCATCAGCTCGCCCGACGCGGCCGTGCTGTCACCGTGCTGAGCAGGCGTAGAAACGAAGCCGCTGGTTTTGTCGCAGCTGGCATGCTGGCCCCTCACGCCGAAGGGTTGACTGGCGATCTCTTGCGACTTGGCCAACTGAGCCTGGAGCGCATTCCCCGCTGGGTTGCCCAGATTGAAGCCGATAGCGGACTGCCCTGCGGACTTCGCGCCACAGGAATTGTGGTTCCCTTCAAAGATGCGAATGAAAGGGATCGGTATCCAACCACCGCCTTTGGAGTAGCCCTGAACCGTCAACGACTTGAGCAACTACTGCCAGGTATCGCACCGGCCTGGCAGGCCGGTCTCCTTTTCGACCAGGACGGGCAAATTGATAATCGCCGTCAACTCATGCGCGCCTTAGAAAGTGCCTGTGTGGATCGGGGTGTGCACTTCCAGGAAGGCGTGGAAGTTCTCGAGCTACTGAAACAAGACGGACAGCTCACAGGGGTTCGAACCCGAGATTCAGAGGGAATCCTTTCGACTCTTAACTGCGATACAGCTGTCCTCTGCAGCGGAGCATGGAGCGCTCAGTTGCTTCCTGAGTTGCCGGTGTTTCCAGTTAAAGGACAGATGGTGTCACTACAAACCCCACGTGGCGCACTCAGGCACATCATTTTTGGACCGGGCACCTATTTGGTCCCTAGGGAAGATGGTCTCGTCGTCGTAGGAGCGACCTCAGAACCAGAGGCTGGCTTCAAAGAAGGGTTGACGCCCCAAGGACAACAAAGTCTCAACCAAGGGATCGCCTCCCTGCTTCCCGATGCTGTGAACTGGCCGCCGATGGAGCGTTGGTGGGGATTTCGTCCCTGCACTCCGGACGAGGGCCCACTGCTGGGGCAAGGCCCAATCCCTGGGCTTTGGCTGGCCTGCGGCCATCACCGCAATGGCGTGTTGCTAGCAGCAATCACAACAGAATT
Organism: Synechococcus sp. PROS-9-1; assembly: GCF_014279775.1. Lineage (NCBI taxonomy): Bacteria > Bacillati > Cyanobacteriota > Cyanophyceae > Synechococcales > Synechococcaceae > Synechococcus > Synechococcus sp. PROS-9-1. The sequence continues at coordinate 2,134,751 of NZ_CP047961.1, forward strand.
GTTGGCAGACACGATCACCGGCCATGCCACAAGTTCTGAAGCCATGAGGCTGCTCAGAGCCTTCCGCTGGGACCGATTCAGTGACTGAATCTCTAAAAAAAAGCCCTCGAGGATGAATCCCGAGGGCAAGCAGGCAAGAAACCTATGGGAACGAAGAGCGATCAGCCCTCGACACGCCAGCTTTGATCGGAAGGTGTCCAATCGCTCAATTCCGAAGGCTGGAACCAAAGCCCAATTTCAAACACAGCTGTTTCTGGTGCATCAGAGCCATGGATCACGTTGCGACCGATGTTGACCGCCAAATCGCCACGGATCGTTCCAGGCTCTGCTTCCAGAGGCTTTGTGGCACCAATCAGCTTGCGAGCACTGGCGATCACTCCATCGCCCTCCCACACCATGGCCACCACTGGGCCTGAGGTAATGAAGTCCACCAAACCAGGAAAGAAGGGACGTTCTTTGTGCACTCCGTAGTGCTGTTCAGCCAGCTCACGGCTTGGGGTGAGCTGCTTCAGCCCCACCAACTTGAAGCCCTTGCGCTCAAAGCGACCCAGGATCTCGCCTACAAGACCGCGTTGAACGCCGTCGGGCTTGATAGCAATGAAAGAGCGTTCGGCAGCCATAACGTTGAAAAAACCGTCGTCATCGTCAACGCCAGATGCCCTAATTGGCAAGCACCGGTGTGGCAATGGGGGTGAAGCTCCTTAGATTCCCCCCATCTGATCGATGTCCGTTTCCATGGTGCTCGCCGATTCCATCACCTGGACGGGGAGCTATAGCGCCCAGCTTTATGGGCTGGAACGCTGGGGTGATCCTTACTTCTCCATCAACCCACGCGGGCATGTGAGCGTGCAACCACGCGGAGACCGGGGCGGCAGTCTTGACCTGATGGAGCTGGTGGCTGGCCTGCAGGACCGCAGCCTTGGGCTGCCCCTCCTGATCCGCTTCGACGACATTCTCGAAGACAGGTTGGAACGGCTGCACGCCGCATTCGAACGGGCCATTACTACCTACGACTACGACGGTCGCTACCAGGGAGTCTTCCCTGTGAAATGCAACCAACAGCGCCACGTGGTGGAAGAACTAGTGACTTGCGGGAGGCGTTGGCATTTCGGACTAGAGGCAGGCAGCAAAGCCGAACTTCTGATCGCTCTTTCATTGATGGATGACCCTGAGGCCCTTCTGATCTGCAACGGCTACAAAGATCAGCGGTACATCGAAACCGCCATCCTCGCCAGACGTCTTGGCCGAAGGCCAGTCGTGGTGATCGAACAACCGGACGAAGTTCAGCGCATCATCGATGCCAGCCAGGAGCTCGGAGCCGCACCGCTCATCGGCATTCGCGCTCGACTCTCCAGCCGCAGCACCGGGCGTTGGGGTAGCTCCGTAGGAGATAAAGCGAAATTTGGGCTCCCCGCCCCCGAAATCATTAGCGCAGTTGAGGCCCTGCGTGACGCCAACCTGCTCAGTGAGCTGCGCCTTCTGCATTTCCATGTGGGCAGCCAAATCAACGACATCGCCGTTGTGAAAGATGCCTTGCAAGAGGCCTCGCGTTTGTATGTGGAACTGCACGCCCTTGGCGCGCCGATGGGCTACTTGGATGTAGGCGGTGGTCTTGGGATCGACTACGACGGCAGTCGCACCGCCACGGCGGCCTCAACCAACTACTCCCTGCAGAACTACGCCAACGACGTTGTTGCCACCGTGAAAGAAGGGTGTGAACCCAACAACATTCCCGTACCAACGCTGGTGAGCGAAAGCGGGCGAGCGATCGCGAGTCATTTCTCAGTGCTCGTGTTCAACGTTCTCGGTAGCGGTGGCCTGCAGCAACCTGCACCGCCAGTTGAACAGGATGAACCTCTGATCGTTCGCAATCTGCGCGACACCTTTCAAGGCATCGAAGCCTTACCCACCGACACTCCTGTTGACCCATCTCGCCTACAGGAAGCCTGGAACGATGCGCTCAAGTTCAAAGAAGACGCTTTAGCCGCATTCCGGCTCGGCTATCTGAGCTTGAAAGAACGGAGCATGGCGGAACAACTCACCTGGGCGTGTGCCAGAGCATTGCTCGACCGTTTATCTGATGACACAAAACTGCCCGACGACCTCAAAGCACTTCCAGCTGTCTTAGCGGAAACCTATTACGCCAACCTGTCGATCTTCCGCTCTGCTCCAGACACCTGGGCGATCCAGCAACTCTTTCCCTTGATGCCGCTGCATCGTCTCAACGAAAAGCCCACAAGACTTGGCCATTTCGCCGATTTGACGTGCGACTCCGATGGCAAGCTCAACCGATTCATCAACGACGGCCAGCACAAGCCCCTGCTGGAACTACATCCACTCAAGCCAAATGAGCCCTATCTGATCGGAATGTTTCTCGGTGGTGCGTATCAAGAAGTAATGGGCAACTTGCATAACCTGTTCGGAAGCACCGATGCCGCTCACATCCGCCTAGCCCCAGGCGGTGAATACCAAGTGGATCATGTTGTTCGTGGCGACACCAACGCCGACGTGCTGGAAATGATGGAACACGACCCAGATCAACTCCTGGAACGGTTGCGCATGGCCAGTGAGAAAGCAATCAGCAGTGGACAGCTGCGTATCAGCGAAGCAAGGCGATTAATGGATCACCTTGAAAGCAGCTTGCGCCAAAGCACCTATTTGCAAAGTTAAAATTATGCACACACGAGACGAAAATGAGCACTTGCTAATACTTATTGGATCCAATTCGAGATCTAAATGCGACTGACAGAGCAAAACGATTGTCAACCCTGAAGGCAATTCTTAGGTGAACACACAAGTTTCGGGTTCATAATGACGAAACCGCATTTTTAGAATGCAACTCAAATTGCACGAACGTCTTCAGAATTTGAAGATGGTGGCCAGCCTCGCCACATTTCTAAAAAATCCAGGCTCCCTCGACAGCATCTTTGCCATATCCAACAGCGTCAAAGATGGACCACTGGGCGAGCAAACCGTCCGCCACCTTCTCTCGAATCCCCAGTTCAAAGCCCTCGTCGACGAGGGCTGGCGACCCAATCAGATTGACCTACAAAAGCTGAAAACCCTGCCGGAGGGCAGCCTCGGACGTTGCTATGCCAATCAGTTAATCAGCATGGGCATCACACCCGACACCCTGATCGATCCCTCGCCTGTGACGAACGCAAACGAGTTCGTGATTCACCGGCTCAAGGAAACCCATGACATTGTTCATGTACTGACAGGGTTTGGCATTGATGGCATCAGCGAAATAGGACTTCAGGGCTTCAACCTGGCTCAGAACCGCTCGCCTCTTGCGGTCATGCTGATTTTCGGATCGATGCTCAGCAGCCTGCAAGACGATGCACCACTCGAGCCCCTACTGCGCGCACTCGCCCATGGATTCCAGATGGGACTTGATGCAGAACTCGTTGTGAGCCGAAAACTAGAAGAAGGCTGGGAGCGGCCACTGAAAGAGTGGCGCGAGGAGTTAAAGCTTCCCTTAGACACTGAAGATTGAACGGCATCAACAAGGGCAACTGTTAGGCCCCTGCAGCATGCATTTTGATCGCAGAAATATCGAAGAAATAAGGCAGCTCTCACCAGGTGGTGAGAGCCATCAAAGTCATCCCAAATGATGTTTTAAATCGTCGCTAGCCGCCTCTAGCGCCCCATCCAGAGCGGCTCCATCGCGTCCGCCCGCCTGAGCCAGATTCGGCCGACCGCCGCCACCGCCGCCGCAGAGCTTGGCAATCGAACCAATGAACTTGCCCGCCTGCTGACCTTGAGCGATCACGGCTTTCCCAAACGCTGCCACCAAAATCACCTTGCCTTGGTCGCTCGGATCAGGCAAACCTCCCAACACAACAGCAGTGGAATCACCCAACTGATCCAGCAATCCCAAAGCGGCGCCCTGTAAGCCATCACCATCCACACCATCAAGACGGGCCACCAACAACTGATAGTCACCAACAGCAATGGCTTGGGTTGCCAAGGCCGCTGACTTCGCGACCGCTAATTCAGCCCGTGCTGCAGTCAACGCTTTTTGGTTGCTCTTCAGTTCCTCCTGCAACGCCGACACGCGCTCGACGATCTCACCAGGCTGCGCCTTAAAGCGATCACCGAGCTGCTTGACCACAACCTCACGCTCATTGAGATACGCCAGCACAGAAGCACCAGCCACCGCTTCAATCCTGCGGATCCCAGCAGCAACACCGCTCTCGCTCACGATCTTGAACAAACCAATCTCGGCTGTGTTGCTCACATGCGTGCCACCACACAGCTCCATCGACACACCAGGAACGTCAACCACGCGCACCACATCGGCATACTTCTCGCCAAACATCGCGACGGCACCAGCAGCCTTGGCTTGTTCAATCGCCATCTCATTGACGTCAAGACGGTGCGCATCGCTGATCCAGTCGTTAATCAAGGTTTCGATCTGCTCAAGCTCCGCTGGCTTCACCGCCCGCGGACAGTGGAAGTCGAAGCGCAGCCGCTCGAAATTGACCAGTGAGCCAGCCTGGCCAATGCCTGCATCCACCACCTGTTTGAGTGCCGCTTGAAGCAAGTGAGTGGCCGTGTGATTCGCTTGAGCACGGCGTCGGCAGGCGCGGTCGACTTGACCATGCACCACATCACCAACTCCGAGACGGCCACGTTGAACCCTGCCGCTATGCACAAACACCCCGCGGTTGCGGCTGACGCCCTCAATCACGACGATCAAACCGTTGCCATCAGGGCCATCACCCACCAAAAGACCGCGATCACCCACCTGTCCACCGCCCTCTCCATAAAACGGTGTGCTGTCCAGCAGCACCTGCACCGCATCGCCATCCGCGGCTGATGCAGCGGCTTCACCGTTGACCAATAAGGCCTGCACGGTGCTGCTGGACAGGGCTATCAGTTCATATCCCTCAAACGCCGTGGCATTGAGATCGGCCGCCACTTGATCGATCGCATCCTGCAGCGTGAGGTCAATACTGACCGCTGCAGCCTTGGCCCGCTGACGCTGTTGCTCCATCGCTTGCTCGAATCCGGCCAGATCCACATCAAGGCCCTGCTCTTCAGCAATTTCCTGGGTGAGCTCCAGGGGGAAGCCGTAGGTGTCATAGAGCTCAAATGCTTGTGCTCCACTGATCTGTTTGGGCTTGCTTTCGAGAACGTCTGCCAGCAGCTTCTCCCCGCGCTCCAAGGTTTCCAAAAAGCGCGACTCCTCCCTCTGAAGCTCAGCCAAGATCACCTCTTGCCGCTCAAGCACCGACGGATGAGCGTCCTGGAGGAGCGCGATCGAAGCCTGTCCCATCGTGACAAGGAAAGGCTTGTGAATGCCCAACAAACGGCCGTGCCGCACCACCCGGCGCAAGAGACGACGCAGGATGTACCCCCGTCCCAAGTTGCTCGCCGTAACGCCATCACAAATCAGCTGCGTCACAGCACGGCTGTGATCACCAATCACCTTGAGAGACGTTTGTTTTGCATCGTCGAGCTGGTGGTAGTCGACCCCAGCAAGATCAGCAGCCACTTGAAGCAGCGGAAAAATCAGGTCTGTTTCATAGTTGTTGGGAACCCTCTGCAGGATCTGAGCCATCCGCTCCAGGCCCAGACCGGTGTCGATGTTCCGGTTCGCGAGCGGCGTGAGGGTGCCCTCAGCGTCGCGGTTGTATTGCATGAACACCAAGTTGTAGAACTCGATGAAGCGGTCGTCGTCCTCGAGATCAATGCCTTGATCACCAAGTTCAGGCTTGAAGTCGTAGTAGATCTCCGAACAGGGACCGCAGGGACCGGTCGGGCCAGACGCCCAAAAATTGTCGGCTTCGTCCATGCGGATGATCCGCTTGGGGTTCACCCCCACCACATCACGCCAAATCTGTTCAGCCTCATCGTCTTCTCGGAAGACACTCACCACCAAATGCTTGGGGTCGATACCAAAGACATCCGTACTCAGCTCCCAGGCCCACTCAATCGCCTGCTGCTTGAAGTAATCGCCGAAGGAAAAGTTGCCGAGCATCTCGAAAAACGTGTGATGCCTCGCCGTACGGCCCACGTTCTCGATGTCGTTGGTGCGAATGCACTTTTGGCTACTGGTGGCCCGCGGCGCTGGCCGCTTTTGCTGCCCGAGAAAGACCGGCTTAAACGGCAACATCCCCGCAATCGTGAGCAAGACCGTGGGATCCTCAGGAATCAAGGAGGCGCTTGCCATCACCTTGTGGCCCCGCTCTTCGTAGAAGCTCAGGAATGCCGCCCGAATTTCAGCACCTGTGCGAGGGGTGGCAGCAGCGGATCGCGACGAACGTGCAACAGCCATGGCGGATTCCGCTTCAACAACAGATCGAAAGGCCATGATCGCCCCTGAGCCGCCGCGCCCCGTCGTCGCACCGTCTCCTGCCACCGACAGCCGTGATCGCCTGCGCCGCCTCTCCGTGGGCTGGGCCTGCCTTGCTGGCCTAACAGCAGGCCTTTGCAGCCTTCCATTTGGCCTTGAAATGGCGGTCCGATCCTGTGGCTGCGGATTGTTTTATGGCCTTCTGGCCTTCCATCTGGAGCGGGTGGACTCCAACGACTCCCACCTACGCGCAGGTCTCGTGGGAGCGGTCTGTGGGTTACGAAGCCTGGGGATGTCGTTACCTTCCCCCTTGGCAGGGGCCGATGCCCTGGCAGTATTGGTATTGGATCTCCTCATTGGGTGGTTGCCGTTGATCGGCAGTGCACTCGTGCTTTACGGAACCCAACGCATGTTCTCAGCGTCGCGGCCATGAGCCTGCTGCACGCCACCTGGCTTCCGGCCATTCGTACTCCTGCCAGCTCTGGACGAGCTGCCCTGTTGGTGTGGGCTGATACTTGGCGGGTTGCCGAACCTGCAGGCCCAAGTACAACCCCTGCGCTTCACCCCTTCACCCTCAGCCCAGATGATCTCAGGGCCTTGCTAACGGAAAGGGATCTCTTGCCCGACGGCATCATTGATGCCACGGCATGCCTCACCCTGCCGAGCCGCAGTGTGAAGCCCCGAAAGAAACGCGGAACAGAGACCAGCGGCACTGAAGAACCAGGCTGGACAGGCCTTCCCTTGCAAGCTGGAGAGCCGATCCCGAAACAAACAGAGTGGTGGCCTTGGCAGGTTCAGGGCCTCGCCATAGAACCCATGGCGGCTACTGCCTGGCTCTCCAAACTTCCTCTTTCAGGACGACATCCTGAGTTGGCTGATGAGTTGCGCTGGTGGAGTCACATGCAGCGTTGGTCCCTCAGCCTCGTCGCCCGAAGCCGCTGGCTCCCCCAAGTGGAGCTGAGCAAGGGCGAGGGTTATCCCCATCGCGCCCGCTGGGTGCCGCTCCTGAATCGGGAAGAAGACCGTCGCCGTCTTGAGGACCTCGCTTCAGGGCTCCCTCTCGTTGCCACCTGCGCCCTGCCTTGGCGAGAACCAACGGGCAAACGCAGCAACCGGATTACCAGGCTTAGACCAGAAGCCATGCGCGCCGCGAATCCGGTGGCTTGCTGCCGGCCTCGCAGCGGACGACTACGGGTTGCCACGCTTTTAGCTGACCTGATGGACGCGCAGCTGCGCAAGGGCTTTACCCCTGACCATGAAGGCTTGGACCCCTTGCTCCGCGCCTGGGAAGAGGCCTTGAGCTCGGATACAGGGGAGCTCCAACTCAGCGATGAAGACACCGAGCGCCTCGCCACCGCTAGTCATCATTGGCGTGAAGGGGTCGCTGGAAATGTGGCAGCAGCCCGCGCCTGCTTGGAGCTAGCTACACCAGCGGACGATGAAGACCTTTGGCCACTGCGCTTCTTTCTGCAAGCGGAAGCAGATCCAACCCTCAAGCTGCCCGCTGGAGCGGCCTGGGCTGCAGGCCCCAGCGGCCTCCAACTCGGGGAAATCAAGGTGGATCACCCCAGCGAAGTCTTGCTCGAGGGCATGGGACGGGCCCTGACCGTGTTCCAGCCGATCGAACGCGGACTGGACAGCGCCACGCCAGAGAGCATGCAGCTCACACCAGCTGAAGCGTTTGTTTTGGTGCGCACAGCAGCCCGACAACTACGGGATGTGGGCGTTGGCGTTGACCTACCACCAAGCCTGTCTGGAGGGCTGGCCAGCCGGCTTGGCCTCGCCATTAAGGCAGAACTCTCCGAGCGTTCTCGAGGCTTCACACTCGGCGAAAACCTTGACTGGAACTGGGAACTGATGATCGGCGGTGTGACGCTGACCCTACGAGAGCTTGAGCGATTGGCTGGAAAGCGCAGTCCTCTGGTGCGTCACAAAGGCGCTTGGATCGAACTACGCCCCAATGACCTAAAAAATGCTGAGCGCTTTTGCGCCGCCAATCCAGACCTAAGCCTCGACGACGCGCTTCGACTCACCGCCACCGAAGGCGACACGATGATGCGCCTGCCCGTGCATCAATTTGACGCCGGTCCGCGCCTGCAAGCCGTGCTGGAGCAGTACCACCAGCAGAAAGCGCCAGACCCACTCCCCGCCCCCGAAGGATTTTCGGGTCAACTCAGGCCCTATCAAGAGCGAGGTCTCGGCTGGCTTGCCTTCCTGCATCGCTTCGACCAAGGCGCCTGCCTGGCCGATGACATGGGCCTCGGCAAAACCATCCAGCTGCTGGCCTTTCTGCAGCACCTCAAGGCAGAAAACGAACTCAAGCGCTCGGTGCTTTTAATTGCACCCACATCCGTGCTCACCAACTGGAAGCGGGAGGCAACAGCGTTCACACCTGAGCTCAATGTGCTTGAGCACTACGGTCCAAAACGCCCCAGCACCCCAACAGAACTGAAGAAGGCGCTGAAGGATGTGGATCTGGTGCTCACCAGCTATGGCCTATTGCAACGCGACAGTGAGCTGCTCGAAAGTCACGATTGGCAAGGTCTCGTGATCGATGAAGCGCAGGCAATCAAAAACCCCTCTGCAAAGCAAAGCCAAGCCGCCCGTGACCTAGCCCGCCCGAAAAAGAACAGCCGTTTTCGCATCGCACTCACTGGCACACCAGTGGAAAACCGCGTCAGCGAGCTCTGGGCCCTGATGGACTTCCTCAACCCACGGGTGCTGGGAGAAGAAGAGTTTTTCCGTCATCGCTATCGCATGCCGATTGAGCGTTATGGAGACCTGTCATCCCTGCGCGACCTCAAAGCCCGTGTGGGACCGTTCATCCTTAGGCGACTGAAGACCGACAAAGCGATCATCTCGGATCTGCCCGAGAAGGTGGAATTGAGCGAATGGGTGGGTCTGAGCAAAGAGCAGAAGTCGCTGTATGCCAAAACCGTTGAAGACACCCTGGATGCCATTGCGCGCGCACCGCGCGGCAAACGTCATGGCCAGGTGTTGGGGCTGCTCACCAAGCTCAAGCAGATCTGCAACCACCCTGCCCTTGCCCTCAAGGAGCAGGGTGCCAGCGAGGATTTCCTCAAGCGGTCCGTGAAGTTGCAACGCCTCGAAGAAATCCTTGACGAGGTGATGGAAGCTGGAGATCGAGCTTTGCTGTTTACCCAGTTCGCGGAATGGGGCAAGTTGCTCCAGGATTATTTGCAACGACGCTGGCGCAGTGAAGTGCCCTTTCTCAGCGGCAGCACCAGCAAAAGTGAACGGCAAGCGATGGTCGATCGCTTCCAGGAGGATCCGCGCGGGCCTCAGCTTTTCCTCTTGTCACTGAAGGCTGGCGGCGTTGGCCTCAACCTCACTCGCGCCAGTCATGTCTTTCACATCGACCGCTGGTGGAACCCCGCCGTTGAGAATCAAGCCACGGACCGTGCTTATCGCATCGGCCAAACGAACCGCGTCATGGTGCATAAATTCATCACCAGCGGCTCCGTTGAGGAGAAAATTGACCGGATGATTAGAGAGAAGTCCAGACTGGCTGAAGACATCATTGGCTCCGGCGAAGACTGGCTTGGGGGCCTTGAGATGGGACAACTCAAAGAACTCGTGAGCCTGGAGGACAACCAAGCATGAGCATCACCCCACCAGGCGGCATCAACACCTCGATCAGTGACGACGGTCTCTCCCAGCAACCCTGGTGGGTTGAGCAGTGGATGGAGCTCATCAATTCCTACCGCTTCAAAAAGCGCTTGGAGCGGGCCTGGGCCTACGCGCGAGAAGGTCATGTGAACTCGATTCGCTTTGAAGGCAGGCGGGTGCATGCCCGCGTGCAAGGCACCGACGAAGACCCTTACAAGGTGAAGCTCTGGCTCGACGTTCTGAAAGATGAGGACTGGCGCTACGTGCTCGAAGCGCTCACGATGAAGGCCCGCTGGTCCGCTCAACTGTTGGCCGGGATCATGCCTGCCGACATCGAGCGGGCCTTCGCTGCCAGTGGTCGTCGCCTGTTCCCCTTCAAGCTTCAAGAGGTGAGGAGCGAATGCAGCTGTCCAGACAAAGCCAACCCTTGTAAACACATCAGCGCCGTTTACTTCTTGATGGGAGAACGGTTCAGCGAAGATCCATTTGTGTTGTTTCAGCTGCGTGGTCGCACCCGAGCGAAGTTGCTGGAAGACCTGGCGGCGTATCGCCTACAAGCCATTGCTGAGAGCGCAAACCAGCACGACAACGCAGAAGCGCTTGCGATCGACGTCACCAGTAGCGAACTCAATCCCCCCCATCCCGCGGTTCTCGATCCAACGCTTTGGTGGCGCTACGACGCTGGCCTCGACGGAGACCTGGTGGTGATCACTCCAGCGATGGAAGGGGACACGGGACTGGACGCGGCAGGTGAACTGCCTCTGGCCGAAGAGCCTCGCTTCCCGGAGGCCCGCCCCCGTTTCTTGCAGCACCTGCGCGACCAGGGACAAGCCATGGCGCAACAGGCCATGTTGGAGGCGATGGCAGCGGGGAATTAAGCCATGACGGGCATGATTCCAAGCACCAGCGCTCCCTGGTTGAGAGCCGATACCCAGGCATTAATCAACCGCTTGCTGATCTCCTACCAAAAGGCCTTTGCTCACCCCCTACTGGTGTGTGATCAGGGCATCCAGTTCGATCGAACCGCAGCGCAAGAGCTTTTCGCGAGCCCCATTGCCGTGTTGGCTCATGACCACAGCGCTGATCCCTTGCTGACCTATGCCAACGGCGCAGCCCTGCGGATCTGGGGGCACAACTGGGCAACCATGGTGGGCATGCCCTCCAGGCTGACTGCTGAAGAAAGTGCGCGAGGCGAGCGTGCAAGCGCCCTTCAACAAGCCCATCAAAATGCTGGCTTTAAAGGCTATTGCGGGATTCGAATCAATCAAGCGGGTAGGCGTTTCATGATCCACAACGCTCGAATCTGGCCCCTATGGAATGAAAGCAATGCGGTCTGTGGTCAGGCCGCTGCTTTTTCCAGCTGGTGGTGGCTTTAATCACTGAAGTGAACAGATTGACTGCTGATTCAGGCACCCCAACCGAAAGCCGACCAACCGATAAACAGCAGGCTGAAGCCTGTCAAAAAGGCCAAACCAAACCAAGTAAGCACTCGCATGGCAGGACCATCGCGATGCTCCACAGCCACCAAGTCACTGTTCATCGTGTCCATCGCCATCCAGGCAAATAAGGGAGCAGTCAGAAAGCTTCCTGTCATCGCACCGAAGACAAAATCTTTCACTCCAATCACTCCACTGAACGCAAACAGCAGGGCCACCAAGGCGGCCAGTAGATGCAGCACCAACCACACAGACAGCCGACGCTGCTGAGAAGCTGAGGCCAAATCACCTCGATCGGACCCCTGCAGCAAGCCTTGGATCGCTGAAATACTGCGTGGGTATGCATCTAAACAGGTGAGCGTGGTACTAAACATTGCTGCGAATGCCGCCGGGACAATCACCCATGCAGCCCAGCCACCCATCGCTTCGGTGTAGAGGCGAATGAGGTTCTGAGCAAACGACACCCCACTGCCCGCAAACATTCCCTCACCGGTGCCATACATCGTGTAAGCGCCCAGAATCACAAAGAAAACAGCCGTCACAACAGTGACCGCATAGCCAAGGTTGAAATCAAATTCGGCCTCCTTCAAAGACGCCGAATGCTTGCTGTCTTGGGCGCGAGAGAACATCCACAACGACGGCCACACGCACATCTCCACCGGACCGGGCATCCAGCCCATAAGGGGAATCAGGAATGCCAAGTTTGCCGCTGTCCAGGGAGAGGGAGTCGTGCCCACCCAGGTGGCTGCCACATCCCCAACAGAGCCGCGGAACAACAAAGTCAACGCTGCCACTCCGGAAAGAATGGTCAACAGAACCACCAGCACTTTCGAAAGACGATCCAGCGCCCGGTAGTGCCCCAGCAGAAGGATCAAGCCACTCACTGCCAGCACGGCGATGGCCAAGCCGAACGTATTGAAATTCGCCAAAAGCGGCACATTGGTCAGCAAGAGCCCCGCCACAAAGCTGACCGCCGCGATTGTGAGCGTTCCGGTCACCAGACTGACCAGGAGATAAAGCGGGAGGTAGAAGCGATTACGGCGCTGAAACCCCTCCAATAACGTCAATCCAGTGACTGCGGTAAAGCGTGTGCCCACTCGCAGGAATGGATACTTCACCAAATTGGTGAGCAGGATCAGGCCCAACAACGCAAAGCCAAACCTGGCCCCAGCCGTTGTGGACGACATCAAGTGAGACCCGCCAATACAGGCCCCCGCCATCAAAATCCCCGGCCCTAGGCTCTGCCTGAGACCAGCTGCCGAACGTGAGGCGGAGGTAGCCATAGAAAGACGAATGGTTGCTAGACATCCTCCTGCCAAGCCTCACGCAATGGACCATCCGTTCATCGGTCGAGATCAAAATGCTGCACAATCTGAATGCGCATCCGTAGCGGTCGAACACGAATGAAGCCAGAAAGCCAAGCTTGCCTTATGAACAAGGCCTCAATCTTCTTCGTTTGCAATGTCCTTTGCGATGAGATCTAAGCAGTTTGCAGGCGAGACAGTTCGCTTTTCAATGAGAGGCGATTTGAGCCATCTCCATCACAGTTCGGCTCTCACGACTTCTCAGTAGCAGCAACCGAACCTGGTGGTCTAGGCCGTACCGAAAAGGGCGGTTCTTACACTCCCAGTTGAGATCAATTCAGCGCAGATTGACGTTGCGGGAAACACAAACCTCCTGAATTTCACAGCCAATTTGAGATTGACCCATGATCACCCTTCGTACATCACCCTTTGATTTGCTGGATCGCCTTGAACAGCAAGTTTCACAAGCTGAACGCGTTCCTGCTGCTGAAGTGATCGAAACCAACACCAGCTACACCGTGCGACTGGAACTCCCAGGCGTCGACCACGAGTCCATTGATGTCAAAGCCACAGATCGATCGCTTGTGATCAGTGCTGAACGACAACCCACCATCCCCGTTGAAGACAACACAACCCCAACCGAAGTAGACGCAGAAGCCAATGCGCAGCAGCTGCTCAGCGAGTTCCGGACGGGCACATGGAGTCGCAGTTTTCGCTTCGCCAAGCCGCTCGATCGCGACCAACTGGAAGCTTCCTATCGCGACGGCATTCTTGAGATCAGGGCTGCAAAAAGCGACAACCGCACCACCGTGTCGGTGAAGGTGGAAAGCTGAAACACCCTGGTGAACACCAGTTCAAGACAACGAATACAACGGAAAAGAGGTACTGGGCTCCTCGCCATGGCGGGGGGCCTTTTTTAAGGCAGCGACGGCAACTGCTGGGCCCTGATGCTCTGATCTGGTTTGGCCTGGGGTCCTTGCCTTTCGTTGGCTTGCAGGTGGCCGTTTTGGCTTTAATCATCGCCGTACCTGACCTGGTGGACTGGTTCCCGCGTCTTGCCGCAGCAATGACACCCAAGCCGCAGACCTGATCTTCTCCGTAGAGTTCAGGTCAGCGAGTAATTGCTATGGCCACCTCAAGCTTGAAGCCATCAGTGACTGCGTCAAGCACCAGTCCGAGGCTCTCCCTTCAATCGGAAGTGATTGCGGCTGACAGCAGCACGATTCGTTCCCTCGACTGGGAGCGAAGCCGTTTCGATATTGAATTTGGCCTGCGCAACGGCACCACTTACAACGCCTTTCTAGTGCGGGGTGACCGCACCGCCCTGATTGACACGAGTCACGCCAAATTTCGCGACACCTGGCTGCCGCTTCTGAAAGAGCAAGTCGATCCGCAACAGATCGATTACCTGATCGTGAGCCATACCGAACCGGACCACTCAGGACTGATTGGAGACCTGATTGACCTGAACCCTGAGATCGAAATTGTTGGATCCAAGGTGGCGATTCAATTCCTCAAAGACCAGGTCCATCGGCCGTTCCGCTCCCGAGCCGTCAAAAGCGGAGAAGAGCTTGATCTCGGCATCAATCCTGAGAGCGGCGTGCAGCATCGCTTTGAGTTTTTAAGTGCACCCAACCTGCACTGGCCGGACACAATTTTTTCGTTTGATCACGGCAGCGGAATCCTCTACACCTGCGATGCCTTTGGGCTGCACTACTGCTCAGAAGACGTTTTTGATAGCGATCCTGGCGCGATTGCACCGGATTTCCGCTTCTACTACGACTGCTTGATGGGGCCCAATGCCCGCAGCGTGCTTCAAGCCCTTAAGCGTATGGATGGTCTGCCCGAGATCAACACGATCGCGGTAGGTCATGGCCCTTTGCTTCGCCATCACCTCAGCCACTGGATCAACGATTACCGCGAATGGAGCGGGCAACGCAATAAAGGCGAGAGTTACGCAGCCGTTTGTTATTTGAGTCAATACGGCTTCTGTGATCGGCTCAGTCAGGCGATCGCCCACGGCATCGGCAAAACCGAGGCCCAGGTTCAACTTGTTGATCTACGTGCCACCGATGCCCAAGAGCTCACAGCCCTGATCAGCGAAGCCAAGGCCGTGGTGGTTCCCACCTGGCCAGCGAACGCAGATGCTGAGCTGCAAAGCAGCATTGGAACCTTGTTGGCTGCCTTAAATGGCAAACAGCTGGTGGGCGTTTACGACGCCTTTGGTGGAGATGACGAGCCGATCGATTCCGTGGCCGTACAACTACGCAGCCAAGGACAGAAGGAGGCCTTTTCACCCCTGCGCATTCGCCAGCTTCCTTCAGGTGGCGACTATCAGCGCTGCGAAGAATCAGGCACCGACCTAGGCCAACTCTTAACGCGCGACAAAACGATCGCAGCAATGAAGAGCTTGGATGGCGATCTCGACAAAGCCCTAGGCCGTCTCAGTGGCGGGCTTTATGTGGTCACGGCCAGCCAAGGCGACGGTGAAAGCCTGCGCCGTAGCGCGATGGTGGCGAGCTGGGTCAGTCAGGCCAGTTTCAGTCCACCAGGCATCACCGTGGCCGTGGCCAAAGACAGGGCGATCGAGGCTCTGATGCAGGTTGGCGACAAATTTGTGCTGAATATTCTCCGAGAGGACAACCATCAACAACTTCTCAGGCATTTTCTTAAACGCTTCCCGCCCGGCGCCGACCGTTTCGCTGGCATCAATGTGCTGGAGGCGGAAGCCGAGGGTGGCCCCGTTCTCGGAGATGCACTGGCCTACCTGGGCTGCCGCGTGGAACAACGCATGGAAGGCCCCGATCACTGGGTGATCTATGCCGTGGTGGAACAGGGGAACGTGGCCGATGCAAACGCCATGACCGCCGTCCATCACCGCAAAGTGGGGAATCACTATTAATGGCGACATCCAACCTCGAGGCCCCTGCAGCAGCGACCCGGCAAGTGATCAGCCTGCCCATCGATGAAGGACTCACTTGCCTGCGGGGGCTGAGTCCCCAACGGCTCCGATTCGAATTGGAATATGCGCTGGAACGGGGCAGCACCGCCAACAGTTTTCTGTTTGATGCCGGCACGGATCGCGAAGGTCAGCACCAGGCCGCACTGCTCGTGCATCCTCCCGGCAAGGCTTACGACAAGGCCTTCCTCACGGCTCTTGCTGGTCTCCTTCCAGCCCAAACCACTGCACTCAAGGTTGTCGTTGGCCACGTCAACCCCAACAGGGTGGCACTACTGCGTGATCTTGCAGGCCTGTATCCCGAGCTCGAACTGATTGCCTCCAACGCTGGAGCCAAGCTCCTGGGGGAACTCTGGTCACAACGCAAACCTGCAGCGCCAGGACAGGAGAGCGAACAGCCAGCCATCCCCGACCTGCCGCCCATCCAGGTGATCCGCCAAGAGCAAACCCTGTCTCTCAGTCGTCACCACCAGCTTCAACTCGTTCCCGCTCCCACCCCCCGATGGCCCGGGGGCCTGCTCGCGTTTGAAGAGTCCATCGGACTTCTGATGAGCGGCAAGCTGTTTTCGGCGCACATCTGCACTCATGAATGGGCTGAGTCCGGACGCAGTGCAACGGAAGAAGAGCGGCGTCACTTTTATGACTGCCTGATGGCACCGATGGCGGGCCAAGTGGACTCGCTTGTGGAGCGTCTGGAAGAGCTGGACATCACCACGGTGGCGCCCGGCCACGGTCCAGCCATCGACACCAGCTGGCGCAGTTTGTTCAATGACTACCGCCGCTGGGGAGAAAGCCAACAGCAAGCCAGCTTGTCTGTTGCACTGCTCTTTGCCAGTGCTTACGGAAACACGGCTGCCATTGCTGATGCCTTAGCTCAAGGTGTTGGTCGTACTGGGATTCGCATTACCAGCCTCAATTGTGAATTCACACCTCCTGACGAACTCATCAACACGATCAACCAAGCAGACGGCATTTTGATCGGCTCACCAACGCTTGGTGGCCATGCGCCAACGCCAATCGTCTCGGCTTTGGGGACGCTTCTTGCCGAAGGAGACCGCAGTAAACCCGTGGGCGTGTTTGGCAGCTTTGGCTGGAGCGGTGAAGCCATCGACCTGCTGGAGAACAAGCTTCGAGACGGCGGATTTCACTTTGCGTTCGAGCCGATCCGAGTGAAATTCAGCCCCGATGCAGCGATGATTCAAACCCTCGAAGAAACCGGCACCCGATTTGGTCGCGAGTTGCATCGAGAGCAACGCAAACAGCAACGTCGCAGCGGCGGTGGACTCAGTGAAAGCCGCAGTGACCCTGCCGTGCTGGCCCTGGGTCGGGTCGTGGGATCTCTCTGCGTTCTCACCGCCCGAAAGGGTGAGCTCTCCGGCGCCATGATTGCAAGCTGGGTCACCCAAGCCAGTTTCACTCCTCCGGGATTCACCGTGGCAGTCGCCAAGGATCGAGCCGTTGAGGCCCTCCTGCATATCGGCGATTGCTTCGCCTTGAACGTGCTCGCCGAAGGGCGCGAGAGCGGGCCCATGAAGCAATTCCTCCAACCGTTTGAGCCGGGAGCTGATCGCTTTGCCGGCCTGGAATTGAAGGCCACTCCAAGTGAACAGCCCTTACTCCCAGACGCCTTGGCGTGGATGGAAGCAACGGTGAAGCAACGCATGGAATGCGGGGATCACTGGCTGATTTACGCCGAGGTCTCCCATGGAGGCGTGCTCGATTCCGAAGGCGGTACCGCAGTGCATCAGCGCCGCAGTGGCGCGAATTACTAACGGACTGCACCAATCAACCCCATCGACCCCTAGCGCTAACTCATAGCGAGTATGAGATAGCGCTAGTATCAAATGATCGACCAAGGAGCCAATGGATCTTTCCAAGCCGTACACCCAGGCCAACATCGAAGCTGCCTTTGGCGGCGAAAGCATGGCCAATCGCAAATACCTGTTCTTTGCCGATGTCGCCAAGAAACTCGGTCGCACCGATCTCGCCAAGCTCTTCCGCGACACCGCCGCCCAAGAAACAGAGCACGCGTTTGCTCACTTCCGCCTGCTCCATCCGGAGCTCGTGTTCAGCGACCCCAGTGCACTCAGCGACGACGACAAACAGGCCTTGCTCACGCGCTGCCTTGAGCTTGCCATCGAAGGCGAAACCTACGAATACACCACCATGTATCCGGAGTTTGCTGAGCAAGCCCGCAACGATCGCGATCACGGAGCTGAAGCTGAGTTCAACGAACAGACCAGCGAATCCAAAGATCACGCGGGCATCTTTAAAACAGCTGCCAAGAACTTCGGCCTACTCACGCCCATCGAACAGCACCATGCCGAGTCGTATGGCGTTGCCCTTGAAGCACTTCAAGGCAAGGGTCAAGCGGGACAGGCCGATGAGCCGGTAGCCGGCAAATGGATCTGCAAGGTGTGCTCGATGATTTATGACCCTGCTGAGGGCGATCCCGACTCCGGAATTGAGCCAGGCACACCTTTCGAAGCGATTCCAGATGATTGGTCCTGCCCCATTTGCGGTGTTCGTAAAGCCAGCTTTGTGCCCTATCGAGAAGCGGAATTGAAGTCGGCCTAACGCTCGCCCGAGGTCCGTCAACGGGTAGTCCACCCGTGGCGGCACCTCGGGATCAATCGTTCGCACCACCTATCCAGCGGCAGCGAGCTCAGCAGAAACGGGCAGGTCTGCGACGGCAGCCATGACAAGGATGCAGAGACATCAGGCAAAATTCAGCGGGCATGGTGGAAATTCTGGGCATGAACAGAGCAAACACGCGCGATGTG
Source organism: Synechococcus sp. PROS-9-1 (assembly GCF_014279775.1). Lineage (NCBI taxonomy): Bacteria > Bacillati > Cyanobacteriota > Cyanophyceae > Synechococcales > Synechococcaceae > Synechococcus > Synechococcus sp. PROS-9-1. Next base: position 2,153,164 of record NZ_CP047961.1, read on the forward strand.
TTGGTGATCACCGCAAGCAATGGCGAAAACCTCAAGCTGGCCCAGCGCTTCGTTGAGACAGCAGGGACCCTGGGCCAATCAGCCCACCTGCTCGATCTCACGACCATCGATCTGCCCTTGTTCACCCCCAGGGCTCAAACGCAAGGAACGCCGGAGGCGCTCGCCCCACTCGAGGCTCAGCTGATGGCCTCTCCCCGTTGGGTGATCTGCGCACCCGAATACAACGGCTCGATTCCACCCTGCCTCACCAATGCCATTGCCTGGCTGTCTGTACAAGGCGACGACTTCCGGACGCTCTTCAATGGTCGGCCGATCGCAATCGCCACCTTCTCAGGAGGCGGAGGTATGGAACTCCTTTTGTCTCTTCGCATCCAGCTCACGCACCTCGGTGCTGAAGTGGTGGGTCGTCAATTACTCAGCAATCACTCCAAACCAGCCAAAGACGAGAGCATCCAGGACCTGCTGCAACGTTTAGGACAAAAACAACCGATTCAATGACTCCGCCCACACGGCACGATCTCAATCTCGGGCGACACCGCAGCGTCCCAATCAGATCTTTCTAGCGGCGGATGGGCTTGAATTTCATGCAAGTCAAGCAGGCAGACATCAAAACCATGCCTCGAACGATCAAACAGACTCACTCCTGCTTGGGTTGAGCTAAACGAGTGATTATTAATACAACAAGCTCAAAGCCTTTGTTGTAACAAATGCCATCAAAATGAATTTCATTCAACGCTTAACAGGCCAGATATCTGACCGAGCCATCAAAAACATTCAAACACTGACAATTAAAAAGCGAAACCTAAAGAAAACAAGCTGATGGCACTTAAACCTGCTTTTTTGCCTTGAAATAACTCACATAACCACCCATTAACCCCAGCATCCATGGGATTTCTTGGCGAGCCGCAATTCGCTGTGCGCTACCGCGGATTCATTCTTTTGCAACAGCCGAATCAGAGCTGGTTGGTTCGGCCAGAACGGAGTCCCATGCAGCTTCTTCCATTTAGGACAACGATTTGTTCACTTGAAGATGCAAAATCACTCGTGGACTGGAAGCTCAGAACCAGCCCAGACTTAATAGAAGTTGCCTAATTAAAAACTGTTTTAAGCCGCTTGTGGAGGCGTGGGTGATCCATGAGGCTGCAATGGCAACACCAAGGTTGCCCAACGTTCTGGACGCTGGGGGCGTTCACGACGGGGACGACGCACTCCAAAAGGAACGCGCACCACGTTGGTGCCCTCAATAGCAAGCGTATGCCCCCTGCCCAACGCTGCCTGCAGGCACTCGGGGAGATCAGGCAGCTGAAGAGAATCGCCTGATGCAGTTGGAGTTACCGCTCCTTGACCATGAATGTTGGAAATGTCGCTGCTCATGTTGTCTCCTAGGACGGAGCAATTGCCGATCAGTGTGCAAACAGGTCAGCATGCGTGATTGAAATCGAAACGTTTATTTCCGATTTCCGTGAAGTTAACGCATTGCAACGGGTTCTGCCATCTCTTCAACGCTTGGACAGGTGCAAATCAAATTGCGATCGCCAAAGGCATTGTCGATGCGTGCCACTGAAGGCCAAAACTTGTTGCTGACTTGTTCAGGAAGCGGAAATGCAGCCTGCTGCCGGCTGTAGGGACGGTCCCAGTTGTCCGCTGTGACCGCAGCCAAGGTGTGCGGTGCACGGCGCAGAGGGTTGTTCTCCCGATCACTGGATCCATCTTCGATCGCAGCGGCTTCAGCACGGATCGCAATCATCGCGTCACAGAACCGATCCAGCTCTTCCAAGCTCTCGCTCTCCGTGGGTTCCACCATCACCGTGCCGGCCACAGGCCAACTCACCGTTGGGGCATGAAAGCCAAAGTCCATCAAGCGTTTGGCCAGATCATCCACTTCCAATCCGGCGGTTCGCTTCAGGCTCCGCAGATCAAGGATGCATTCATGGGCCACCAGCCCACTCTCCCCTCGAAACAGCACTGGGTAGTGCGCATCCAAGCGACTCGCTAAGTAGTTGGCGGAGAGGAGGGCGATCGCCGTGGCCTGACGCAGTCCAAAAGGACCCATCAAACGCAAATACATCCAGCTGATTGGCAAGATGCCTGCACTTCCCCAAGGGGCAGCAGACACAGCCTGGATGGCCTGCTCTCCACCACAGGCCATCAGGGGATGTCCGGGTAAAAACGGCAGCAGATGAGCTGCCACCCCAATCGGACCGACCCCTGGCCCACCTCCACCGTGAGGGATGCAGAAGGTCTTGTGCAAATTCAGATGGCAGACATCAGCCCCAAAGGAGCCAGGCCTGCAAAGCCCAACCTGCGCATTCAAATTGGCTCCATCGAGATACACCTGCCCTCCATGCTCATGAACGAGCGCACAGATTTCACGAATACGAACCTCAAACACTCCGTGCGTTGAGGGATAGGTCACCATCAAGGCCGCGAGCGATGCACTGTGCTGCTCTGCTTTAGAGCGCAGATCCTCCACATCCACATTGCCCTCGTCATCGCAGGCCACCGCCACCACACGCATGCCCGCCATCACGGCGCTGGCTGGATTGGTGCCGTGGGCACTCGTTGGGATCAAGCAAACATTTCTAGAAGCCTCGCCACGGGAGCGATGCCAGGCACGAATCACGAGCAGCCCTGCGTATTCGCCCTGCGATCCGGCATTGGGCTGGAGCGACACACCGGCAAACCCGGTGAGTGCCGCCAACCAGGTTGCGAGGTCCTGAACCATCCGCTGGGAACCCTGCTGCTGATCCAAAGGAGCGAAGGGATGCATCGCCGCAAACTCCCGCCAACTCACAGGCACAAGCTCTGAAGCCGCATTGAGCTTCATGGTGCAACTCCCTAGGGGAATCATTCCATGCACCAAGGACAGATCCTTACTCACCAATCGCTGGATGTAGCGCATCAGCTCGGTTTCACTGTGGTAGCGGTGAAAGACCGACTGTTGAAGCCAGGGCGCTTGGCGACAGGGAACACCACTCAAATGAGCGTCAGTGCTCTGCTCACCGAGATCCGTTGGGACAGGAGCCTCCACCGCTTGCGCCAAAACCGCGATGAGACGCTTGATCTCGTCGGAATCCGAGAGTTCATCCAGGCTGATTCCAAATCCCTGAGCCGTCTCCACTGAGGCTCCATCTGGCAAGACACGGAGATTGATGCCTTCGAGTGCTGCCAGGCGATGCACCTGCGGAGCCATCGATCCATAAACATCAAAACTGTCAAAGCGAGGCTTCGCCTCAAGCGAATAGCCCAACTGACGCACCGCCTCCTCGAGCTGAAGCCGAAGGGCCACAAGCCTGTGCGCCATCGCCTCCAGCCCTTTAGGGCCGTGATGGATGGCATAAAACGAGGCCATCACAGCGAGCAGCACTTGGGCCGTACAAATATTGCTCGTGGCTTTGTCGCGTCGGATGTGCTGCTCGCGGGTCTGCAAGGCCAACCGAAACGCTGGCTGGCCATCCGCATCTCGAGACTGGCCGACAATCCGGCCAGGCACCTGGCGGCGAAACGCATCGCGGGTGGCAAAGAAGGCGGCATGGGGGCCGCCACCGCCCATCGGCACACCAAAACGCTGGGTGCTGCCAACAGCGATGTCGGCACCGAGCTCACCAACCGGAGCAAGCAACACCTGGGCAAGGGGGTCGACCGCCACCGTGACAAGGGCAGCGCTGTCATGGGCAGAAGCGATGCAGGCGGACGGATCCCAAAGCCGCCCACAACGGCCTGGCAGTTGGAGCAAAACCCCAAAGACATCGTCACCCCAGCGGAACGCCTCGGGCTCCGCCACATCCAGCTCCACCCCAATGGGTAGGGCCCTGGTTTGCAACACGGCCAATGTCTGGGGCAACACAGCTGCGTCCACCAAAAAGCGCTTGGCCTCTGGCCGGCGACAGGTGGCCAAGCTCAGGCCCATCGCTTCTGCTGCGGCAGTGCCTTCATCGAGCAGTGAAGCGTTGGCGATTGGTAAGCCAGTGAGCTCGCTGATCAGGGTCTGAAAATTGAACAACGCTTCCAGGCGGCCCTGCGCAATCTCAGCTTGATAAGGCGTGTAGGCCGTGTACCAAGAGGGGTTTTCCAGCACCTGACGCTGAATGACCGCTGGCGTCACGGTGTCGTAGTAGCCAAGACCAATCAGCGATCGCCTCACCTGATTGGCGTCAGCCAAGCCACGCAGCTCCGCCAGAGCACTGGCTTCGGTGCAGCCACGGGGAAGGTCCTCAACAGGAGGAAGTGCATCAAAAATATTGGCCGGAACAACCGCACGCAAAAAAGAATCGAGATCCTCAAATCCCAGCGCCTTCAACATCCGTTGTTGCGCCTGATCTCCGGGTCCGATATGCCGGCCTACGAACGGAGACAGTGTCTGAGCCACCGACGCGTCAGACACACGCTGTTCAAGCAAGGTCAAAAGGTCGGGTGCGGGGAGAGTGACTGTAAGGAAGTCCCCGCCGCATTGACGGGCCAATCAAGCTTCGGTTAGGCAGCCGCCACCTTGGCGGAGTAGGTCGCTGAATCCATCAATTCCTCAATCTGGGATGGCTCTGAAGGGCGAATCAACAAGAGCCAACCCTCCCCGTGAGGATCGTTCTGAAGCTCCTCAGGATTGGCCAACACCGCTTCATTGCGCTGAACCACTTCACCCGTAATCGGCGCGTACATCTCCTCAACGGCCTTCACCGATTCCACGGTTCCAAAGCTGGTTCCGCGGCTGAGCGCAGACCCCAGCTCAGGCAAATCCACAAACACAATGTCTCCGAGCTGATCCACGGCATAGGCGCTTAGGCCAACCCGCACGAACTCCGCTTCCTGCCGGACATATTCATGACTGTCGGCGAACCGAAACTGGTCGGGAAAGTCAAAGGCCATCGGGCCAGGAGATGCGGTTGTTACCCAGTCTGCGCCAGATCAACCCAACCTGCCGTCAGCAAAGCGCAAAGGGCCCTGATCAGAGCCAATTCCACATGGGCGCGATGGGTTCCACCTTGCACGTAGAGATTGAAGGGCTCTCGCAGGGGAGCATCCGCAGAAAATTCACTGGTGCTGCCATCGATGAAGGTGCCGCCGGCCATCACCAAATCACTGGCATAACCAGGCATCGGCGCTGGCACCGGGTCGAGATAGGACCCTATTGGCGAGATTCCCTGGAAGGCCCGACAAATCAATTTCAAGGCGTCTGGGTCTCCGATCTGCACCGCCTGGATGAGATCACTGCGTGGCTCCCCTGCAGACGGTTGCACCGGATAACCAAGATCAGCAAACACAGCCGCCACCAAATCAGCACCAATCAAGGCTTCCGCCACCATCTGCGGAGCGAGAAACAAGCCCTGCAACAGCAGGCGATGCAGGTCAAAACCACTGCCGCCCTCGCTCCCAATCCCTGGAGCAGTCAGCCTGCAACAAGCCTGTTCCACCAACGAGGCTCGACCTGCTACGTAGCCGCCAGCGGGGGCGATCGTGCCACCGAGATTCTTGATTAACGAACCGGCCACCAGATCGGCACCGACCTCAGGGGGTTCTCGCTCCTCCACCAGCTCGCCATAACAGTTGTCTACGAAACAAACGCAATCGGGCTGCCGCTGATGAATGCGCTCACAGAGGCGTTCGATCGTGTTGATGGACAGCGATGGCCGCCAGCTGTACCCACAGCTGCGCTGCATCAACACCAGCCGGCGGGGGATCTCTAAAGCAGCATCCAAAGCCGCCTCATCAACCGCTCCAGAGTCGAGCAGGGGAAGTTCTTCGTACTGCACTCCGAAGTCACGAAGAGACCCCTGCCCCTCTCCCCTTAAACCAATCACCTCTTCAAGGGTGTCGTAAGGGCGACCCGTAATCGAGAGCATCCGCTCACCAGGGCGCAACACCCCGAACAAAGCTGCAGCAATCGCATGGGTGCCACTCACAAACTGGAGTCGCACAGCCGCGGCTTCAGCACCCAGCACCCTGGCAAAGACGCGATCCAGCACCTCTCTCCCCTGATCGCCATGGCCATAGCCGCTCACAGACGCGAAATGCTGGGTCCCAACGCGCTCAGCTGCGAAGGCATTCAGCACCTTTTCCAAGCGAACCGAGACGCCCGCAGTGCGTTGCTCTGCCATGGGCCTGAGTCGATCTTTCGCTTGCCGAATGCGTGCTCGCGCCCACTGCTCAGCGCTCGCAGCATCCGTTGCGCCATCCCCAGAATTTGAATCCATCTCTGCTTATTCGCACTTTTTGTGCTCAGTTCTTTTACATTCGCATCTTCTAGCCGTCTCAAGATTCGCCGATTTCTCGTCGTCTGAATCTCTAGATCCGGTGCAAGGAGACTCTCTTGGTTACATCCACCCCGGCTGACGCAAGCACCCAACGCGAGCTGCGCATGCGCGCAGCTGTGATGGCACCGCGTCAAACGCTCCCCTCAAAACAGCGCCGCCTCAAAGGGGGGACCACCAGCTTCATGGTTGTCATCCACGTGCTGGCAACAGTGGCCTTACTCCCACGCTTCTGGAGCTGGCAGGGGCTGGTTGCCTTCGGCGTTCTGTATTGGATGACCGTGCTTGGCGTCACCCTGGGCCTGCATCGGCTTGTGGCGCACCGCAGCTTTGAAGTGCCCGGTTGGCTTGAGAGGGTTCTCGTGGTGATGGGCACCTTGGCCTGCCAAAGCGGACCGATTGATTGGGTAGCTCTGCATCGCCACCATCACCGCTTTTCCGATCAGCCCAATGATCATCACGATGCCGGCCGGGGGTTGTGGTGGAGCCACAGCGAATGGATGCTCCACGACATCCCCGCTCTGAAAGAAAAGCATCGCTATGCGGGCGATCTGCTGAACGATCGTTTTTATGTGTGGCTCGACCATTGGTTCCTCCTGCTCCAAATCCCACTGGGATTAGCTCTTTACTGGTACGGAGAGGCCGCAGGAATTCACGGTGGTGGAGTTGGGCTCGTTCTGTGGGCCATCCCTTTACGTCTCGCCGTTGTGTATCACGTGACTTGGCTGGTCAATTCCGCCACTCACGCGTTTGGCTACCGGAACTTCAACAGTCCTGATTTGTCACGCAACTGCTGGTGGGTGGCCGTGCTCTCCTTCGGAGAGGGCTGGCATAACAATCACCACGCCTATCCAGATAGCGCCCGCCATGGCTTGCGTTGGTTCGAATTCGACATCACCTGGATGCACATTCGACTGCTGCGCAGACTCGGACTCACCCGCAAAGTGCGACAAGCGCGCTATTCCGGCTGATCGTCCTGGGTTGCCTTGAAGGGGAGAAGACGTCGCAATTCATCAAGGAATGCCGCTGGCGTCTCCCCCTTTTGACCATCCAAGGAGAGATAGGTGGAGTGGAGATCGAGAAACTCCCCATCAAGTTCCTCGGCTGAGTAATCACGCAGACCCGCCATCACGGCAGCGAATCGTTCACGGCGTTGCGTTTTCCCGACTGGATACGCGCTCATCAACTGATCGCGACAATGACGCCAAGGCTGCCCTCGGCAGAGACAATCCGCGAGCGCTGCACTCAAAGGGGCTGCTTCTATTGGATCAATGCGCCAATCGAAACCTGGTGGCAAAGGGGCAAGGCCTACAAAGATCTCCAATAACTGGCCTGCTCCCAACGGCTTGCCGTTGGCGCTGATCACAGGCACAGCGCTCACCTTGAGCACCTTGAGCAGATCGGGATGCACCTCAGCGAGATGCTCTTGGATCGGATCCAACCCTGCCTCGAGGATCGCATTGGCCTGCCCGAGAGCCAGGAACACCTCGGGACCGGGAGAGGCGAGCTTGCCGTTGCGCAAGTTCGAGATTTGGGAGTTGTGCACACGACCGAGATCGAGGGCATCGGCGAGGGCAGGCAACACCTTGTGGGACCAGCCATTGCGCTCGTGCCAGACATGGATCAAGTGCGCCATCGCCCGACGGCCTTCATCGAGCCGATCCCGGTAACCCTTGGGCAGATGATCAGGAATGCCTTCCTCCTTCATCACTTGATACGGATCCTTATTGGGTATAGTCTATAAACATCAAGCGGATTAGCCATGGTTGCAAGCACGATCAGAACTCCGTCGCCGCCCAGTCGGCCAGCAGCTTCGCACCTGGCAGCAGCTCAAGCAAGACTTCTTTATCGCCCACGCAAGGGCCAGCCTGCGCCCAACCCTAAAAATCACCAGCATTCCATCACGATTGGATTCATGATCGTGATCCACGCCCTCGCGGTGGTGGCCCTACTGCCGAGCTTCTGGAGCTGGCCTGCTGTCACCAGCCTGCTGGTTCTGTACTGGGTCACGGCCTGCCTCGGCGTCACCCTTGGCTATCACCGCCTACTGACGCACCGATCCTTCCGCCTACCCCGTTGGCTGGAGCGCTTTTTCGCAACCTGCGGCGCCCTGAGCTGCCAACACGGCCCCATCGACTGGGTGGGGCTGCACCGGCATCACCACAAGTTTTCTGATACGGATCCCGATCACCACAACAGCCATCGCGGATTTTGGTGGAGCCACATGGGTTGGATGTTCCACCCGATCGAAGCCATGCCTGCGGTGCCCCGTCTCACCGGCGATCTCGTGGGCGATCCCTATTACCGCTGGCTGAATGCCCACTTCCTCTGGCTCCAGCTCCCTCTTGGCTTGCTGTTGTTCTGGATCGGTACCGCCACAGGTGCTGGCGGTTGGGCCCTGGTGTTGTGGGGGATTCCCTTGCGCTTAGTGGTCGTGTATCACATCACCTGGCTTGTGAACTCCGCCACGCATTGCTGGGGCAACGTTGTCTTCGACAGCGGTGACGCATCACGCAACAACAAATGGGTCGCGGCGCTCACCTTCGGCGAGGGCTGGCACAACAATCACCACGCCTTCCCCCATTCCGCACGCCACGGCATGCAACCGGGACAGATCGATCTCACCTGGGAACACATCCGCCTGATGCGCGCATTAGGGCTCGCAACCAAGGTGCGCCTACCGGTCACGTCGTAAACTTCGCAATCGCTTCTCATCGTCAACCCCTTCTAAATCGCCATGGCCAAGCGCGTACAAGTCGTACTCAATGAGGACATCCTCAGCCTGGGCCGCAATGGCGATCTGGTTGACGTTGCACCCGGGTACGCCCGCAACTTCTTGCTTCCCTTCGGTAAAGCTGTTCCCGTCACCCCAGCGGTGATGAAGCAGGTGGAGCACCGCAGGGCTAAAGAGGCAGAACGCCAAGCCACCCTGAAGCAAGATGCTGTGGCTTTCCGCACCGCTCTCGACACGATCGGGCGGTTCACCGTGAAGAAACAAACCGGTGGAGACGACGTGCTGTTTGGCACCGTGACCAATGGCGATGTCGCCGAAGTGATCGAAGCGGCAACAAAGAAAGAAGTGGATCGCCGCGACATCACTGTTCCCGATATCCACCGCACTGGCTCCTACAAGGTGCAGGTGAAGTTGCACAGCGAAGTCACAGCAGAAATCAACCTCGAAGTCGTCAGTTATTGATTCTTGGCATCGCCGTCACGGCCAGCCAGAGTGTGATCACTTAACGGCGCCAGTTCACTGCCATGGCGAGTGTCTCCCAACCTGATCACAGCGCGAGCCAAGGTGGGGGACAGCGTGGTTACGGCAAAGGCCGTCAACGCGATGAGCCCAATTTCGAAGCCCTGCCCGACTCACTTCCGCCCCAAAACCTTGAGGCGGAAGAAGCGGTTCTTGGGGGGGTTTTGTTGGATCCCGACGCCATCGGACGGGTTGCGGACGTGCTCCAACCAGAGGCCTTTTATCTAGGTGCCCACCGCGAGATCTTTCGCACCGCGGTGATGCTCCATAGCCAGGGCAAACCCACAGATCTCACCGCGATGACCGCCTGGTTGGCGGATACAGGATCGCTCGACAAGGTTGGCGGTAGTGGCCGCTTAGTGGAGCTGGTGGAGCGGGTGGCCTCCACGGCCTCGATCGAACAGGTGGCCCGTCTGGTGATGGATAAGTTCCTGCGCCGGCAGCTGATCCGCTCCGGCAATGAAGTGATTCAGCTGGGCTTTGACCAAAGTCTGCCGATGGATCAGGTGCTGGATGAAGCCGAACAGAAAATTTTCGCCATCAGCCAAGAGAAACCCTCCAAAGGACTCACGCCCACAGCTGAAATCCTCACCAGCACGTTCAACGAAATCGAAAGCCGATCACTCGGCACCTCGGTGGCGGGCATTCCGGTGAATTTCTACGACCTGGATGCGATGACCCAAGGCCTGCAGCGCAGTGACCTGATCATCGTGGCGGGCCGTCCAGCAATGGGCAAAACCTCGATCGTGCTCAACCTGGCCAAAAACGTGGCTCAATTGCACAACCTTCCGGTGTGCATCTTTAGCTTGGAGATGAGCAAAGAACAACTCACCTATCGCCTGCTCTCGATGGAGGTTGGCATCGAAGCGGGGCGTTTACGCACCGGCAGGCTGCAACAGGAGGAATGGCCCTTGCTGGGCCAAGGCATCAACACCCTGGGGCAATTACCGATGTACATCGATGACAAACCCAACTCCAGCGTGCTGGAGATGCGCTCGCTCTGCCGCCGGCTGATGGCCGAACAAGGCAAGGATCTAGGCCTGGTGGTGATTGATTACCTGCAGCTGATGGAAGGATCAACCCCCGACAATCGCGTCCAGGAAATCTCACGGATCACCCGAGGGCTCAAGGGCATGGCCCGCGAGCTGAACGTGCCGGTGATCGCCCTGTCCCAGCTCAGCCGTGGCGTGGAATCACGCACCAACAAACGGCCCATGCTCAGTGACCTGAGGGAATCGGGCTCGATTGAGCAGGACGCTGATCTGGTGTTGATGATCTACCGCGATGAGTACTACAACCCCGAAACCCCAGACCGGGGCATCACCGAAGTGATCGTGACCAAGCACCGCAATGGGCCCGTGGGCACCGTGAAACTCCTGTTCGAGCCCCAGTTCACGCGCTTCCGCAACCTGGCGGCCTGAGCGAGGAGCCGTCTTAGGAACTAGACAATAAAGATATGAGCTTCAGCCCTGCCCCCACAGAACGTTTTGACCTGATCGTCGTGGGAGGCGGCCATGCCGGTTGCGAGGCTGCGATCACGGCTGCTCGTTTGGGGCTGAATACCGCCCTGTTCACCCTCAATCTCGACCGGATCGCCTGGCAGCCCTGTAATCCTGCTGTTGGCGGACCAGCCAAAAGCCAGCTTGTCCATGAAGTGGATGCCCTCGGTGGCGTGATTGGCCGCCTCGCCGATGCCACCGCCATCCAAAAGCGGGTCTTAAATGCCAGCCGCGGCCCTGCGGTTTGGGCCCTGCGCGCCCAGACCGACAAACGTCATTACTCCCGGGAGATGCTGAAGCTGCTGCATCACACCCCCAACCTGGCCCTGCGCGAAGCGATGGTGACGGGCCTCGAAGTGGATGGAGATCCCAATCAACCAGGCAGTGCCCGGATCAAAGGCATCCGCACTTACTTCGGCAGTGTCTACGGCGCCCAAGCCGTGGTGCTCACCGCTGGCACCTTCCTTGGCGGTCGCATCTGGGTGGGCCATCAATCGATGTCTGCCGGGCGCGCTGGCGAGCAGGCCGCGGAAGGCCTAACCGACGCCTTGAAGCAGCTGGGCTTCCACACCGATCGGCTCAAAACCGGCACCCCTGCCCGCGTTGATCGGCGCAGCATTGCGCTCGACCAATTGGAAGCACAACCAAGCGATGCCGCTGATCGCTTCTTTTCGTTTGACCCAACGGCCTGGGCCAGCGGAGAACAGATGAGCTGCCACATCACCCGCACCACAGCAGCAACGCATCAACTGATCAAAGACAACCTCCATCTCACGGCTATTTACGGCGGTGTGATCGATAGCAAGGGCCCGCGCTATTGCCCCTCGATCGAAGACAAGATCGTGCGCTTTGCCGACAAAGACTCCCACCAAATTTTCCTGGAACCAGAAGGACGCGACACCCCAGAGATTTACGTGCAGGGCTTCTCAACAGGGTTGCCAGAAACGATCCAACTGGAACTGCTGCGCACCCTCCCTGGCTTGGAGCACTGCGTCATGCTTCGGCCGGCCTATTCAGTGGATTACGACTACCTTCCCGCCACCCAACTCAAACCCTCCCTAGAAACCAAGCGCGTGCGGGGTCTGTTTAGTGCCGGGCAACTCAACGGCACAACGGGCTACGAGGAGGCCGCGGCCCAAGGCCTTGTCGCTGGCCTGAACGCCGCCCGCCTGATCGGAGGCCAAGAGCCCGTGCACTTCCCCAGGGAAAACAGCTACATCGGCACGATGATCGACGATCTCGTGAGCCAAGACTTACGCGAGCCTTACCGGGTCTTGACCAGTCGCAGTGAATACCGCTTGGTGTTGCGTGGTGATAACGCCGACCGGCGCCTCACCCCTCTCGGCCGTGAGCTTGGACTGATTGACGACCGGCGTTGGCAACTGTTCAACGACAAGCTCCAGGCTATGGAGGAAGAAAAACAGCGCCTCGAAACAATTCGCCTCAAGGTCAGCGACCCTGTCGCACCAGCCATTGAGCAAGAAAGCGGAGCTCCGATCAGAGGCTCGATCACGCTTGCGGATCTGTTGCGTCGATCAGGGGTCCACAGCTCTGATCTCGTGCGCCATGGCCTGGCCGATCCCGAACTTCCCCTAGCGGTGAGAGAGGGCGCGGAAATCGACATTAAATACAGCGGATACCTGCAGCGCCAGCAACAACAGATCGATCAGGTCAAACGCCAAAGTCTGCGCAAACTCCCCGCCGATCTTGATTACGCCAGCATCGGCACCTTGTCGCGAGAAGCGCGCGAAAAGCTCACTGCCATTCAACCCACAACATTGGGCCAGGCCACCCACATCCCTGGCGTCAGCCCAGCAGATCTCACGGCTCTGTTGCTTTGGCTGGAGCTACAAAAGCGCCGATCCAAAAAAAGTGAAGGCCTCGCCAGCAGCGCCAACTCTCGATAACTTTGGCCCAACCAAAGGTTTGCAGTGCCCTCTCGCCTCTCCACATCCACGGCGTATTGGAATCTGCGCGCTGAACAGGTGATGGACCAGGTGTTCCAAGCAGCGGAACCCTCGCTGAAGGCCGTTGAGATTCGAGTGGAACCAGCCCCAGATCCAGCCAACAACCAAGTTGCGGATCCGCTTGCAACATCGCAGCGCAGCACTCAGCAGTGGCAGCAGCTCACCCTGATCGGCATGACGCTCGGCGCCCTGCTCTGTAGTGCTTGGTTGGCTCGCAGCTGGCAGCTCTCCGAACAAGCCCTCTATCGCGAGCGCAATATGGCTCTCACTGAAAAGCTCAAAGCACGCGCCACCCCCTCTCCCTCTGCATCTCCCAAACCAGCTGAACCTGAGACGGTCGCCAGCCTGCCCAGCCTCGAACCGCTCACGCTGCCGCTCAGTGCAGCGATTGCCCCAGCTCCCTTGAGCCAGCCAGCTCTCGTGGGAGTTGTCCACGCCGAAGTGGGGGGATCGGCGATCTTCCAAATAGACAATCAATCGCTCTCTGCCACTCCTGGCGAAAGCATCGGCAACAGTGGCTGGTCCTTGCTGAGCCTTTCCAGCACCGGTGCGGTAATTGAACGCAACGGCAAGCGCCAGTCCCTTTCGATCGGAGGTGCCTTCTAGCTAGAGAGATCCAATCAAATAGCTACCAACATATAGTTTTTGACTAAAAAGAAAAGACACTAAAAGGAAGAGTGACTCTAGATAGAGAGTCTTTGAAAGAGCACTTTTAGCTGCTCATTAAGCGTCCCATCAACTGGTTTGCAGAGTTGCATTCGCTCGAAGGAGAGATACAACGAATTCATTGTGCCTGCAGCCGGTGCCTCGACAGATCTTCGCGGTATTGCTGATCGCAATGATTGCAGGCACCCATGCCGATGCCAAGCCTTCACGGCCAAGGGATACACCAATCCTGACGAGCGTCTCCGACCTTGCACTTCTAGGCCCAAAAGTGAGACCGCTATCTCAACGCTTGTGGCCAATCAGGCGTGGAGAGAGGATCAGACTCGAATACCCGCTTCCCTATCTTGCCCAGGAAGTGAGCCCTTACGGTTGGCGATTTTCAGACCATAGAGGCAAGTGGCGCTTACATACAGGACATGATTTGATCGCACCCGCTGGAACAGGAGTCTTGGCTGCACTCTCAGGAAAAGCCTTGATGGTGCAACCCATTTCTGGATACGGACTGACCGTCGTACTCGATCATGGCAATGGCTGGCAAACGCTTTACGCTCATTTACTTCGTGCTCGAATCAGGCCCGGCCAACTCATCCAAACCGGTGACCTAATCGGGAATGTAGGGAAAAGCGGCCATGCCAGCACCGCTCATCTTCATTTCGAGCTCCGTCGCTTCAAGAATGGGCAGATGATGGCGATTGACCCTGCCCCGCTTCTTCAGCTACGCAAGACATCGAGACGCTGAGAGAGAGAAATCAAGCGAAAGCCTGACTAGACGTGAGTCAATGTACCCAGAGAAAAACGTGCCCTTGATCTTTAATTAGACATTTATAAATTTAGATCGGTAAATCAAAGTGTAGAAACGTTGCCTTTCGCCCGACAAAGCTGGGGGATTCAGCCTTTCTGCCACGAACTTCATGAAGTTGAGTGAAATCAGTGCAGCAAAGGCGCCTGATGATTGATTCATGAAACACGTCTCAATATTGGAGCTCGAGATTCCATTTAGATTTTTTGGAGCGTTAGTCGTGGGTTCTGCCCTAATGATCATGGCTCGTTCTTTTAAAGAAGCTGCACTACTTGGCGGAACCTTTCTCTGCGGGCTTGGAGCCCTTGAGCTAGCCCTTCGTTTCAGTGGTTACTGATCAAGGCCAGCCCCAGTTGCGAGCCAGGACAACAAGGCTGGTTAGGGTGCGCCAAATTTCACTGATGCAACAGGATTTGCTAAGCACAGCTTCCAACTTCCATCGCCAATCCGTCTCAGTGGGAGGTACCCACTGACATCACCTTCAGAGTTGGCATTGTCTTCTGGGCTATTGCCCTCTCCCAGCTGTTTATGGGAAGCACCTGCCGACACGGTTGTGGCCGGGGATGATCCAGGGGAATTACCGGGCCCCTGGAGACTGATGCTCCTAGGAGACGGCAGCCCAACCCGTCATCTCCGTCTGCTCACAGGACATCCAGTGGCCGTGCAATTAATTGCCATGGCAGAAGAACCAGGAGGACAGCCTTCCGTCCGCTGCCCACGCGAAGTGCAGGAGCTCAAACCTCCTTTGCTACGCCGGCAAGTCTGGTTGAACTGTGACGGACAAACCTTGGCTTGGGCTGAAAGCTGGTGGAATCAGGATGAAGCCAACGAGCACCTACAAGACCGAAACCTGCCGATCTGGCTCAGCCTCACGCAGGGTCGCTCTGAGCTCTTTCGCGAAGTGGATGGTTTAGCGCTCGTGCAAGAACCCTGGCTTGAGGAACGGTTTGGCTGCTCAGGACCGTTTTGGAGTCGCCACTATCGATTTTTTCGTCAAGGACGAGAGCTCACGGTGATTCGTGAGGTGTTCAGCCCTGCCTTGGAGCAATGGCTAGGAGCCACTCCGCGCCAACCTCTTCATCTTTCTAGATGAAGAAAGCCAGCGTTTTCGCGTAATACGTGCTTGTGATCTTGCAGTAGGTCATGCGATCGGGATCATGTCGCTAGTTGCGATGGTTTCATGACAACGTCCCAGTGGCTAAACCTGTCCGACCTCGGTCGCAGATTTGGGCTTTCTGCCAGACATTGCGGCCACGCTCTCGACCATCAAGGCTGGCGCGACGGCAACGGAGATCCAACGCCAGCTGCGATCGCAGCCGGTGCAGGCCAGCGCCACAACAGCCATCACCACAGACACTCAAACCGCTGGAACGTGGACATTTGCGCCGCCGTGCTCTCCACCCACAGCCAGCGCCCCATCAATCGCAGTGAACAGGTTTCACAGTGGGTGACATTGCTCGAGGCCATGGAAGAAGGGTCGGCCTCGGTCTCCACGAGCACCGATCAAATGGCCGAAGATCTGCCCTTTGATCTGATCAAAGACGTGAACCATCAGCTGAGTCATCGAGGCTGTCGCTATCAGGTCCAACGTCTCCAGGAGAAACAGCCTTTAGTCAGCCCAACCTGAGACCTTCCGCCTGGCGTCGTGCCTTTTCGAGTTGCTCTTTCAGTAGGTCTTCATCGGTATGGCTGAGGTTGGTGTGAATCAACCGGGCATGAGGCGCATGGCGACGCAAGCGCTCGATCACGCGATCGGGCGTGGCATCCCTCACTAACAACGCCAAAGCAGCACTGCCCTTCGGCAGGGTTTCCGCGAGTTCTCTCAAAAAGTTGTCGTTGATTCCCACGTCATTGAGTGATCCCGAGGCAGCACCGGCACCGGCACCAACGGCGAGACCCAACAAAGGATTGGCAAACAACAATCCGATCAACAATCCCCAGAAGCTCCCGCCCATCGCTCCAGCCGCCGTCATGTTGATCGCCTGACGCAAGTGCACATGGCCGTCTTCTCCATGCTCAAGCACCACCGCATCCTCAAGCGCAATCAAATGCTCTTGCTGGATGGTGACCAACTCGCGACGGACCTCCTCCGCTTCTTGAGCCTTTGGAAAGCCCACAACCACCAAATTGCTCATACAACCAGAGTGTTTTTAAAAGAGTAGAGATCAATCGATCTAACGATCAGTCCCGTCTCCTACTGGAGCGAGGCAATGGTCGCCTGGAGGAGCCACGGGATAAAGGCTGGGTGGACGCCGCAGCTGATGGGGGCGACGAGGAGCGGGACCAGCGCTCTACACGGAAGCTTTCGTCATCAGGCCAGCTGTTGTCATCCTCGCCATAGGTGGACTGATGCTCAGGCACGGGGTCCATAACCTGCCGCCGTGAGATCGCATCGAGAGGCCGCTTGCGGCTTGATACCGCAGGCGATTCAGCTTGCAGGGACGGCTCAACAGGATCTCTCCAGCCTTCTTCTTCGTCCATCAGCCAATCGATCTTGTCGCCGACCCAGCGACCCATTCTTTCGAGATCCCTTGAAGGACGCATACCACCGGCAGAACGTCGACCAGGTCGCGTGCCAGCAACACCATCCACCAGCTGGCGACCGGTTTCAATCCACTGATCCAATCGCCGATCACCAGAGTCCTGACTGCGCTGCCCCTGACTGCGCTGCCGCGGTTGAAAACGTCCATCCATCCCTTGACCTTAACGACGCCGCTGCTGCAGCCAACGCTCCCTTTGCCAACCGATTAACGCGATCGACACCCCACCAGCTTCTAAGACCCAAAGAAACAAATCCATCTCAATCCTGAGCGGGGGCAGATACATAGCTGAGCAGACAACTCACATCCCAGTGACCGTCATGATGCCGATCACAGCACAACCTGCAAGCCGCTTGCCTGACCCGTCGCCGATACGGAGTCCGCTGCCCACAGATGGGGCAGATGGCAATCCAACGAGGGGAACTCTGCTGAACAGGAAAACGATGGCGGATGCTCACCTTGAATCGGGTTTGTGAGGCATTAATCACCTCCATCTGAGCCCGAAAGCAAGGGCCATGACTCTCGCTCTGACCCAACACCAGATCCACCCAGGCATGAATCATTTCATGGCAGAGGGTGCTCTCGGTGGCGCAGCGAGGCAAGGGATCCAGCAAGGGTTTTGAGAGCACAATCTCCCGTCCAAGCGGGGGAGCCACCGCCGGCCCGCGGCGATAAAAGCCTGCCGTCTTTCGCATCCGCCCATCACTCCAGCGCAAGGCAACCAGGGGTCCCGTGCCCCGCACCAGGCAGCCATCAAAGTGTTCTCGATTGAGCCTGTGAAACAACGGCAGCAGTGGCTCGAGGGGCATGGGGACTGCGAAAAAAGCCAAACAGGACGAAAGCCGGCCCAGTCTGCCTCGTTCCTGCATCCAGTCAGTCAGAATCTGCACTCATTCGGATACACCCGATGGAACTGGGCTTGGTTCGCGAGATCGGTAGCAAGGCTTTATTAGCCGGTGGTGGAGCGCTGCTCCTCTACTGGACATTCACGGCGGTGAAGCTCGTGCTGAGCGCCCGTGGGATCAATCCGCTAATTAAGCAGTTCTTCACGCAAGTGGCAGCGGGCAGGATCGATGCCGCTTACTTGCTCACCACCAAGAACTATCGCCAGCATGTGAACCGTCAACAGTTCATTCGCTACCTGGCGGGTTTGAAGCTGAATCGCTTCCGCAATCTCAAATCTGGTCGCCCGAGGCTGCAGGAAGGCAACATCATCCTGACCGTGAAATTGATCGCAGAAGACAAAGAGGAGATGCCTCTGGATTTCACGTTTATCAAGACGGATGATTCCTGGAAGATCGAGCGAATCGTCGCCGTGAACAGCTGAGCAGGAGCGTTGAGTAGGTCGCAGCCGCTGAGATCGTCCAGCAGCTCTCAATCGCGAGCGGAAGAATTGCGGCGCCTGCTCAATCGGGCTGCTCACGCTTATTACGTGCTCGACGCTCCGGACATGGAAGATGCGGTCTATGACCAGCTCTACAGGGAACTCCAAGAGTTAGAGCACCAAGATTCAAGATTGGTGAGTGCAGACAGTCCCACCCAGCGGGTGGGTGGGCGCCTAGCAGAAGGATTTAGCAGCGTGCGCCACAGGATTCCCCTGTTCAGCCTCGACAACGCCTTTAACCATGACGAGCTCCATGGCTGGTATGGCCGATTGCTCAAGGTGCTTGATCGTGCACCAGCAGAAGGAGTTCCACCTCCGGCCCTGGCCATGGTGGGAGAACTCAAAATCGATGGCAACGCCCTCGCCTTGAGCTACGAAAACGGGGTGCTCGTTCGGGCCGCAACGCGCGGGGACGGTGAACAGGGAGAAGAGATCACCGCCAACGTGCGCACGATCAGCTCCATTCCCTTGCGCTTGCACCTCGAACCGGCACCAGCCTGGGTAGAAGTGCGTGGGGAGGCCTTCATCCCCGATGCCACCTTCCATGCCATCAACAACGAACGCCTAAGCCGCGACGAAGCTCTGTTTGCCAATCCCCGCAATGCCTGTGCTGGAACGTTGCGCCAACTGGATCCAAGCGTTGTTGCCTCAAGACGGCTGGACTTTTTCGCCTACACGCTTCAGCTGCCGGACGATTGGCAAGGGCGCCGACCACTCACGCAATGGGATGCCCTGCAATGGCTAGGAGATGCGGGATTCAAGGTGAACCCAAATGCGGGCTTATTGCCGGATCTTCCCTCGGTCGAGAACTTCTTCGACAGCTGGGATACAGAGCGACGGCAACTCAATTACGCCACCGACGGTGTGGTGGTGAAGCTCAATGAATTACGGCTGCAGGATGCCGCAGGCTTCACCCAGAAAGCACCACGCTGGGCGATTGCGCTCAAGTACCCAGCGGAGGAAGCGCCAACCAAGATCCTGAGGATCAGCTGTCAGGTGGGACGAACGGGAGTGATCACCCCAGTGGCGGAATTCGAGCCTGTGCTGTTGGCCGGCACGAGCGTCAGCAGGGCCAGCCTTCATAACGCCGACAGACTGGTAGAGCTTGACCTCCACAACGGCGACACGATTGTGGTGCGCAAGGCCGGAGAGATCATCCCGGAGGTGGTGAGGGTCTTGCCAGAGCTACGACCTGCGCTCAGCCAACCCGTGGAGCTCCCCAAGATCTGTCCGGCCTGCGGATCCACCTTGGTACGCGAAACCAGCGAATCGGCCACGCGCTGCATCAACAGCAGCTGCCCGGCGATCCTGCGCGGCGCTCTGCGCCACTGGGTCAGCAAAGGGGCCATGGATGTGGATGGCCTTGGCAGCAAACTGATCGAACAATTAGTGGATCGAGGTCTCGTTCAGTCGATTGCAGACCTGTATCGCCTAGACCCAGCCCTGCTCGGCAGCCTGGAGCGCATGGGATCGAAGAGCGCCGAGAATTTAATTCAAGCCTTGGAGGCATCCCGCTCTCAAGGATGGGCCAAACAGCTGTACGGCCTC
The DNA here is from genome assembly GCF_014279775.1 of Synechococcus sp. PROS-9-1. Taxonomy (NCBI): domain Bacteria; kingdom Bacillati; phylum Cyanobacteriota; class Cyanophyceae; order Synechococcales; family Synechococcaceae; genus Synechococcus; species Synechococcus sp. PROS-9-1. Next base: position 2,173,065 of record NZ_CP047961.1, read on the forward strand.
GGCATCCATCACGTTGGAGACGTCAACGCCAAGGCGATTACCGCTGCTTTTGCCAATGCAGACGACCTGAATCAAGCGGCGTGTCGCGCACCGGACAGCATCACCGCAATTTTTGGAGTCGGCAAAGAAATTGCCCAAAGTTTGCAGCAGTGGTTTTCCAACCCTGCCAATCAGCGGCTCCTCGATGAGTTGCGCAGCCTCGGATTCAGCCTGGCACTCAATGAGGAAGAGCAAACGCGAGCCACGGCGGCGGCAGCCAACGATCATCTATCCGGTTCCACCTTTGTGCTGACCGGCACCTTGCCCACACTCAGCCGCTCTCAGGCCAAAGAACAAATCGAGGCTTTCGGCGGAAAAGTATCGGGATCCGTCAGTAAGAAAACCAGCTATCTCGTGGCAGGCGAGGAGGCAGGAAGCAAACTCACCAAAGCCCAGGAGCTGGGGATCAAAGTTCTCGATGAAGATGCCCTTCAGAACCTTCTGAAACCATCGCCATAAGTACCTATCAAACCTACCTCAGCCCTTAAAGAACCTGGGATTTTTCAGTGCCAATCTGTTGGCCAGATCTCAAAATAATTATCTTCACCCTTTCTGCATGATTAATGCACTTTATCAGGTGCACAATCAAACTAATCTTCAAACACACCATCACTGAAGAAAAACATTAATGAACTCACCCAAAGCCTTCCGCTGGATCAAAACAGACTGTGGTCGAGCCAAATATATCGACCTCTCATCTCGCAATGGTGTCATTCCCAAGTTGAGACTGGGATGGTTTGTACTTATTGCCTGCATTCGAGATGCTAACCTTCCCAACCCGGATTAGCTACTAAAATAGGATTTGTCTATGGCATTCCCTCGCACGAGCAAGATCAGAACTTCACTTGATGTAAGCCATCGCCTAAATCATTGATCTGAGAGATCTTTGGAGATAGAGACAAGACCAAGTCACGTGCTTGAATTAACCTTAGAGGAAAGTTGTTTCATCATTTAAGGCGTTCTTTGCTGCACGCCCGACTAACCAAACCACTCCAACCGTGGCTAAGACGCCCACCACGCGCAGGATCCATGCTTGGGCAGAAGCTTCTCCAGCGAGCACCTCACCAAAACGAGCTGCATCACCTGCCAGCGCGCCCAACGCACAAAACAAAATAGTGCCTGGGACGATGCCAATCAGACCGATGCTGTAATCACGCAAGCTCACCTCACTGAGGCCATAAACCAAGTTCAGCAAAGAGAAGGGGAACGCTGGAGATAGACGCGTCAAAAGCACAAGCTTGAGCCCCTCTCGGCTGACAGCCCTCTCCACAGCCTGAAGCTTTGGATAATGCGTCAAACGCTGGCTCGTCCAATCGCGCAACCAATATCGGCCGAGCAGAAACGCTGCCTCTGCGCCGAGACAGGCCCCCACAAACACAATCAGGCTTCCCCACCAGGTTCCGTAAAGAGCTCCAGCCAACATCGAAGCCCATACCCCTGGAAGCAGAAGTGTCACCCAAGCCGCATACAGCGGAATGAACACCAATCCACCCAGAGGAGAGCGCAGCCACAGCGTGAATGGCTCAAACCAGGACATCCCCTCAATCATGTGTTCAAGCCCATCCGAAGCCACACTTCCATGCTGACCGTTTGGAGTAGAAACGGAGCCTTCAACAAAGCCTGCACTCAACTGGAGGCGGAGGTGTAATGCCGCAAGGCATAGAACCAGAAGCGACGGGAAGCGACGAAAAAACCAACAGCGAGGCCTAACCCCAGCCAAAGCATGGGAGTGCTGGCTCGTCCCAGCACAACTTCAGCCGGAACAGTCGTAAGAAAGGCCACCGGAATCACCAAGGTGAAGAGCAAGCGCAAGGGAGCTGGGTAGGCCGCTACGGGATAGCGACCTGACGCCAGCACAGCCCGCAAAACCTCAGTTGCATTCCAGGTTTTCACAAACCAAATGCTGGTCGCTGCAATCAAAAACCAGAGCGAATACAGGATCAAACCACCAGCCAAGAGCATCAACAACACCACCGCAATGCCTCCTAGCGACAAAGAAGCGCCCGCCTGCTGCCCGCCCCAAATCACCAATAACAAGCCAAGAACGATCTCCGGCAACCCTGCTGGCGAGATCGTTCGCAAGGACAGCCAAAACTGACTGTCAATCGGCTTCAACAGCACGAAATCAAGCGTGCCTTCACGCACATGGGTCACGATCGAAGACAGGTTGGGACGCAACCAGGTGCTGGCCACACCATCGAGAACCGTATAAAAACCCTGAACTATCAAGGCTTCATGCCAGCTCCAGCCACCCAACTCCCGTCCTGGTCCAAAAAAGAGAGACAGCATGAACAGGCTGCCAAGCAAACTCAAACCAACCGCAACCAACTCAATCACAACGTTGAGTTGATACTCCAGCTGCGAGGCCACTGCTGTTCCCCAGAATCGCCGCAGACTTTTGAAGTAACGCCCCATTCAGGCCCCCATCGCGCTGTAACGCCGAACCCCAGCGCGCCAAAGCAGAAGAACAAGCGGCAAAAGCAGCACGATCCAGGCCAACTGGATTGCAAATCCAGCCAACAAGTCCACAGGCTGTTCAGCTAATACACGCGCCGGGAAGTCAATCAAATAAGGGAAAGGAGTCCACTGCGCCAACGTGCGCACAAAGGGTGGGAACGCTGTAAGCGGAGCAAGCAGCCCAGACAAAAACAGGAATGGAATGAACAACAGCCTCTCCAGAGCACTGGCCTTCTCACTCCAAAAGCAAAGGGAGGCAATCAGGCTCTGCAACAGAAAAGCAATCGAGAAGGCCATCCATGTTGCCAACCAAGCCAGCAGAAAGTGACCAAGCGATGGCAACCAGAAGGCATTGGGCTGAATCAAGAAAAAAATCGCGGTGATCACCGCAGCAAACGGCAAACGGGTGAGCTGCTCGCCAAGATGACTTGCGACATAACGCCAGAGCGGGTGGAGTGGCTGAAGAAGATAAGGAGACAATCTCCCAGTGAGAGCATCATCTTCAAAGGCGTAAACCATCCAAACAACAGAAAATTGCCGCACCAAAAAGGCGCTCAAAAAATAACGATCAAGGCCCACACCATCCATCCCCAACGCTCCGCGGGCATCACTGCCATTCCAAAGGCTGAGCATGATGAAAGGGAGCACACCGGAAAGAGCCCAAAGGGCGATTTCGGCGCGATATTCCAGCATATGGGCGTATTCCGTGCCCAACAAAACACGAACGATTTTGCGATTGAGTCCAAAAATCCGCATTACACCTTTCCCTGCCGAAACAGATCACCGATCAGCTGATCAATCGGGGGATCACTCACTTCCAGATCCCGCACCTCAAAGCGGTCCAGCAGTTGTGCCACCACAGCCGTGAGTTCATCGGGCTGGACTCGCAAGTTCACCTCGCAGTCGCAGCAACTGTCGAGGCGGCCAAGACCAGCAAACGCCTCAGCCCCAACTGGTGCAGCAAGTTCCAGACGAACATGGCGCTCAGGCGCGAGCCGACTCACCAAGCGATCGAGCGGGCCGTCATGGAACAAATGCCCCTGATGCATCAACAACACGCGCGGACATAAGGCCGTGATATCGGCCATGTAATGGCTCGTTAGCAACACAGTGGCACCGGTCCTTTGGTTGTAATCAGCCAAAAACTGCCTCACCCGGGCCTGCGCATTCACATCCAATCCAAGGGTGGGCTCATCAAGGAACAACACGTCAGGCTGGTGAAGCAAAGCAGCGAGTAACTCAGCTTTCATGCGCTGGCCCAACGACAGCTTGCGAACAGGACGCGTGAGCTCCTCTCCCAACTCCAATAAATCCGACAGCTCTGAAATACGGCGATTGGCATCCCGATCACTAATGCCATAAACAGCAGCATTCACCCTCAAGGAATCCATCGGCGGCAGGTCCCATAGCAACTGCTGTTTCTGCCCCATCACCAGAGTGATCCGACGCAAAAAGTCGGGATGACGCTTTTGCGGTTGATGACCTGCAACGACCACCTGACCCTCACTGGGATAGATCAACCCACACAACATTTTCAAGGTGGTGGTTTTGCCAGCCCCATTGGCACCAAGAAATCCCACCATCTCTCCGGGAGCAATGGTGAAACAAATGTCCCTCGCTGCGCACACATCACGATGGCGCCGGCGGATGAAGTGTTGCAAGGTTCCAGCCAAACCCGGTTGCTTGTCAGCAACCCGGTAAATCTTGCTAAGGCCTTCAACCTCGATCACAACAGTCACGATTCATCGCAAATCCACCAACCGTCTGCGCGCCAGCTCAGCCTGAACCTCCGCTTCAGCAAGCTTGGCCTTGCATTCAGCGACCACAGGGGCTGGAGCCTTATCCGCAAAGTTGGGATTGCTGAGGCGTCCCGCCAATCCCTTGATCTCCTTCTCCGCTTTGGCGATGTCTTTTTCAAGACGGCCCTGAAGTGCTTCAAGGTCAACCAAACCTTCGATGGGCAGCAACACCTGCAACTCACCGCTGACGCCAGCGAGTGCTTTGGCAACAGGTGCAGCCTCGGCCTGCGCCTGCGTCATCAACTCCACCGATTCAGCTCGAGTAAGCGCGGTGATATCAGCCGTACCTTGCACCAACACGGCCATCAGCTCTGGGCGGCTCGTCACGAAACGCACGGGCACCGATTGGGATGGCTTCAAACCCGCAACAGCTCGCAAATTACGGACCACTCGGATCGCAGCGATCAGCTCGGAAAAAGACGCTTCCAAGCCATCATCCAAAGCACCCTCGTCTACAGAAGGCCAAGGCTGAAGCGCTAAAAACGTGTTTTCGGGCTCGGCGGTCACGCTGTGCCACAGCTCTTCGGTGAGGTGGGGCATCAACGGATGCAACATCAAATGCATTTGGCTGATCACCTTGGCCAGCACCTGTTTGGCCGTGTGCTGATCCGCCAAAGCTGCAGCGCTGGGCTCCTCACCTGGATTTAGACGACGCTTGCTCAGTTCCAAGTACCAGTCACAAACGTCGTTCCAAGCGAATTCATACAAACCTTTTGCAGCTTCACCAAGGGCATAACTGCTGTAGCGGGCAGCCGTTTCCTGATTCACGCGCGCTAAGCGCGACAAAATCCAGCGGTCGGCAAGCTGCAACGCGGAAGGATCAGGCTCACCGAGTTGTGCTGGTGTGCCCCCACCCAGATTCATCAGGGCAAACCGGGTGGCGTTCCAGAGCTTGTTCGCAAAATTACGAGAGGCCTCCACCGTGGCCGATGTGTCCTTCTTACGGTCGTAATCGAGGCGAATATCTTGCCCAGCACCGGCCACCTCGCGCACTAGAGCGAACCGCAGGGCATCGGTGCCATAGCGCTCAATCAACAACAGGGGATCGATCCCATTCCCAGCGCTCTTGCTCATCTTGCGGTTCTGCTCGTCCCGCACCAACCCGTGGATATAGACGTCCTTAAAAGGCATCTCACCAGTGAAGGCACCGGCCATCATCGTCATCCGAGCCACCCAGAAAAAAATGATGTCGAAGCCTGTGATCAAGGTACTGGTGGGGTACCAACGCTGAAGGTCAGCGGCATTTGCATCGGGCCAACCCAGGGTTGAAAAAGGCCAAAGGCCACTGGAGAACCAGGTGTCGAGCACATCTTCGTCCTGCTCAATGCGGGCCTCAGCTCCAAACTTTTCTTTGGCTTGGGCAAGGGCATCTGTCTCATTCCGAGCCACCACATAAGGCGTGGAGTCCGTGTACTTCCCGCCGGTCTCACTAATCACAAACCAGGCGGGGATGCGATGGCCCCACCAGAGCTGACGGCTGATGCACCAGTCGCGAATATCTGTGAGCCAGTCGCGGTAGACCTTTTCCCAGCGCTCAGGACTAAAGCGAGGGTCCTGTTTCGTGAGTGCTTCTCGACAGCGAGCGGCGAGAGGCTCAGTGTTCACAAACCACTGGGTGGAGAGCAGGGGCTCCACCGGTACCTTGCCCCGATCGGAGTGGGGAACGCTGTGCCGGTAGTCCTCCACCTTGCCCAACAAACCCTCTTCATCAAGGGCTGCCACCACAGCCTTACGCGCCTCAAAGCGATCCAAGCCTTCAAAGCGGCCAGCCTCGGCATTCATCGTGCCGTTCTTACGCATCACAGTGATCTGGGCCAAACCGTGACGCTGCCCAATCGCAAAGTCATTGGGGTCATGGGCCGGTGTGACCTTGACGCAGCCAGTGCCGAAATCCTTCTCCACGTGATCGTCGGCAACGATCGGGATCTGGCGGCCCGTAAAAGGAAGATCAAGGGTCTGTCCGACCAGATGGGCATAACGCTCATCGCTGGGGTTCACCGCCACTGCCGAATCACCGAGCATGGTTTCTGGGCGGGTGGTGGCCACCTCAAGATGGCCCTCACCACTGCTGAGCGGATAGCGGAAATGCCAGAGATGACCATCCACCTCCTTCATCTCCACCTCCAGGTCACTCACCGCGGAGCCCGAAGCAGGACACCAATTCACTAGATATTCACCGCGATAGATCAGGCCCTGCTCATGGAGGCGAACGAAGGCCTCTTTCACCGCCTCGCTAAGACCTGCATCCAACGTGAATCGTTGTCGCTTCCAGTCGACGGAATACCCCAACCGGCGCAACTGATCAACGATGCGACCTCCACTTTCTGCTTTCCACTGCCAGGCCCGCTCCAAAAAAGCCTCACGACCAAGGTCATGGCGCGTCTTGCCCTCCTCCTTCAGCTGCTTCTCAAGAATCGTCTGCACTGCGATCGAGGCGTGATCCGTGCCAGGCAGACAAAGCACATTTTTGCCCGCCAACCGTTGGTAGCGCACGATCGTATCGATCAGAGCTGTATTGAAGGCATGCCCCATGTGCAGGCTGCCGGTGACATTGGGCGGCGGGATCACCACAGCAAACGGTTCGCCCTCAGCCGCAGGGTCCGGATGAAATGCCCCCTCGTCCTCCCAGGCCTTTTGCCATCTGGCTTCCGTACCAACCGGGTCATAGGTCTTGGCCAGATCAGACACGGGAGGAGCGCGAACACTGCCTTCATGGTCTCAAAAGGCGGCCTCAGGTCGCCTTAAAACGCTGATCGCAAGGCAGCAATGCAAACGATCCATGGATCAGACCTCCAACGATCTGAGCGCTGCCATCCAGCAGAACGGATGGCCACTGAACAGCATCAGAAAGGAGGTTCACACACAACAGGGATTGTTCAGAACTGAGCAAGCCGCTTGAGGTAATCCTGCTGAGCGCCCGCATTGATCCAACCTGTGGCAATCGTCTTACTCAAATCTGGATTCACCCTGCCGCGGTGAATATGGGATGGGCCCGCTGGGAATATCACTAATTTGCCGCGTTCGGCCGGTTCGTGATGGTTCTGCCAATGGAATTCCGTGCCTGCTTCTTCCACCGTGTCGCAATAAAGAATCCAAGCCAACACGCGATGCACGGGCTCAGTTGCTTCATCGCTGATGGTCCAATCGCAATGCCACTGCTTAAAGCCTTCGCCAGGGGCATACCGCTGCAAGTTGAAGATCGGCATCACAAACAACTCTTGCTCAGGACAGACCGAACGGAACAGAGGTCTTTCCTGCAGATAGCGCTCTAATCCAGCAGCAACGCCGCGCAAAATCACGTCAGACAATCCGAAGGCATCCGGATCACTGCGATCAATCGCAACCAAGCTGATATCCGTCGACACCTTGGCCGGTTCCTCAGCAGCTCCAGGCCCGAAGGCCACCCCAGTCCGCTGCAAATCAGTGCGACGATCAAAAAAGGCCATGGCACCATCAGCCACCGCTTCAAAACCGGCGTTGCGATACCGAGCGATCAGGTCTGTAGACATCAGGATTTAGGACGTTTCCAAGGGATCGCAACAACGCCATCGAGGGCTTGCCATTCCCTTTGATCAGCAGTCACATGCTCGAGCAAATCAACCCGCTGTAGGGCACGGGTCAGACGTTCCGGTGCCAGCACCAAGGGATCTTGTGGGGCCTGAGAGAGCAACAGCACTTGAGGATCAGCTGGATCTGCCAAGACATGAAGCTCAAGATCGCCCAACTCTCGTTCAAAGAATGTGCGGCGCATCCGCGTCGTGATCGTCTCCCCAAGAGATGTCGCGAAGTGCTCAAGGCTTTCGGTATCTCCTGAAAGGCCGCAATTCAAGGCAAGCCAAATCATCAATTTCGCCCAGCCATCAACCGTCCAAAGCGGCTGAAAACTGAGCCGGTGCTGTCGAATCAGCTCCAAAAGCGCAAAGTCCACAAGGGTTCCTTGCAGCTGATCAGGATCCGGAAGGCTCATATCAAACATCTTCTTCAAGACATCTTCCCTACCGGAGGTCAAAATGGTGGTGCTGACGATCGACTCTGGCCATGACCCTGGATCTCAACGATCCCGAACTCGAGTTCTCGGATCTGGTGTACGCCTATCAGAGCTGGGTGATGGCCGTCATCAATGACGAAAAGCTCGAAGGCGATGACCTCCTCCTGACAGACGAGATCGCCGAAGATGCTCTCAACGCCATGAGATTCCTTCCAGGCGAAGTCACCAGTGCGATCGAAACGTCTCTTGCCCGTGTCTACGACGTCGACGCCGACGAACTAGCGGAACTGCTCTTCCCCGAAGACTGATTCCAACAGCGAGACTGTATCTTCTCTGACGTCTGCTGAATGGGCTGGACCCTGAAGGACATCCCGGACCAAACTGGGCGTGTGGCCCTCGTCACTGGGGCCAACAGCGGCCTGGGTTTGGAAACCAGTCGTGCGCTTTTACAAAAAGGCGCAACCGTGCTCATGGCTTGCCGCAGCCAACGCAAAAGCGAAGCAGCACGCCGTGACTTGCTGGATGACGGCACAACGGGCGTTGACCTGCTGGATCTTGATTTATCCGATCTCAAGAGTGTTGAACGCTGCTCCAACGTTGTCCAAGAGCGTTATGGCCGCCTGGACCTGTTGTTGAACAACGCTGGCCTGATGGCACCTCCACGACGGCTGAGCGTCCAAGGCTTGGAAATGCAATTTGCCGTGAACCATCTCGGGCATATGGCACTGACCCAACAGCTTCTTCCGCTGATGGAAGGCCGCCAAGATGCACGGGTGGTCACTGTGACATCTGGAGCGCAATATTTCGGCAAAATGGAGTGGTCAGATCTGCAGGGCGAGCAACGCTATGACCGATGGAGTGCCTACTGCCAGAGCAAATTGGCCAATGTGATGTTTGCGCTCGAGCTCAATCAGCGGCTTCAGCAACAAAACAGCACCGTGATCTCTCTTGCCGCCCATCCAGGCCTGGCCCGCACGAACCTTCAACCGGTCTCCGTCGCCGCAACCGGAGCCTGGCAAGAGTCTTTGGCCTACCGAATCATCGATCCCTTATTTCAAAGCGCAGAGATGGGTGCACTCCCCCAACTGCATGCAGCAACAGCAAGCAGCGTTAAAGGTGGAGAACACTTCGGTCCAGGTGGATTTGCATCCATGCGTGGAATGCCAACACTTCAGCCTGTGGCCCGAACAGCCAGAGACGCCGAACAACGCGAGCGTCTTTGGACGACCAGCGAAGACATCATCGAATCCAAGACGAGCAAGGTCTAAATCACCATGACGACCCAGCCGACAGCGAGCCGACAGCGACAGCAACGCCTTCTCGACACCTTGCGTAGCTGCGGTGACGAAATGAGTGGGCAACAGCTGCATCGGCTCTTAGAGAACGGATCCAGCGCCATGGGACTCGCCACGGTGTACAGAAACCTCAGACAACTTCAGCAGCAGGGTCTTGTGCGCTGCCGACATTTACCCACCGGGGAGGCCCTTTATGCCCCGATTGAGCAGGACCGCCATCACCTCACATGTGTCGACTGTGGAAGCACAAAAGCATTAGATCACTGCCCGATTCACGGACTCTCAATCTCCAGCGAAGAGCAGTCTGGATTCAAGATGTTGTTCCACACCTTGGAATTCTTCGGCATTTGCTCTGAGTGCCAACACAATCGCCCTTAGAGAGCCTGGGAATACTGATTAGCTCCCACTGCACAGGTTGGCGGCACAGACTCATTTCTCGGCAAAACTACCCTTCACTTCCTTAGTGACTTCATCCACGCAATGGTCGATATTTCGAGCCTGATTAGCGATCGGAGCAATTTGGATCGCGAAGTAAATCACGGAAAATATTGCCAGCACCGGATAGAGATGGGCATTGATCAGGTCGCGAGCTTTCGACATGATTACAGCAAAAAGGGATGGATTAATTATTACCAAGCCTGCCCCCAAAAGGAGCAATCAAATGAAAATCGTTTCGTTACTTAGTGCACAGAAAGCTATTTGCGACGCACCAAGAGAATCGTGCGCCTGCATGGAAGAGCCAACCAAACGCATGGGCAAGCATTGCAGACTTGTAGAGATCGGAAGATAGGCAGCTGGCTCAAGACAAACCAACCCATGCAGAAAAAGGTATCGACAGTTGATCACAAACGCGTGTTCGGCCGATGGGGGGATTTCACTGTCACGCACGGATCGATCAACTAGCGATTATTGATGGGTTCGAAATTAAATTCAAATGTCTATTGAAATTCGCAATTGGGACGTTGTTGCTAAAGCCATGGAAGCATCAGGTGCGACATCAAGCCAGATGTATCAACGCGCCAAAGCATTAGCTGAAGGCAAACTCGATCCAATGCCAACAAGTTTTCCCGAAGCTCCATACAGCATTTCAGCTGTTTCGGGTTGATCACAACACATCACTCATTCAGCCCTCCAGCGTGTCCCGCTGGCTTCGCCGGAGGCTAGAGACGCTCCATTCTGATTTAACAGCAGCTCAGCGGAAATTTTATGTCCACTCATCAGACCTTCAAACGCTACGCAATCCGATACCGAGACTCATCGGGTTGCACCCACGAAGACAATGTTTACGCTTCAGACGCAATGGAAGCACAGAATCTAGCGATGGAATTCAATGAAGAACTCCTGCGAAGACCACATAGCATCACAGCTATTTTGCAAACGCACACTTAGAGAATCTGCGTTAATGGATCAAGGGATTGGATCATTCTTTAACTGCTAGCCCCTCAGAGCGATTAACAGGAATAGGCAGTCAGAGAAGTGCTGAAACCGAACCTTCTGATACGGCTGCCCCCCTTTTCGGTTTCAGGAAGGCAGATCTAGACCAAACAGGTCCCAATCGGAGACATCCATGACCGCAACAACACTCCACGCACCAAAGGACCTCATCACCAGAGAAGTCGAAGGCCAAGGCAACGTTGACGGCCAAGAGCAACCCATGGCTTCGTTGCTGCCATAGCCACAAAATTGATCACTGGAGAAAACTTGCTGCGCGCCATCGAGCTTTGACAAAGCCTGGCCAGATCAATCCATTGGATGAACAACATGAAACTTTTCTCGGCAATTGCTGCTATTACCCTGATGACTACTCCAGCCCAAGCAAGCATGGGGATGAGGGCCCCAAATCTCCTGATGGAAAAACTCTATTACGCCGAAGGGCGTCAACACCCTGACCATCCACTGCATGGGTCTTTTTCCGGACTCTGTTGCGGAACGGATAGCTAAGACTATTAACAACACTACAGCCACGAATAAACGATATTGGGCGACCAGAACTTCAAAAGCAAATTGATGAATCAGCATCATCACTGGTTCATCAACGTCCATGATTGATACCATCACCAAGAGGGCTCACAACAAAAAGGCCATCATAAAGCTTACTAATTAATGCATCTTGACAAGAATCATAGAGCAATCGTTCCGATCAATTCACTATTTGGCATCTATCGACAAGGCTATAGTCAATTGAACCAGCTGTTACTGTTACCTTCGCGGCACACGTTGAACATGCATCTGCACGGCAGGAATATGGTTGCAAATCATTAGCTACACAACAATAGAATAATTCACTAGCCGATATATGTTTACTCATCTCGTTAAATGCCTATATCATGACAGCTTTCAAAACGAGGCTAAAGGTAAAAATATTGAGCACTTTGGCCGATGAAGTATTAAAAACACTTCATCGGCCTAGGCTTATCCAGCTTCAAGCTCAAATGACTGCTCCAGCAAACAACGAAAGAGCTGATCTTTACTTTCGGCCAAGAATTGTTGCTCGAGGGGGTCACCGCCAGGCCAATTGCGAAGCGCATCGCTAGTAGTTTTGTACGCCAATCGCAACGCCTCAAGGCTCAAGTGGACAGTGGCGACGATTTCATGGGAGTGATCTGATGACATGGGAAAACTCCTTATTTTTCGGAAATGACCCGCTCTGTAGCGGCTTTTTGCATGAAATAAAGATCTAAAAGCTGCCCCGCTACTTCTTTGAGCTCATCCATGTCACTGGCGTGTTGGATAGCCCCTTGAAGTCGAAGCTTCTCGAATTGAAAGTGGAGAGGCAAACTCATACCGAAGTAGCGGCTCCAAGCAAATGTAAAGAACTATCAATATTCAGTTGGTAGTCATTTCTACTCAAAACAAATCCGGTTCACAGCCTGCAGCGAAGGCAGCCCGGCTACCAGCTCAATGCCACAACAGAAAAGTCCATCGCTGACACTTTTGGGAGGCAAAAGCCAAGCATTGCTTAGCTTTTGAGGTGAAGTTGAGATGGGCGATCCAGGTTTCGAACCAGGGACATCCTGCTTGTAAGGCAGGCGCTCTACCGCTGAGCTAATCGCCCTTACACATGGATTCTGCCTGAAGGTGGCAGGCTACGTCCAACACTGTGCTTCAACAAGCATGGCTTCCGGTCGGGAGCACGATCGAGCCACCTATGTCCTGGCTGTGATCTACGGGGTCATTTGGTGGCCATGGCTAGGGATCAGCGGTGCCATCTGCAGTGGACTGGCCTTTTTGTTCGGCGGTCTCTTCCTTTCACCTGATCTCGATATCAATTCCAGGCCCTATCAACGTTGGGGTGGACTGCGCTGGCTGTGGTGGCCCTACCAACGCCTGATCCGTCACCGCTCGGTTTTGTCGCACAGCCCATTTCTAGGAACGGCCATTCGGATCACCTATCTCAGCTTTTTAGTGGCAGCCATTAGCTGGCTAGGCAGCCGTTGGGGCGCCCCCTCTCCAGAGCAATGGGAGAGCTGGCTGCAACAGACATGGAACGAATCATCAAACTCCGTTCTGGTCGCACTGATTGGCCTTGAAGCGAGCGCCTGGCTGCATCTGGTTCAAGACGGTGACCCCATGCCAAGACTGCCGATCAAGCTTCAGTTGCCTCGCAAGCGCAGACGCCGTCGTTGACTCAGGGCAACAAAGACTCCTCGACCTGCCCCCATGAGCGACGCCATGCACGATCTGGTCGAGGTGGTCGCGCAATTGCGCGACCCCGACAACGGTTGCCCTTGGGACCTCAAGCAAACGCATCAGAGCTTGGTGCCCTACGTGCTGGAGGAAGCTCACGAAGTCGTGGATGCGATCCGCCATGGCGATGATCGGCACCTCAAAGAGGAGCTAGGCGATCTGCTTTTACAAGTCGTACTGCACGCCCAACTCGCCAAGGAGCACCAGCGCTTCGATCTCGATGAGATTGCTCGTGGAATCACTGAGAAATTGATTCGCCGCCATCCGCATGTCTTTGGCAATGCAGAGGCCCGTGACAGCGAAACCGTCTCCGCGAATTGGGAGGCCATCAAGGCCGCAGAACAAGCCGAGCGGGGCGAAAGCCCCTCTGAATCAACCAGCCCGTTGAGTGATCAACTCACCAGGAAAGTTCGCGGACAACCAGCTTTGGCTGGAGCCATGACCATCTCGCGCAAAGCCGCCAAAGCAGGGTTTGAGTGGGATGACATGAAGGGGGTTTGGGACAAAGTGCATGAGGAGCTGGATGAACTCAAGGAAGCGGTGTCCTCCGGTGATCCAAAGCACGCTCAAGAAGAGCTCGGAGACCTGCTGTTCACGCTTGTGAATGTGGCTCGCTGGTGTGACATCCAGCCGGAAGAAGGCCTCGCAGGGACCAACCAGCGTTTTCTCGATCGCTTCTCTCGCGTGGAAGCCTCTCTGGGTGGAGACCTCCAAGGCCGCAATATCAACGAACTCGAAACGGTTTGGCAGGAAGCAAAACTGGCAATCCGTGCCGAACAAGCCTCCAACAGCGCAGCTAGCAATCACCATCCCTGAAGGCGGCCAAGCTCCCCATCGTTCAATCGTCCAACGATGGACGCTGTTGGCGATTTTTTTTGATCTGACTGCGACGCCCCTTGGCCTCAAGGCGTCGCTTCACTGCACCTCGTCCTGGACGCGTGGCCCGGCGCTGTGGAGGCGGTGGCTTCAAGCCTTCTCGCAATAAATCAGCCAGCCGAGCCATCGCTCGCTGGCGGTTTTGCCACTGGGAGCGTTCCTCTGCAGCCACCACACGCACGCAGCCATCCGCTAGTCGCGATGCCAGGACCTCCATCAGCCGTTGTCGCCGAAAGGGGCCCAGCACCGCCGAATTCGCCAGATCGAACACCAACTCAACCCGAGAATCCGTGGTGTTGACGCCCTGCCCTCCAGGACCTGAGGCGCGGGAAAACCGCCATTGAAGCTCCCTCGAGGGGATCACCAGGCGAGCATTCACGGTGAGATCCTGGGGCATCGATCCAGCACTCCTTCAGTGCATCCATCGCTGAACGACCGACTGACACCCTTGACCTTGGCATCACGCCGTCCAACCGGTGCTGGTTTTAGCTGGATGGAGCGAACGTCCAGCGACCCGCCATGACCACTGCACCTCAGACCAGTGGCAACTGGATCGATGAGCACCACAACGGAGTGCGCTACGGCCTGGAGGGCCGCGTGCTGGTAGACGAAACCAGCCCGTTTCAGCGCATCACCGTGATCGATAGCCAGCGCTACGGGAAAGGACTCCTTTTAGACGGCTGCTGGATGACTGCTGAGCACCAGGAACGCCACTACCACGAATCCTTAGTGCATCCTGCGCTCTGCTCAGCCGAGGCCATCGAGCGCGTGCTGGTGATCGGCGGCGGTGATGGCGGAACCGCCCGCGAATGCCTGCGCCACCCAGGGGTGAAGCACCTCGACCTGGTGGAGATCGACGGCCGGGTCGTGGATCTCAGCCAAGAACACCTTCCTTCGATCGGAGGCGGGTGCTGGAACGACCCCCGCTTCCACCTGAGCGTTGGTGATGGGATTGCCTGGGCCGCTGAAGCCGAAGACGCCTCTTACGACGTTGTCCTAGTGGATGGATCCGACCCCACAGGGCCCGCCGAGGGCTTGTTCAACCGTGCCTTCTTCCGCAACTGTTGCCGCATCCTCAAGCCGGGGGGGGTGTTTGCCACCCAAAGCGAATCACCCGAAGCCTTCCGCCAAGTGCACATCGACATGGTGAAGCTCATTCGCGAGCTGTTTGGCCACGCTGATCCTCTCTACGGCTGGGTCCCGATGTATCCAAGTGGCTGGTGGAGCTGGACCTTTGCCGCGAAGGATGCTCCTCGCTATCTCACCGTTCAAAGCGAGCGCGCCGCTGCCGTGGCCGAAGGGTGTGCCATCTGGAGTCCCCGCTGGCAGCAAGGAGCCTTCAACACCATTCCAGCTTTTATTGAACGGGAACTGAATCCATGACCAATCCCTCAACCCAACCGATTGATCAAAGCCTGTTTGACGATGAGGGTGCCATTTTCATGGGAGCACGACGCAATCCAGAGGGATGCCGCGTGGCCTTATTTGGCGTTCCCTATGACGGCACCACCTCATTCCGCCCTGGTACCCGATTTGGCCCAGCTGCGATTCGTGAGGTGAGTACAGGTCTTGAGACCTACTGCCCCCAGCTGGATCGAGACCTCGAAGACATCTCTTACGCCGACATTGGAGCCGTTGAGATTCCCTACGGCGATCCGGAGCCCGTTGTGGATGCCGTGCGCCATGCCACCAGCACCGTGCTTGCTGCAGGCATCAAGCCACTGATGCTTGGCGGTGAGCATTCCATCAGTTCTGGTGCGGTTGCGGCTGTAGCGGAACAACACCCCGACCTCGTGCTGGTGCAACTCGATGCCCATGCTGACTTACGACATGAGTGGCTTGGAGCCCGTCACAGCCATGCCTGCGCCATGCGCCGCTGTTTGGAGGTGCTTCCCAGCCAAAAGCTCATGCAGATTGCGATCCGCAGCGGCACCTCTGATGAATTCAAAGAGCTCCGTCGCAGCGGACGCCTGATCTCAGTTCAAGACATCCCGGATCAAATGAGCACGCTCAGGGGACGGCCGATCTACCTCACGGTGGACCTCGACTGGTTTGACCCTGCTGTGATGCCAGGGACAGGGACCCCAGAACCAGGTGGATTTGTTTGGAACGACTTCGCAGCTGTGATCAACGAGCTAAGCCATCACCGCCTGATAGGCGCAGACGTGGTGGAACTCGCCCCTCAACTCGATCCGAGTGGGATCAGTAGCGTTTTAGCGGCCAAAGTCACAAGAAGCCTGCTGCTGTTGATGGCTCACTAGGTCGTTCTATCAATCAAATGTCTGCACAAGACATGACATCAGTCAGCATCAAATCGTTGGCGTTGATGAATCCCGAGCCCCAAGAAAGACCTCAACGAAGAATCAAACGGAACGAAAAGCAGTTTGGGTCAACTTCTACAGCCGAACTGTTAATTCAGAATCCTGATCAGACGTTTGCATCGAATCACAAAAATCCAACTGGCGATCCAAGGGGATCAATAAGGGCTCCTGAAGATTGAGCTCAGGAAGAGATGGTGGACGACTCGTCCAGTGATGACAGAACACCTGGTTCGCCAACTCCGCATGAACGGAGAGTCGTCGTAAGCGACACCACCCAGATCCTGTAGCTGCAGGGGGTGTGCAATGCAAGCAGGATTGACAACTTGACTGAGTCACATCACACCTGCTGAAACGCGAACTCAGACTAAGGACGCTTGTTAAAGCGGACCACAAAACCAGCGCAATCTGCTGCTTTGCTTCCAATTCCAGAATTGATTCCGATGCAAGCGCAAATTGGTTCATAGGATTTGAGCGCTAGTGCCTCAGTCATGGACCAGAACCTCACACCGCTCCATGACCTCTGCATCGCAGCCGGAGGACGAATGGTGTCCTTCGCTGGCTGGGAAATGCCCGTTCAGTTTTCAGGGCTCATGGCTGAACACAAGGCCGTACGCAGCGGCAGCGGCATGTTTGATATCTCCCACATGGGAGTTCTGCGGATTGAAGGTGCCAATCCCAAAGATGCTTTACAACAACTTGTGCCGAGTGATCTGCACCGAATCGGCCCTGGCCAAGCCTGCTATTCGGTCTTGCTGAATGAACAAGGCGGAATCATTGATGACTTAATCATTTATGACCTCGGGCCATCGTTGCTGGACGCGAGCCACGAAACCTTGCTGGTTGTGATCAATGCAGCTTGCGCAGAGACCGACACAGCCTGGATTCGCCAACATCTCGAGGGAACTGATCTGCAGGTCCTCGACGAAAAGAAGGACGGTGTGTTGCTCGCTCTCCAAGGGCCAAAGGCAATCGGCCTTCTGGAGCGATTAAGCGGCAGCGATCTCAGCGAGCTGCCGCGCTTCGGCCACTGCAGTCTCAACATTCAGGGGCTCAAAGCTCCAGTCTTCACAGCGCGCACGGGCTACACCGGAGAAGATGGAGTGGAGTTACTGCTCAAGCCAGACGACGGACGCAAGCTTTGGCAGCAATTGATCGAGGAGGGTGTGACACCCTGCGGCCTCGGCGCTCGCGACACCCTGCGTCTGGAGGCAGCCATGCATCTCTATGGCCAAGATATGGACGCTGCCACCACCCCCTTTGAGGCGGGCTTGGGGTGGCTGGTGCATCTGGAAATGCCCGCCCCTTTCATCGGACGGAAAGCCCTTGAGCAAGCGGCTGAACAGGGACCTTCCAAGCGTCTCGTGGGATTGAAGCTGCAAGGCCGTTCCATTGCCCGCCACGATTACCCCGTCATCCACAACGGCTCGACCGTGGGCGTCGTGACAAGCGGCAGCTGGTCCCCCACTCTCGAAGAGCCCATTGCCCTCGCCTCCCTTCCGCCAGCCCTTGCCAAGCTCGGCACAGAGCTCAGTGTGGAAATCCGTGGACAGCTCCAACCGGCCACCGTGGTGAAGCGTCCCTTCTATCGCCGTTCATAGGAGGGGCTCAGGCTGCTTGGCACAGGCTTCTTGGCACAGGCTGTGGGAAACTCGCCTCTCTCCAGTGAAACTCCCATGCGCAGCAACGGATGCGGCGACCTGCGCGACACGCACATCGACGAAACCGTTCAGCTCTGCGGCTGGGTGGATCGCCGCCGCGATCATGGCGGGGTGATCTTTATCGACCTGCGCGACCGCAGCGGCACGGTTCAAATCACCGTGGATCCCGACCTTGGTGCTGATGCCTTTGCCGTCGCTGAACACTTGCGTAGCGAAACCGTCTTGCAAGTCGAGGGCAAGGTGCGGGCCCGTCCTGGTGAGTCGCTAAATGACCGACTTGCCACCGGTGCGGTGGAGGTTTTAGCGAGCAGCATCCACGTGCTCAACAGCGTGAAAGGCACGCTTCCATTTCCAGTGTCTGTCCATGACGAGGAAAACACGCGCGAAGAACTGCGCCTCCGCCACCGCTTTTTAGATCTGCGCCGCAAGCGCATGAGCGACAACCTGCGCTTGCGTGCCCAAACGATCCAAACGGCGCGCCGATTCCTCGAAGACGAAGGCTTTATCGAAGTGGAAACTCCGATACTGACCCGCTCAACACCAGAAGGTGCCAGGGATTACATCCTTCCAAGCCGCGTCTGCGGTGGTGAATGGTTCGCACTTCCCCAGTCCCCGCAGCTGTTTAAGCAGCTGCTGATGGTGGGCGGCATTGAGCGGTACTACCAAGTGGCTCGCTGCTTCCGCGATGAAGACCTGCGGGCAGATCGACAGCCTGAGTTCACGCAACTGGACATGGAGATGAGCTTCATGGGCCAGGAGCAGATCCTCGAGCTCAATGAGCGTTTGATTGCTGCCATTTGGAAAACGGTGAAGGGGATTGATCTGCCACTACCGTTTCCACGCCTGACCTGGCACGAGGCGATGGAGCGCTACGGCACGGATCGCCCCGACACCCGTTACGGCATGGAGCTCACGAATGTGAGCGACATCGTGAAAGACATGGGTTTCAAGGTGTTCAGTGGAGCCGTGAAGTCAGGCGGCTCCGTGAAGTGCATTGCGGTTACCGGAGGCAATGACGCTGTATCCAACGTGCGCATCAAACCTGGTGGTGACGTGTTTAGCGAAGCCCAAGCGGCAGGAGCCGGTGGCCTGGCCTTCATCCGGGTGCGAGAAGGCGGCGAGATCGACACCATCGGTGCCATCAAGGACAACCTCTCAGACGAGCAGAAGCAAACCCTGCTGCAGCGCACCGGGGCTGAGCCCGGAACCCTGCTGCTCTTTGGTGCTGGAGACACCGCAACAGTGAACAAAGCTCTTGATCGCGTGCGCCAGTATCTCGCCAAAGAGATGGGGCTCGTGAAGCCCGACAGGGACAACGATCAGTGGAATTTTCTATGGGTCGTCGATTTCCCGATGTTCGAATTCAACAAGGATGAAAATCGGCTCGAAGCCCTGCACCATCCCTTCTGCGCTCCGAACACCACCGACCTGGGCGATCAGGCTGAGGAGTGGGGCAAAACCCTTCCCACAGCTCGCGCCCAGGCCTACGACCTGGTTCTCAACGGCTTGGAACTAGGAGGGGGCTCCCTGCGTATTCACGACTCCGCCCTGCAGCGGGAAGTGCTGAACAGCATCGGGCTTGCTCCGGAGGAAGCCCAAGAACAGTTCGGATTCTTGGTCGATGCGCTCGACATGGGCGCACCTCCCCACGGTGGACTGGCTTTTGGTGTGGACCGAATGGTGATGCTGCTCGCCGGAGAAGACTCGATCCGCGACACGATCGCGTTCCCGAAAACCCAGCAAGCCCGCTGCCTGATGACTGCAGCGCCTGCAGGTGTATCTGGGAAGCAGCTCGAGGATCTGCATGTGGCCAGCACGTGGGTGGATCCTGTGACAGAAAACGCTGACTAGCCAGAAAGCAAAACCCGAACACAAACCAACGTTTCTGCAGACCAACTGGCTTAAACCGAGACCCTTGATACATCTCATCGAATTCTCAGTCCTTTGTCCGCCAGCTCCTCATCAACGGGATCAACCCCGATCCGCTGGAGCGGCGGCAACGACCTGTTGCGTCTCTACCTGCAGGACATCGGTCGGGTCGACCTGCTCACCGCTGAAGACGAGGTGGTGTTGTCGCGCCTCGTGCAGCAATACGAGCGCCTCAAGCGCGAAGAACGTCAATTAGCCGAAGATCATCCGGCGATCGAACGGTTGCTGTGCCTTGAGGAACTGCAGTTGAGGGAGGCCAACCATCTCTCTCACTGGCCCACAAGGCAGGAATGGGCACGTGCCGCCGAGATGCCTTTGCAAGAGCTGAACCAGGCCATCACCAAGGGCTATGAAACCTGGGCGGGTCTGATTGAATCCGACAGCCGCGACCTCCAGCGGCGTCTGCGTGAAGGGCGAAAGGCTCGTGACCGGATGATCCAAGCCAATTTGCGCTTGGTGGTGGCTGTAGCGAAGAAGTACCAGCACCGAGGCATGGAACTGCTTGATCTGGTCCAAGAGGGAACCTTGGGGCTCGAACGGGCGGTCGAAAAATTTGATTCCACCCGCGGCTTTCGCTTCAGCACCTACTCCTACTGGTGGATTCGCCAAGGGATCACTCGGGCGATCGCCACCCAAAGCCGAACGATCCGCTTGCCCGTTCACATCACCGAGAAGCTCAACCGGATCAAACGGGTGCAGCAAGAGATCGCCAGCAGTGAAGGGCGCACCGCTTCGATGTCAGATCTTGCAAGGGAACTCAGCGTCAGCGAAGACACAGTGCGTCAAACCCTGGCTCGCGTTCCACGGTCTGTGTCGCTGGAAACCAAGGTGGGCAGGAATCAAGACACCCAACTTGGGGAGCTCCTAGAAGACGAACACGCCACACCAGAGCAAACCCTGACCCGCGATGCACTCCACGACGATCTCGAACATTTGCTTGATGAGCTAACCCCGAGGGAAGCCACCGTGATTCGCTGTCGCTTTGGACTGGAAGACGACACACCCCGAACCCTCGCCCAAATCGGCGAAGACATGAATCTCTCCCGCGAACGGGTGCGTCAGATCGAAACCCGGGCTCTGTTGAAACTGCGCCAGCCCCAGCGCCGGAGCAAGGTCCGTGATTACATCCAATCCCTGGATTCTTAAACCAATCACCGGCCATGAGGCCGTGGCACGCACGCAACGAGGCCTCTTTCCGCTTGAAGAGGCTGGCAACTGCCAACGACGAACCGACTGCTGACCTGCTGACCCAACGGCTTCAGATCCACGCAAAACAGCCTGGATGCTGCGCAGCCTGCTGGACAACTCACCATCACTCCAGGCTGGAGCTGACAGCAAGCTCAAAGGGGAGCGCCCGATTGGGAAGCCTCAACAGTTCAGCGCTCATCGAAGCGATATCTTCGGGCTGAGTCATCGCTTCAACGTCCATCGATTGCGTTGGCCAGCGGTCGCTCGGACCGCTGCGCACAGCAGCTGCCATATCCGTATTCACCCAACCAGGACAAATCGCCGTGACCCGAATTCCGGCAGCCCAACCCTCGTTGCGCATGGTTTGGCACAGACCAAGCAGAGCAAATTTGCTGGCGCTATAGGCAGCCAGGCGACCTTTGCTGCGCTTCCCGCTCATCGAAACCAAAACCTGAATGCGACCCTCTCCATGGGCTGCCAACTGCGGCCAGGCGGCACGAGTTAGCCACCACGGTCCCATCAAATTCACATTGATGGTGTGAGCGATTTCTTGTTCTTCGCTGGGCGCAAACAGGAGCGGAACACGGCTGAAGATCCCAGCGCTATGGATCACGCTGTCGAAGCCGCCGAAATGATCAGTGGTGGCCTCGACCCAGGCCTGGGCTGCCGCGGGGTCCTCAGCGGCATAGGGATACAGCAAAACCCGTTCGCTCCCAGCCAGGTCGGGATCCAGGGGCGTCTGCTTCAACGCTGCCCGATCGCGAAGCCCAAGACTGAGGCGATGGCCGTCGGCAAGAGCTCGTTCCGCGACCGCACGACCAATGCCACGACTTGCACCACTAATCAGGAGAGTGCGCACGGCTACCAGGTTGAGGGTCTACAGCGGTAAATTGACACGTTGCCGAGCAAGCCATGGCCAAGTTCGTGTTTGTTACCGGTGGTGTGGTCTCCAGCATCGGCAAAGGGATTGTGGCCGCAAGCCTTGGGCGCCTGCTGAAGTCACGGGGCTACAGCGTCTCAATCCTGAAGCTGGATCCCTACCTGAATGTGGATCCAGGCACGATGAGCCCGTTTCAGCACGGTGAGGTATTTGTCACCGAAGACGGTGCCGAAACCGATCTCGATCTCGGCCACTACGAACGCTTCACGGACACCGCCATGTCGCGCCTAAACAGCGTGACCACCGGCTCGATCTATCAATCCGTCATTAATAAAGAGCGCCGAGGAAGTTATAACGGCGGGACCGTCCAGGTCATCCCCCATATCACCGGTGAAATCCGCGACCGCATTCACCGTGTGGCCGCAAACAGCAATGCCGATGTGGTGATTACCGAAATCGGTGGAACCGTTGGTGACATCGAATCCTTGCCCTTCCTAGAAGCGATTCGAGAATTCAGAGGGGATGTGGGACGACAAGATCTGGCCTACATCCACGTGACCCTTCTCCCCTTCATCGGCACATCGGGAGAACTGAAAACCAAACCCACCCAGCATTCGGTCAAAGAGCTGCGCTCAATCGGGATCCAGCCAGATCTGCTCGTCTGTCGCAGTGATCGCGATATCAATGATGAGCTCAAACGCAAAATTGGCGGCTTCTGCGGGGTGCCCCAGCGAGCGGTGATCCCCTCCTTAGACGCCGACAGCATTTACGCCGTTCCGCTCACACTCGAAGACGAAGGACTGTGCCGTGAAGTCCTCGACGTCCTGGACCTCGAAGATCACGACAGTGACATGGTGGATTGGGTGCAACTGGTGCACAAACTCCGCAATCCCGGGCCTGCGGTAAAGGTGGCGTTAGTAGGCAAGTACATCCAACTCAATGACGCCTACCTGTCTGTCGTAGAAGCCTTGCGCCACGCCTGCTTGGCCCAGGATGCCTCACTGGATCTGCATTGGGTCTGCGCCGAAGAGATTGAACACCAGGGGGCTGATGCCCTACTTAAAGGAATGGACGCCGTGGTGGTTCCAGGCGGATTCGGCAACCGTGGAGTGGATGGCAAAGTCGCCGCCATCCGCTGGGCGAGGGAGCAGCGCGTGCCATTCCTTGGCCTGTGCCTAGGGATGCAGTGCGCCGTGATCGAGTGGGCACGCAATCTGGCAGGACTCACCGATGCCACGAGCGCTGAGCTCGAGCCTGGCACCACCCATCCTGTGATCCATCTCCTGCCTGAACAACAGGACGTTGTTGACCTTGGAGGCACGATGCGTCTTGGCGTGTATCCCTGCCGAGTCACTGCAGGCAGCCTGGCCGCAAGGCTTTATGGAGAAGAGGTGGTGTACGAGCGCCATCGCCACCGCTTCGAATTCAACAACGCCTACCGAAACCTGTTTCTTGAGTCTGGCTACGAAATCAGCGGAAGCTCCCCCGATGGCCGGTTGGTGGAACTGATCGAACTTCCCGAACATCCATTTTTCACAGCCTGTCAGTACCACCCCGAATTCCTCTCCAGACCCGGCCGGCCCCATCCCCTATTCCGAGGTCTGATCGAAGCGGCGCAACAACGCTTGCCCTCCAGCCCCAGCGAAGCCATGCGCCAACAAAACAATTCAGCGGCTGGATCCAGTCATGCCAACCTGCAGCCTTGACCGACTCTTTGCCCGTTGTTGAGACCTTTCACTCTCTTCAAGGGGAAGGGATCCATGCGGGCCGGAGTGCCTTTTTCATCCGTCTGGCGGGCTGCAATGTGGGTTGCAGCTGGTGCGACACCAAGCACTCATGGCCTACTGATTCCCATCCAAAGCGTCTGGTGATGGACTTGGCGACTGAAGCCACTGATGCCGCTGAAACCGGAGCCGCCTTTGTGGTGATCACCGGTGGAGAACCTCTGCACCACAACCTCGATGAGCTCACCTCTGCGATTCGCTCAAGGTGCGGACAGCCCCTGCATCTTGAGACCAGTGGTGTCGATCGATTGAGCGGTGCCCCCGACTGGATCACCCTTTCACCGAAGCGCCACAGGCCTCCAAGACCGGAGGTGGTGCAAACGTGTCACGAGCTCAAGGTTGTTGTGCACGAGCCGGCAGATTTGCTGTTTGCGGAGGTGGTGGCAGCACAAGCGCCCCAGGCCAAATGGCTTCTTCAGCCTGGCTGGGACTGCGAGGAAGGCCTGCAACTCGCCGTGGCCAAAGTCCAGCAAGATCAGCGTTGGCGGTTAAGCGTGCAAAGCCACAAATGGCTTGGCGTGCGCTAGTTGTGCCTCATCCCATTCAAAGTTTCACAGCTTCCTGTTGAAGCGTCTCCGCTTTCCAAACCCTCCAGCGCAACACCACCCCTTCGGGCAGATCCACCACCACCGGCCAAGACGCGTTGTAGGGAATCAAATAGGGCTGCTTACCGAGCGACAAAAAGGATCTGCCTTCCACTTGTTCCTGAGTGCAAGCCATGCGTGTACTGAGCACAAGCACGGGGCCATTTACTTCAAACAAGGCCTTTCCAGAGGCTTCAGGCAGTCGCTGCATCGATAAAGACGGACCCGACAAACGTTTGACATTGCAGTCAACATCCACCTCTTTGCCCACGATCAACTGGACGCGCCAATCGAGTGGATGGGCCGAAATCATCTCGTCATCACTCTTCGGCAAAAGGCCCGAGGGCTGAATCACCCAACGCTTTTGGCCTTGCTTGGGTGCTGGATAACCACTCAGGTCAAGACGAGGAATCGCAGCAGTAGGAGCTGAGGCCGCAACCATCAGCAGCGGCAGTGCCAGCCTCAAGAATCCCAGACCCATGGTCCTACCCCTACGGCAACAGAATGCAAGCATGACCGATTCCACCGCGATTGCCCTGCTCTCGGGAGGGCTTGATTCCGCAACGGCTGCTGCGCTCGCCATCAAGTCAGGCTTCCGCGTGATTGGCCTCTCCTTTGATTACGGCCAGCGCCATCGACGGGAGCTTGATGCCGCCGTAGAGATCGCCAAGGCTCTGAATCTGGATGAGCATCACACCATCAACGTGAATTTGGCGATGTGGGGAGGCTCCTCACTCACCGATCACACCCAAACCCTTCCCACCAGCGGCGTTGAGGCGGGCATGATTCCCAACACCTACGTCCCAGGGCGAAACACCGTGTTCATTGCGATCGGACTCAGCCTCGCCGAGGCGCGAGGCGCCGATCGACTCGTGCTGGGCGTGAATGCCGTGGACTACTCGGGCTATCCCGACTGCCGGCCCGATTATCTAGAGGCGTTTCAGGATCTCGCAGACCTCAGCAGCCGCGCTGGACGACAGGGCCATGGTCCAAAGCTTTGGGCACCACTTGTGGAGTGGAGTAAACAGCAAATTGCAGAGGAAGCATTGCATCTAGGGGTTCCCATCGAACGCACCTGGAGTTGCTATAGCGGAGGCGACGTGCCCTGTGGTGTCTGCGATAGCTGCCGCATCCGTGATGAGGCGCTGATCGCCGCCGGGCGGCCGGACCTATGCAGCCCAGGCCGTCGATGAACGCCAATCAAGCCGGCACCCAAAAGCTCATTCGCAGCAAGCATCTCTGGATCGAACCTGATGTAGTCGCACAAGCGCTCGCCGAAGAGCATGGAGAAGCTGGCTTGATTTGGTTGGACGGGGATGCCAGCGAGCTTGGCCGTTGGCTCACCCTGGCAGCTGACCCTCTCGAGCAACGCTGCTGCCGTGGATTGCCGGGAGAGATGGGAGCCACCAATCCGTTTGAGGCTCTACGCTCGCTCGATCCTGGGCACTGGACGGGCTGGCTTAGTTACGACGCCGCCGCGTGGCTCGAACCCAAAAACGCCTGGCGAAGCGATGCCATGGCGAGCCTTTGGATCGGGCGCTACGACCCCGTTTTGCGCTTTGACCTACAACTCCGGGAGATTTGGATTGAGGGGCTTGATGCCAAGCGCCATGCCGCAATGGAGCGCTGGATTCTGGGCCTGAGTGAACAAGGCAACCGAGTCCCTAACGCACTCCCCAACTCCAAACCCCTGCATACAGCTTGGGTACGCCACAGCGACAGGAAGGCTTATGCCAAGGGCGTCGAGCACATCCGTGATCTGATCGCGATGGGTGATCTCTTTCAAGCCAATCTCACCAGTTGCTCCAGCACAACATTGCAGGAATCGATCAACAATCTGGAGCTCTTTCGGCGCTTGCGTCGAGCCTGCCCGGCACCCTTTGCTGGTCTGGTCGTTGCCAGCGGTGAGGCCGATGGTGAAGCACTCCTGTCCACATCGCCGGAACGCTTCATGGAAGTGCTGCCCAATGGTGCTGTTCAAACAAGGCCGATCAAGGGAACACGCCCTCGAGATTCCGATCCACAACGGGATGCTGATCAAGCAGCTGCATTGGTGTGCAGCGAAAAAGACCGTGCTGAAAATGTGATGATCGTCGACTTGCTGCGCAATGACCTTGGCAGGGTCTGCGTTCCTGGCAGCGTCGATGTTCCTCAACTGGTCAATCTCGAAAGCTACGCCCGGGTCCATCACCTCACCTCAGTCGTGAGCGGCCAACTCAGGGACGGACTGAGCTGGGTGGATCTATTGGAATCGAGCTGGCCTGGTGGTTCGATTAGTGGTGCACCAAAACTGAGAGCGTGCCAAAGGCTTCAAGAATTAGAACCCCAAGGTCGAGGTCCCTACTGCGGCTCCTTGCTAACGCTGAACTGGGATGGACGTTTTGACAGCAATATTTTGATTCGCACCGTTCTGCGCAAAAACAATGAGCTTCGGGTGCATGCAGGCTGCGGCATTGTTGCCGACTCGGATCCGCAAGCAGAAGCCGACGAACTCGACTGGAAACTGCTGCCACTTTTGGAGGCATTGAAGTGACAGCATCTCAGCCACAAGACTCCATCGCCTGGATCAAGGGAAAGTGGGGGCGTCCTGCAGAACTGGAGCTGCCACTGAGCGACCGGGGGCTGCTGCTCGCCGATGGACTATTCGAAACGGTCCTCATTGATCACAACCATCCCTGCTTATTAGACGCACACCTCCGTCGATGGGATGAAAGTGCTGACCTTTTGGGAATGGCACCACCCCCAAAAAGGTCCTGGTTGGATCCATTGATTCAAGAAGCGATCGAACGACTTGGACTCGAGCAGATGTACGGGGCCCTGCGCCTGAACTGGAGTCGAGGCGATGGGAGCAAGCGAGGGATTGGCCTCGATCACAACCCAGCCGATCCATCCAGGCATCGGTTTTGGATGACGTTGCAAACCCATACGCCAACATTTCAGACGGTACGCACATGGATCAGTCGTCATGAATATCGGCATGCCTACAGCCTGATGAGTCGATGCAAAACGTTCGCCTATGGCCAAGCGATTCAAGTGCGGCGGGAGGCTCAACAGAGGGAGGCTGAAGATGGATTAATGCTCAGCACCAATGGCTCACTGTGCTGCGGCAGCAGCGCAAACCTTGTTGTGCAACGCCATGGCCAGTGGCTCACACCCCCCATAAGCGATGGCTGCCTGCCTGGAGTGATGCGGGGACAAGCCCTCAAGCAGGGACTGATAAAAGAGCAGTCGCTTTCAGCAGAACCGCAACCTGGTGATCAATGGTTATTAATCAACAGCCTTGGCTGCAGGACGATCAGCCAAGTGAATGGAGAACCACTCACGAATCACGGAAATGGAGAAGCTTTTTGGAGATCCTTGTTGCTGTCGCATTCTGAGCAGTGATTGCCATCCTGAGCGCAACAGGCCGCGATCGGCGCTATGGAATGACGGCGTGACTAGAGCCTCAAGAGCCTCACCTTGACCATCTTCACCGGAACCATTGGCTCGGGATAGGGGGTGGATTCCATCCTTCTGGCTCTGGCTTTTACGGAACTGAGAGACATGGCGCAAGTGGTGCTGCCGATCGCGGTCAACAGCGCTCTGCCTGAAGTTTCATCCCACGCGCTCACACACTTAAGAAACGATCCACCACGTCTTGGCTGAGCTCAGCCGTAGACCCACTCGCCACAATCCCGCCACGCTGCATGGCGTAATACCTGTCAGCTTGGCGCACAAATTGCAAATGCTGTTCCACCAGCAAAACGCCAATCCCTTTCTCAGCGATAATTCGTTGAACGGCAGCCTCAATGTCCTGCACAATATTGGGCTGAATCCCCTCAGTGGGTTCATCAAGAAGCAACAATTTAGGCTGACCTAACAGAGCACGAGCAATGGCAAGCTGCTGCTGCTGACCACCAGAAAGATCACCACCTTTACGTGAAAGAAACTCCTGGAGAATTGGGAAGAGCTCATAAACAAAGGGGTCGATACGATGATTTCGAGCAAGACCTCCTGGAAGGGCCTCCATCCCCAACATCAAATTCTCTTCAACAGTTAGTTGAGGAATAATTTCTCTCCCTTGAGGCACATAACCGATTCCTGACCTTGCTCGCCGATGAGGAGGTTGACGCTCTATTCCATTACCTTCAAAGACAATCTCACCAGACCGTGGCTTAAGCAAACCGATCAGAGACTTCAGAAGAGTGGTCTTACCCACGCCATTGCGGCCAATGAGGCAGACCATTTCCCCTGCAAGGACCCTCAAATCAACATCTCGAAGGATGTGACTCTCGCCGTAATAGGTATTGAGGCCCCGAATCTCCAGCATTGTCATTGAGCGTCGTCCTCCTTGGTTCCTAAATAAACTTCAATCACGCGAGGATCTTGTTGCACCTGGTCCATCGATCCCTCACAAAGAACATGGCCCTGATGCAACACCGTCACAGGACTGTCAAGACGACGGATGAATTCCATATCGTGCTCAATCACTAAGACAGTGTGATCTCCAGCCAAAGACTTCAGCAAATCAGCCGTAAGATCAGTTTCCTCATCAGTAAGACCTGCAACTGGTTCATCCACCAGCAAGAGGTCTGGATCCTGACCAACCAACATCGCAATTTCCAACCACTGTTTCTGTCCATGAGACAGAGCTCCTGCTCTCCAGTCGGCACGAGACTGAAGATTAACGATGTTCATAAGATGGTGAACTTGGTCGCGCTGTTCGGCACTAATTCGACCAAAAAGCAAGGTCCAAGGCTGCTTAGACCGACTAACAGCCAATGCCAAGTTGTTTTGAACCGTTAAATCTTCAAACACGCGAGGGCTTTGGAATTTGCGTCCGATTCCAAGTCGAGCAATGCGGTGTTCTGGGATTCCAACCAGAGAGCGACCTTTAAAGAGCACGCCTCCTGAGCTAGGCGCAACCTTTCCAGTGATGACATCTAGAAACGTGGTCTTCCCAGCTCCATTGGGACCAATCACCGCCCGCAATTCCCCAGGCCGCAAGCTGAGATTAAGGTCCCGAAGGGCAAGAAAACCGTCAAAACTAACTGTGATGTCCGTGAGCTCCAGCAGTGGTCTGGAGCCAGAAACGATTCTGCTCATGGCTGCACCTCATCATTGCCATCAACTTCAAGTTGCGGATACGTACCGATAGGCCGAGGAAAACCCACACGAGTCATCAGATTCCTTGGACCTTCTCCACGGAACCAACCAATCACACCCTCAGGCAATGCCGTCACCACAAGAATGAACAACCCACCTTGGATAAACAGCCAGCTCTGGGGCATGGCTTCGCTCACCAGGCTCTTGGCGTAGTTGATCGCAACCGCTCCGAGGATCGCGCCAACAAGGGTGCCGCGACCACCAACAGCCACCCAAATCACCATCTCGATTGAGAACGGCACCGTCATGAATTGGGGGGACACAATTCCAGACTGAACGGTGTAAAGAGCTCCACCAATGCCAGCCAAACTGCCAGCAATGGCAAAAACTAACGTCTTAAACAACGTGGGGTTGTACCCCGCGAAGCGCAGGCGCGGTTCATCATCTCGAATGGCAATCAGCACATCGCCAAAGCGACCACGCACCACCCAGCGCACAAACAGCCACATCAGGATCACCATCACAGCAGTGACCCAAAAAAAGCCACGCTGCATCTCCGCCGACCCCACCATCTGACCGAACAACTGGGTCACATCGGTCTTGAGTCCATTGGTTCCATTAATCAATTTCTGCTGACCGTTGAAGAAGTTAAAAAACACCAACAACGCAGCTTGGGTAAGGATTGAGAAATAAACACCCTTAACGCGATTTCGAAAAACCAGGTTGCCAAGCAGGCCAGCCAACAGCCCAGGGACCAGCCAAATCGCCACCAGGGTGAACCATGGCGAATGGAACGGCTGCCAGAAAGCAGGTAGACGATCTACCCCATAGAGGGTGAAAAACTCAGGGATGCCGTTGAGTAAATCTCCCGAGCTGTTCAGCTGCAAGTACATCGCAGCCGCATATCCGCCGAGTGCAAAGAAAATGCCCTGGCCAAGGCTGAGCAGGCCTGTGAAACCCCAAATTAAATCGATGCCCAGAGCAACAATGGCCAACGCAAGGAAGCGGCCCAAAAGATTGAGTCGAAACACGGGCAGCACCGATGGTGCCGCCACGATTGCCGCAATGATCAACACCCAGAGAATCACCAGGGGCCATCGGCGTTGTTGAAAAGCATTCATCATTGTTTTAAGCCTCCACCATGCGTCCCTTCTGCGGGAAGAGGCCCGCTGGACGGAACTGCAAGAACACCACAATCAAGGCGAACACCAAGACCTGAGCCATGCTGGTTGTGGCAAAAAAGGTCACAGTTCCAGCCAAAGGCGACGGCATATCTGGCCAGATCGTGAGCAATCGTCCGGCCCCAATGAGGTCCGTTAACAAGCCGATCGCAAAGGAGGCAAGAACGGTGCCGAGCAGGTTGCCAACACCTCCGAGCACCACAACCATGAAGCAGCCCACGATGTAAGAACCACCAACATTTGGGCCGACGGAACCTAAAAGTGACACCGCTACGCCAGCCACACCGGCCAGGCCAGAGCCGATACCAAAGGTGAGCACGTCAACGGTGTCGGTAGGAATGCCAAGGCAATCACTCATCGAACGGTTCTGAGTTACGGCACGAATGCGCATCCCCCAGACGCTTCGATTGAGGAACCATGTAACACCGACCACTGCGACGATCGTCATCACGATGATCACCAGGCGTGGAACCGGGAACGTGATATCCATCCACTCGATGCCACCCCGCATCCACTTCGGTGCCGTGACGTCGACATTGCGGGATGTGGCCCGGGCAATGCGACTGATCTGCGACGCCAAAACACCAGCAAGCAAGACACCGCCAAGGGCAGACACCGCCCAGGTGATGGCGCGGTTGATGCGTGCCCGAGCTCCTTCAAAAAACCGATGAGGCAGCACCAATGGCAAACCAAATCCGAGCACCAAAGCCAGGATCAGCCCAGCCGCATGCGCTAAAGGAACACTGCGAACAAACTGCTGCAAAATCAAACTCACACCCCAAGTAGCCAGCAACGTCTCCAACGGACTGCCATAAAGACGTCGAATTACTGTGCGTTCAAGAAGGATCCCAACGACTCCACTGACAACGAATG
The DNA here is from genome assembly GCF_014279775.1 of Synechococcus sp. PROS-9-1. Taxonomy (NCBI): domain Bacteria; kingdom Bacillati; phylum Cyanobacteriota; class Cyanophyceae; order Synechococcales; family Synechococcaceae; genus Synechococcus; species Synechococcus sp. PROS-9-1. The sequence continues at coordinate 2,204,689 of NZ_CP047961.1, forward strand.
CCAAAGGAATTGCCACCAATACATAGAGGCCATAAATAGGTTGAAAAGCGGGAAGCTTGAAGACCATTTGCACCACGTAAGTGGTGTAAGCCCCAAGCATCATCAACTCACCATGGGCAAGATTGATCACACCCATCAAACCAAAAACAATGGCCAATCCAAGAGCGGCCATCATCAGCACTGAGCCGATTGCGACACCATTGAAGAGGCTTTCTAGCAGCAGTTGCACGAGCTGAAATCAAGGACAAAAAAACAACAAAAGGAGGAGTCCGTAACCGAACTCCTCCCTTGAATCACAAGAAGATCAAGATATCTGAGATACAGAGATCAGAGCTTGTACTTGCCACCTTTTGATGCATCAGTCCAATCACAGGCATAGCCTTTGGAATCTGGGTGAATTTGGTTCCAAGCCTGTGGTGCAATAGGTCCATCGGTCTCCTCGAGGATGTCGAACTGACCATCAGCTGTGATTTGACCGATACGGACAGTCTGAGACAAGTGATGGTTTGGCATCACTTCCACAGGACCCTGCGGTGCATCAAAGGTGATGCCCACGAGAGCTTCACGAACCTTGTTGTCATCGAAGGAGTTGGCCTTCTCGACAGCTGCTTTCCACAGATAAACCATGTTGTAGGCCGACTCCTGAGGGTCAGCGACCTGGCGGTCTTCACCATATTTAGCCTTGAAGTCTGCAGCAAACTTCTTGGATGCAGGGGTGTCGATCGACATCATGTAGTTCCAAGCGCCGTAATGGCCTTCCAGGAACTCAGATCCAATCGTGCTGATCTCTTCTTCCGCAATGGAGTAGTTCATCACGTAGTAGCCGTTGGCTGGTGTGATGCCAGCGTCCTGGATCTGCTTAAAGAAGGCGACGTTCTGGTCACCATTCAGGGTGTTGATGATGACACCGCCGTCAGGCAAAGCCTTTTTGATTTTGGCGATGATCGGTGCAACTTCTGTATTACCGAGTGGAAGGTAGTCCTCACCGACAACGGTTCCACCAAGCTGCTCAACTTGGGATTTAGTAATCGTGTTGGACGTCCGTGGGAAGACGTAATCAGAACCAACTAAGAAGAAAGGCTTGCCAGCGGCAGGCGACTTCTCATACATAAATTTGGTTGCGGGCTCCGACTGCTGGTTCGGAGTCGCTCCGGTGTAGAAGATGTTGTTAGAACACTCCTGTGCTTCGTACTGAATCGGGTAGTAGAGGAAAGCATCCTTCGATTCGTAAACCGGAAGCATTGCCTTGCGGCTAGCAGAGGTCCAGCCACCGAAAACAACAGGTACTTCGTCCTGATCGATGAGTTTTTTGGACTTCTCAGCGAAAGTGGGCCAATCAGAGGCACCGTCTTCGACGATGTAGTCAATTTTGTACTTCTTGCCATCAACTTCCACACCACCGGCTGCATTGATTTCATCAATGGCCATCTTTTCTGTATCCACCAAGGTGGACTCAGAAATCGCCATGGTGCCCGTCAAGGAATGGAGGATCCCGACAGTGACGTTGTCGTCATATTCGACGTTGGAGGCCTTCTCATCGCCACCACCGCACGCAGTGACGGCCAGACCCAGCGACGCTGCGGCCATGCCGGCAAATAGACGCTTGGACAATGATGAACTCATGAGTACCGAAAACAAGTGAAACGGCGCTTAAACGCCGGAGAACGAAAGGTACAGATCAAGAGCAAGGGGTTCCTGTATCAATCGGGACAATTTGGCCGGTAAACACCTAAATACGCTTCACTTTGGTAGCTGTTGCAACACAAACGCTTCCACGCGATCGAGTCCTTCCCCAGTTCGAAGATTGGTAAAGCACCAGGGTCGATCCCCCCGCATCCTCAGCGTGTCCTGTTCCATGACTGCTAGATCGGCACCAACGAGAGGAGCCAGATCAATCTTGTTAATCACCAATAAATCCGACCGTGTAATTCCTGGGCCACCCTTACGTGGAATCTTGTCCCCAGCCGCTACATCAATCACATAGAGACAAAGGTCCACTAATTCGGGACTAAAGCTGGCCGCAAGATTGTCGCCACCGCTTTCAACCATCACCAGATCAAGCCCAGGGAACTGACGCTCCAGGTCACTCACAGCAGCTCGGTTGATGGAGCAGTCTTCTCGTATCGCCGTATGGGGGCACCCCCCGGTTTCAACACCACGGATCCGCTCCGGCTCCAACACACCTGAGCGCGTCAGGAATTGGGCATCCTCTTGCGTATAGATGTCATTGGTCACTACCGCTAATTGCAGGCGATCGCGCAATCTCCTGCAGAGCGCTTCCACGAGCGCTGTCTTGCCAGAGCCCACCGGACCGGCGACGCCAAGCCTGAGTTTGCTGCTCATCAGCTCCGGAACAATCGTGAATACAACTCAGCATGAGCCAACTGGGCGAGCCCTGCACCAGCACCACCACTCCAAAGTGCCTTCGGATCCTGAGCTCTCAAAACAAGAGCCTGTGAACTGATCATCGGCATCAATTGCTTCTGGATCCTTTGAGCCGTGGTGGGGCCAATTGGAACTAAGCGGACCGCTGCACTGAGCTGATTCGCAACCCAGCCATACAAATAACCCTCAACCATCTCCAGCTCAGAAATCTTCAAGGAAAGGGCTGCCCACGCCCAGGCCGCGGGCCAAGCCAGAACCACTGGTTGAGGCAATGGATGTCCAAGATCAGCCATCAACTCCAGCAATGAACCGCCCATCTGTGTTTGCTGGGCACGCATCTCAGCCGACTCCCTCACAGCCAGCAACCAGCCATCCAAAGAGATCAAGTCGCTGGGCATCACTGACCGTTCTTCCTCCCAGCTTTGAAGTTGAACGCGCAATGGATTTAACGCCGCAGCCTCCAACCTCAGTGCACCCCTCTGAAGCTCAGCTTCAATCCAATGTTGAAGATCGCATGCATCGATCAGAGAACCGTTTTGGATCAAAACTTCAAGACCCTCGGAATAACTGAATGCACCAACGGGCAAGGCAGGACTCACCAACTGCAGTAATGCAAGCGATGTCATGAGTGCTGATGACCGATATAGGCACCGCCTTCAGGCATGAATGGACGACAGCACCGTGTCACCTTCAATCCACGACCGTTGAGCATGGTGGCGAGCACGGAGTCATCGAGCAACAACAGCTCATGCTCATGCAACTCAAGAGCCACATGGCGATTTCCTAGGTGATAAGCAGCCTCAAGCAATGCCAACGGCGTTGCTGCCTCCACTCGCAACAACTCCTCAGGAGCAGCGGTAACCAGCACATGCAGCTGCTCATGCGAATCGGTAAGGCGATCACCAGGCATCAAGGCGCGCTCGCGCGGCAACTGCAACAACACCTCTCGACCACAGGCTGTGCGACGACGGCCACGCAGCACCGTGCGCTGGTGGGCGCTCAGCGGCAACTCCATCACCGAGAGGCTGCCGTTGGGCGATAACTCCTCAGACCTGAGGCGATGGTCCAAAACGATCAAGCCAACATCCAAGGGTTTAGACAACCAACAAGATCACACAACAAAGACTGCCCAAACAGCACACCATCGTTTGGTAGTGCTTGCTACAGAGCTGAGGAGTGTTGGCGTCGAGCGTGCCTCCATGCATCGACTTGATCCATGGCACGGCACCTGCAACTTGCAGTTTTTTGCAGGCAGCAGCGGCAGTCAGCATCAAGGGGGCTGCACCGCTCCCCTGAAATTGATGCGCGCCGAGCGTGGAGAGAACGGGCGTTGCGAGCTGCCACTGCTTCACACCGCTGGTGGCCTCGTGGGGGGAGACCAATTGAGCATCAACCTGACGTTGAAACGAGATAGTCGCTGCCTGATCACCAGCGTGGCCGCTCAAAAGGTTTATGGATCAGTAGGTCGCAGCAAGCTCAACCCCCAGGGAGCTTGGGCCCATCAAAACGTGAAGGCGAACCTTGATGCAGGGAGTGATTTGGAGTGGCTTCCCCAAGAGCTTGTGCTCTATGCGGACGCACTATTTGAGCAAAACCTAAGCATCACGTTGCCGTTAAATGGCTCGTTTCTCAGCGCGGAAATCGTACGTCTGGGGCGCACTGCCGCAAACGAAACATTGGGGAAGGGCCGCTGGAGATCAAGTATTGAGCTCCAACGCCGAACGCCTGAGGGAAGACGCTGGGAACTCGTTGACAGACTGGAAATCAGCGACGAAGCGCTGAATGGGGTCCATGGACTAAATCAGCAACCCGTCTTTGGCACCTTGGTTTGGGCGGCACCCTTCCCTCTCCAAACAGAAAGGATCAACACCCTCCTCGATGCGGTTCGGGAGGATCGCAAGGAACTCGAAGGAAGCATGCATTGCGGCGTTCTCCCCCAGGGCCTGATCGCCCGTTACAGCGGTTTATCAAGCCGTGATGCCCGTTTCTGGTTCAGCAGAATCTGGGCTCGAACCCGTCAGGAACGAGACCTGGCAGCGCCACAGATTCCCAGGGTCTGGCCTTTGCAAGAGCATCCATTGAGGCCAGCAGAAGGTTCATTCTGAACCTTCTGCTGGCCCAGAGAGAGAGAAACTAAAGTCAGTGCAAGGTCACCATGCACCTCAGCCCTCAGGAAAAAGACAAACTGCTGATCGTTACCGCCGCCCTCCTGGCGGAACGTCGTCTCAACCGTGGACTCAAGCTCAACCACCCTGAAGCCGTAGCTTTGCTCAGTTTTTTGGTCCTTGAAGGAGCCAGAGATGGCAAGAGTGTGGCCGACTTAATGCAAGAAGGCAGCACATGGCTGAGACGCGACCAAGTGATGGAAGGAATTCCAGAACTCGTTAACGAGGTTCAAATCGAGGCGGTTTTTCAGGACGGAACCAAGCTTGTGACCTTGCATGATCCGATTCGCTGAGGCTTCCTCTGAATGGCACTCCTGATCCCCGGTGAACTGCTAGCCGAACCCGGTGAGCTTGAACTCAACGCCAACAGAGAGGTCACAACCCTCACCGTTGCCAACAGTGGCGACCGCCCCGTGCAGGTGGGATCCCACTTTCATTTCCAAGAAGCCAATGCTGCCCTGATCTTTGACCGTGACGCTGCACGCGGCCAAAGGCTTGACATTCCAGCTGGTACGGCCATTCGCTTCGAGCCCGGTGACAACCGCGACGTGAATCTGATCCCATTTTCTGGAGCACGCCGCGTGGTCGGCTTCAACGGACACATCAACGGACCCCTCGACGCCTGATTCATGCCCTACCGCATCTCCCGCCAGGCCTACGCCGAAACCTATGGGCCAACCACTGGAGACCGCATTCGTTTAGCGGACACCGAACTCATCCTTGAAGTGGAGAAGGACTTCACCACCTACGGCGATGAGGTGAAATTCGGCGGCGGAAAGGTGATTCGAGATGGGATGGGCCAATCCCAAACCTCCCGGGCTGACGGCGCCGTTGACACCGTGATTACCAATGCCCTCATTCTTGATTGGTGGGGCATCGTCAAGGCCGATATCGGCCTCAGGGATGGCCGCATCGTTGGCATCGGCAAGGCCGGCAACCCCGACATCCAGGAAGGCGTCACCATCGTGATTGGACCCGGCACCGAAGCGATTGCTGGTGAAGGGCACATCCTCACCGCTGGTGGCATTGACACGCACATCCATTTCATCTGCCCCCAACAGATCGAAACAGCCCTAGCCAGTGGTGTGACCACCTTGATGGGCGGCGGCACCGGACCGGCCACAGGGACCAATGCAACCACATGCACCCCTGGTGCATTTCATATCAGCCGAATGCTCCAGGCCGCCGAGGGGCTGCCCGTCAACCTGGGATTTTTCGGAAAAGGAAATGCCAGCACCCCTGAAGCCCTAGAAGAGCAAGTGCGCGCTGGTGCCTGTGGACTGAAGCTTCATGAGGATTGGGGCACGACACCTGCCGCCATTGATGCCTGCCTGTCGGTAGCCGATCAAATGGATGTGCAGGTTTGCATCCATACCGACACGCTCAACGAAGCCGGCTTCGTTGAAGACACCATCGCCGCGATCAAAGGCCGCACGATTCATACCTTTCACACTGAAGGGGCTGGCGGCGGCCATGCACCAGACATCATCAAAATCTGCGGCGAAGCGAACGTGCTTCCCAGCAGCACGAACCCCACCCGGCCCTACACCCGCAACACACTCGAAGAACACCTCGACATGTTGATGGTGTGCCATCACCTTGATCCCAAAATCCCAGAAGACGTGGCCTTTGCGGAATCACGCATCCGCCGCGAAACCATTGCTGCTGAAGACATCCTTCACGACCTCGGCGCCTTCTCGATCATCGCCAGCGACTCCCAAGCGATGGGACGGGTGGGAGAGGTGATCACACGCACCTTCCAGACCGCCCACAAAATGAAGGTTCAACGCGGAGCCTTACCCGAGGACTCAAGCCGAAACGACAACCACCGCCTAAAGCGCTACATCGCAAAGGTCACGATCAATCCAGCAATCGCCCATGGCATCAGCAGTCAGGTGGGGTCTGTGGAGACAGGCAAACTCGCCGATCTGGTGCTCTGGAAACCAGGATTCTTTGGCATACGACCTCAACTCGTTGTGAAAGGCGGTTCGATCGTCTGGGCCCAAATGGGTGATGCCAATGCCTCAATCCCCACGCCAGGTCCTGTGCATGGGCGACCAATGTTTGCAGCCTTCGGCAAAGCCCTTGCGCCCAGTTGCCTCACCTTCATGAGCGATGCAGCCATGAACGACAACATCCAAAGCAAACTCGGGCTGGAACGCACCTGTATCGCCGTAGAACACACCCGCAACGTGGGCAAAAGTGCACTCAAACTCAATTCAGCCCTACCCAACATCAGCGTGGATCCGCAGACCTATGAGGTATTTGCCGACGGTGAACTACTCACCTGCGAACCAGCAGAGGTGTTGCCCCTCGCCCAGCGTTATCTGCTGCTGTGACCACCACCCTGTTGGTGATCCAGCACGTTGATCGCGAGGGAGCTGACTTGATTGGCACCATCGCCGACGAGCGGGGAATGACGATCAAAATCCTGCGACCAAACCGAGGCGATACCCTCCCCGATCCCAGCACCTGCCCAAACACAATCGCATTGGTGCTGGGGGGGCCGATGGGGGTGAACGATCGCCACCGATCCAACCTGACCTGGCTTCAAAGCGAACTTGATTGGCTGGTGGAATGGCACCGACAGAGGAAACCGGTCATCGGCATCTGCCTCGGAGCGCAACTGCTGGCCGTTGCAGCGGGAGGAACCGTTGAACCGCTGCAGGTTGGAGAGCCACCCCAACCGCTGCTGGAAGTGGGCATCGGTGCGATCCACTGGGTGGTCGATCCAAGCGACGATCCCTCGCTGCGGGGGCTCCACGCCAGCGAGCCGGTGCTGCATTGGCATGGCGACCGTATTCGCCTACCTAAGGAGGCCAGCCTGCTGGGCTCATCTCTGCACTGCCCAGAACAACTCTTCCGAATCGGCGACCATGCCGCAGGAGTGCAGTGCCACTGGGAGGTCACCGCAGAATCACTGAAGCGCTGGATCGCTGATGACCAGGACTACGTGGTGGGCGCCCTAGGCCGCGATGGCCCTGCCCTACTGAGGCAACAGTGGACCACCATCGGAGCAACGGTTGAACGCCGCGGCCGGATTGCCATGGGTCAAATCCTGACGGACTTAACGAACCAGCTCCATACATAAAACAAGACGTTTTCATAACTTTGTATCGAAGCAAACGCCAAAGATCTGGTGAGATTCGAATACTTACGCTGTATCAGCTGATACGCAGCGTTCACCTCGCTCCCTTGCGAGGCGCAGTTCGACTCAGGCCATGGAACGGGGACCTGAGCTTGCTTCGTGGAACGTCTTATGACCACTCTTCTGTACCGGGGCCACACCTACCAGCAACTCAATGACGCAGCACACAAAGCCAATGTGCAGCTCACCTATCGCCGCAGTGTGTATCAAGCACATCAGGTGGAGGCCCAGAAAAGGTCCGTTCAACTGACGTACCGCGGCCTCTCATACATCCGCTGAATCGTCCGGTTCAAAGTGCGCAGTTCTGACAACTCATCGCGCCACTGTTGCGCCCAGAGATCCTGACTGCGCTCATAAATCACCATCAGTTCGTCCACCACTTGATCGCGATCGTGCACTCGCAAATCGAGCAATAGGTGATCGATACGACCAAAAGGCAGAAGCCAAGCTTGAGTTAAAGGAACGATCCAGGAATCAGTAACAAACAACACCTGAGCAAGAGGCACTCCAGTTTTTGGATACCCCCAATAACCGTTAGTGCGATGTTCAAGGAATACCGGCCATCCCATGGATATGACGAGTATTTCTGCAGAAAGCAGGCTGCCCCGCGTGCAGATTTAGAGCCTCTGCTCAACTCACTCGGTGCCATCGGCTTAGCAGAACTCCAACGTAACCATGCCTCTGCCAGCAATCTGTTGAGACGGCTTGGAGCCACGTTCAGAATCAACGGCTCAGGGCCCCGCGAAGCAGAACGCATCCTTCCTTTTGATCCCTTGCCCAGATTGATTCATAAAAGTGAGTGGAACACATTAGAGGAGGGTTTACTGCAACGCCTTGACGCAATTGATCATTTTTTGGCAGATATTTATGGGCCACAACACATTCTTAACGATGGGGTAATCCCTAGAGAAGACGTAGAAAGTTCTCAGGGTTGGCGACCAGAAATGCAAGATATCGAATTACCGTTGGGACGCTGGTGTCATGTGTCTGGACTTGACTTGATCAGGGATGGTGACGGCAATTGGCGAGTCCTGGAAGACAACTTGAGATGTCCCTCAGGAGTAGCTTATTTCCTCGAAAACCGTCGTGTTATGAAACGATTATTTCCGAGTCTTTTTGTGGGTAGTCACATCCAAGCGATCGACGATTATCCTTCTCATTTACTGAGAACACTCCAAGACCTGGCCTTCTGGAGTGACTCTCCACGCGTGGCTTTACTCACTCCAGGAGTGTTCAACAGCGCCTATTTCGAACACAGCTACCTCGCCCAGCAAATGGGAGTCACGCTCGTGGAAGGTAGAGACTTGATCTGTGAGAACGGATATGTATGGATGCGCAGCACAGAGGGATTGCAGCGAATTGATGTGATCTATCGACGGATTGACGATGACTTTCTCGATCCCAATGTGTTCCGCCAAGATTCCATCCTTGGAGTGCCTGGCCTGATGGACGCGATGCGCAAGGGCAACGTTGCTATCGCCAATGCACCAGGAACAGGCGTTGCCGACGACAAGCTCATTTACGCCTACGTTCCCAAGATGATTCGCTACTACCTCGGGCAGGAACCCATCATCGAAAACGTGCCCACCTATCTCTGCTCCAGGCCAGATGACATGACCTACGTGCTGGAACACCTCGGATCACTCGTGGTGAAGTCGGTCGCTGAAGCAGGGGGCTATGGAATGTTGATCGGTCCCCACGCCTCAACAAACGAAATCGAGGCCTTTGCCGAGAAGATCAAGGCTCATCCTCGAAATTTCATCGCACAGCCCACATTGCAGCTCTCCACAGTTCCATCCATCAGTGAGGGTGAGCTCTATCCGTGTCATGTGGACTTACGTCCTTATGTTCTGCGTGGAAAAAGCAGCTGGGTCAGTCCAGGTGGACTCACCCGCGTCGCCTTAAGACGTGGCTCTTTAGTGGTGAATTCCTCCCAAGGCGGCGGTTGCAAAGACACCTGGGTGGTGAGTGATCGACAAGCACCGATTGAACATCTGGAGGCCATGCCGTGTTGAGCCGCGTCGCGGACTCCCTCTATTGGATCAACCGTTTTGTAGAGCGCGCCGAAAACATCTCTCGCTTTCTCGAGGTAAGCAATGCGATGGCTTTGGACAATCCCAGCGGCAACGCTGAACCCTGGTTGCCCTTAATCGATGCGAATGGTGATCGCCAGCACTTTGATCAAAGCTATCCGCGTCGATCGTCAAAAGATGTCAGAGATTTTTTGCTTCTAGACCTCGACAACCCCAACAGCATTGTGAGCTGCATCTCGAATGCACGCGAGAACGCCCGCCAAATCCGTGATGTCATCTCTACTGAGATGTGGGAACACATCAACGATCTCTTTTGGAGTCTTCAAGACGGAGAAGTTCTATGGAGTGAACCAGACCAAGAGCAACTTCGAACGATTCGTCGCGGTTGCCAACTGTTCTATGGCATCACTGACGTCACACTCAGCCGCGATCAAGCCTGGTTGTTTAGCCGTCTAGGCCGGCTGATTGAAAGAGCCGATAAAACCTCCCGAATCCTTGATGTGAAGTACTTTCTGCTGTTACCAGTCCCCAGCGCAGTGGGGGGAGTGCTGGATGAGCTGCAATGGATTGCTCTTCTCCGTACCGCTGGGGCTTATCAGATGTATCGGCAGAGCGTCCAACAAGCAATCAGTCCCATTTCAGTGGCACGTTTTCTTCTGCTGGATCCGATTTTTCCCAGATCCGTACGGTTTTGCTTGCAAGAGATCAACGACACCCTGGAGCGAATTCAACACAAGCCCATTCCAGGTTCACCTGACGACCTCGAATGCCTGCGCGGTCAGCTCGTGGCCAAGTGGAGTTATGTCCGCATTGAGTCTCTGATCAACCGCGGTTTGCATGAAGTGATTGATCAACTGCAGACCGATCTCAATCAACTGCATGGGCTCATTCAGAAAAGCTATTTCCCCACCGCCGATCACACACCGCAGGACCTCTCAACCATTTCGACAGACCCATCATGCTCGTTGAGCTGACCCACACCCTTACGTATCAATACGACGCACCCATCAGTCTTGGAGCACACCGCCTGTGCCTCCAACCCAGAGGTCACGGTCATCAGCGGCTCCTTGAGCACGAGCTGATCGTGTCTCCAGAACCAAGCCATCAGCATGCTCTCGTAGCAGCCAGTGGAGATGAGATTCAACGGATCTGCTTTCAAGGTACAACGAGTCATTTGTGCATCGAGGCTCACAGCAAAGTGGAAACCCAAGCTGCAAGGGCACTTGAAGAATGCTTCACCCCACTGAATCCTCCGCTCCCCTACCCCCGCGGACATCTCAATCGTGATCTATACGGTGCGCTGGAAGGCTGGTTACCAAACGGTCAGCACGATCCCTCAGCCGTAGCCCTAGCCCAAGACGCCTTGATGGGAGGAAACCAGCAAACCTTGCCGTTTTTGCGCGAACTGATGGCGACCATTCAAGACCGTGTGAAATACACCGAGCGACATTTAGGTCGAGCCTGGCCAGCCGGCCGAACCCTGAGAGAAAGGGTGGGTTCTTGCCGAGATTTAGCCATGTTGATGGTGGAATGTTGTAGGAGCGTTGGTCTGCCTGCACGGTTCACCAGCGGGTATCAACTCACCGATCCTGCCCCCACTGACTATGACCTTCATGCCTGGGCCGAGATCTATCTTCCCGGAGCAGGCTGGCGTGGTTTTGACCCCAGCGCTGGATGCGAAATCAGCGAGCGCTACATCGTGCTAGCCAGCTCATCAAATCCAGAACTAACCGCTGCTGTTTCAGGCGATTTCAAAGGTCCACCCAACACCATCAGCAACCTCAACTGGACAATCAAGGCACAGGTCTTAAGTTGGCCGCCCGAGGACACGGCTCAAGAGACAACTCACGCTGCCTGAAGGACAGGTGCAAGACCATGCAATAGCGGACGCGCTGCCGCTTTTGAAGTGACTTGATAGAGCTTTGGGATCTTCAGGCTGTTGTAAACACGGAACTCTCTATCTACACATACATTGGAATTTCGCTTGGCCTGATTAAGAACAACAGATCCATCGGGATCAGACAAAGAGCGATGGAATGTTCCTCTTGGAATATTGAGAATGTCACCACCACTGTCCAAACGAACGATGTGAAAAGGATGCTCCCAAGCCAAGTTCACCAAATAAAAAGTTCTTCCACCACTGGCGGCGAGAAGATTATCGTCCTGATGAGGATGCAGATAAAACTGCCATGCCCCACTATCTTCAGCATCCGGCGGACTCACCGCTGGCCCACGGTGAACAACTAAGTCGCGAGCATTCGAATCAGGAATCGTGACATCAAAAAAACGAACAGATGGGGTATCTCGAAAACGCGTGTACGGAATAAGTTCAAACATCTCAACAAAGATTTAGAACCCAGGTTTAACGCCGATATCTCTTTCAATCCGTAGCAAAGGCCACTCATCCACCCAAATAAGCCATCTCAGCATGATGATTCCCTTTCTGCATCAATCCACGCTCTTCACTAAAACGATCTGAACGCCCAGTCCACAGCTGAGCCATCACCTCTGCAAGCTCCGAGTCGGAGACCTCCATACGAAGCCATGGACGCAAATCAAGGCCTTCACTCGCAAATAGACAGGTAAAGGCTTGCCCATCTGCAGTGATCCTAAGACGATTGCAATCAGAACAGAATGGCTCCGTAATTGAAGCAATTGTGGCAATAGACCCTTCACCATCTTGATAAAGCCATTGACTACTTGTTCCCCCAGGTTGTCGACCAATGGATTGAAGCGGCCAATGGCGATGAAGGAGCTGAATCATCTCGTTCGCTGGCATCACCTGATCACGACACCAGCCATTGCGATTGCCTACATCCATATATTCGATCAGACGCAACTGCAATCCTTGTTGTCTGGCCAGCTGTGCCAAGGGAATCAACTGATCGTCATTGCAGCCTCGTTGGATCACGGCATTGAGCTTCAGACTTCCATGCGCAGGGTTGTACCCAGCAGCACGAGCCGCATCAATGCCAGCCAACACCCGCTCCAACAGAGCATTCCCAGCCTCAGGACCAGAACGCAAGCCAGCCATTCGCGCGATACTCGCGCCGTCAACAGCATCCAAGCTGATCGTAATACGATCGACTCCTGCCGCGCGCAAACGTCTCACCCTCTCATCATCGAGAAGAGAACCATTGGTGGTGATGGCAACCTCTTTCAAACGACTGAAAGGGTGAGCAGCCGTCTGCCTTCCAAGCGAGAGGGCATCAAGAAGCGGCCAAAGGCGGTCGGTGAGCAAGGGTTCACCACCGGTGAGTCGAAGCGTATGTGCTCCCAATTGACAGGCCGCTTGGATCAAGCGAAGTTGATCGCGTGTGTGCAACAAACCCGGAGGTTCAATACTTTCAGGGCAGCAATATGGACACGCTAAGTTACATTTAGCGGTTAGGGACAACCTTACAACCCCCAACGGCCTAGCCAAGAGATCAAGAACACGTGTTGGCTTTATCATTCTTCGAGAGTTGCTAGATCAGAAGGACAATTGACATTGCGCAACGGCCCCATCGGCAGAGCAAGAACCCGATACGGAACCCTCCCAAGCCAATCATGCATGCTCAGCCGATGATCAGCCAGCTGACGCAATAGGGGTTCTCGATAAATGCTGTCATTGGGGTAAATAGCAAACAGGGGTTGAAGCTGTCTACTGTCATGCGACACCACAGCCAAGGAAGGCTGCTCCTGCCAAGCACGAATCAGCTGGATCAGAACCCAAGGCTCTAACCAAGGCATATCAACAGGAAGGACGAGTGAAGCAAGAAACTTCTCCTGACCAAAAACAGCCGACAAAGCAGCCAAAGGCCCCTGACCAGGGAAGGGATCCAATCTGCACTCAACCCCATCAAACCTTGAAGCCAACTGATGATGACTGGAAATTGAGCTAACCACATCAACTGGCAGATCTAGGCGACGGCACAAACCAATACTGTGCGACAACCAACAGCCACCTTGTGGGTGAGGCAAGAGTGATTTGTCTCGTCCCATGCGACGACTCATCCCTCCGCAAAGCAGACAAGCTCGAAGCCCCTGCACCGATAACACATCCATCTCCATCAAAAGATTGGACATCTCAGAGGCCAAAATGTAGCGAAGAAGACGAAAGACCAAGGACAAGCATCTTCACCTCCTTGCATTCCGTATCCATTGAAACCAAGGCAATGACGATCCAATGATGAAATATAAAGGCGGTTTGCATGTGCGCCGCAACTTGATTCCTCAGCGCATTTTTTAGAAGCCGGGGTTTAATTACACACACAATTACCCCCCATGCTTGGAGAACTCTGGTCGTTCCAGGGGAGATACAGAACTCTTCATCTCACCTGGTTCGCATTTTTTCTGACCTTTGTTGTCTGGTTCAACCTGGCTCCTTTGGCTACCACCGTTAAAGCCGATTTAGGCTTAACTCTCGGTCAAATCCGTACCGTTGCGATCTGCAATGTGGCGCTAACAATCCCAGCCCGCGTTCTGATTGGAATGCTCCTCGACAAATACGGGCCTCGACTGACCTATTCCAGCCTGCTGGTTTTTTCAGTCATTCCTTGCCTGATGTTCGCCTCAGCCCAAGATTTCAATCAATTAGTTGTTGCACGCCTGCTTTTATCCATCGTGGGTGCAGGCTTTGTAATCGGGATCCGCATGGTTGCCGAATGGTTCCCTCCAAAAGAGATCGGTCTGGCTGAGGGGATTTATGGCGGTTGGGGCAATTTCGGATCAGCGTTCTCGGCCCTAACACTCGTAGGACTGGCCGGGTGGCTCTCGTTCTCAGGCGGTTTTGAACTTCCCTCAGGCGCTGTCCTTAATTGGCGTGGTGCTATTGCTCTTACGGGAATTATTTCTGCCGTATACGGCTTTATTTATTACTTCAACGTTAGCGATACACCTCCTGGTAAAACGTATCAAAGGCCTGAGCGCACAGCAGGCTTGGAAGTCACATCAATGCGTGATTTCTGGGGATTGCTGGGAATGAATGTTCCATTTGCAGCCATCCTCTGTGTACTCTGCTGGCGCTTACAAAAGGTTGGTTTCCTGAATGCAGGAACCTATCCACTGGCCTTAGGTGCAGTTCTGATCTGGTTTATCTTTCAAACCTGGGGAATTATTCGCACCAATCGAGAGCTGATCATGGGTACGAAGACGTACCCCAAAGAAGATCGCTATGAATTTAAGCAGGTTGCCATTCTTGAACTCACATACATTGTGAACTTTGGATCAGAGTTGGCAGTAGTTTCGATGTTGCCAACATTCTTCGAAACCACTTTTGATCTCCCAAAGGCAACCGCGGGCATCCTTGCCTCTTGCTTTGCTTTTGTGAATCTTGTCGCTCGACCTGCCGGCGGTCTGATCTCCGACAAGCTCGGCAGTCGTAAGAACACGATGGCATTCTTAACCGGAGGTTTAGGGATTGGTTACCTCGTCATGAGCATGATCAAACCTGGCACGTTCAGTGGAACAACAGGGATCATCATTGCTGTGTTGATCACCATGCTTGCCTCCTTCTTCGTTCAATCAGGAGAAGGGGCTACGTTTGCACTCGTTCCTTTGGTAAAGCGACGCGTCACAGGACAAGTCGCTGGTTTGGTTGGTGCTTATGGCAACGTTGGAGCCGTGACTTATCTCACAATTTTTAGTCTGCTTCCGATGTGGATGGGTGGGGGTAAGGATCCTTCACCAGAAATCATCGCAGCCTCCAATAGTGCTTTCTTTCAAGTCTTGGGGGTCGCTGGCCTGATTGTTGCTTTCTTCTGCTTCTTTTTCCTCAAAGAACCCAAGGGTTCCTTCGATGACCTTCATGAAGGAGAAACAGCGAATCCTGAATTCGCTAACAATTAACACCAACGATCTACTCATAACTTAATCACACCCTGTGGCTTTGGCACAGGGTGTTTCTAATTCGCCTATATCAAAACCATGGCAGAGCCAAACACAACCATTCGCAGTCAATGTCCTTATTGCGGAGTGGGGTGTGGTTTGGACTTGCGACCACCGGCAAAAAAAGGGGAAGCCGTCCGTCGAGATGCTGATGGAACTCCCATGTGGACAGCTAGAGGAGATCGACTGCATCCATCAAGTCTCGGCCAGGTTTGCATCAAGGGGGCCACAGTCGGAGAAACCCTGTCAAGGGGAAGACTGGATCAACCCCTTGGTCGAACCAGTCTTGATGACGACTTCCAACCGATCAGCTGGGATGAAGCTCTTGATCGCATCTCAAATCAAATCAAATCAAGTCTGAAATCCAAGGGACCAGACTCCATTGCAATGTATGGCTCCGGACAATTCCACACTGAAGACTATTATTTGGCGCAAAAACTACTCAAAGGAGCGCTAGGAACTAACAACTTTGACGCTAATTCAAGACTCTGCATGAGTTCTGCTGTTGCGGGTTACACCCGCAGCTTGGGTTCAGATGGTCCCCCATGTAGCTATGAAGACCTAGACCACTGCACTGTGGCATTCCTGATCGGAACCAACACCGCTGAATGCCATCCAGTGCTCTTTCAACGATTACTAAAACGCAAAAAGAAACATCCCGGCTCGGTCACCATCGTGGTGGTGGATCCGCGCCAAACCGATACAGCAAAGGCAGCTGACATTCACCTAGCAGTAGCTCCTGGGAGTGACCTTGCTCTGCTTCACGGCATCGCCCACCTGGTAATGCGTGAAAACGGACAAGATCCTACCTTTATCGATGACTGCACAGACAACTACGACTCCTTTTTTGATGTCGTAGCCCGTTGGACGCCTAGACGAGTGGCCTTGTTTTGTGGCATTCCAGAAAAACGCCTACGAGAAGTCGCCCAACTTTTTCATCGCCGCGAAAAAGTCTTGAGCCTCTGGTCTATGGGAGTGAATCAACGGCGAGAAGGAACCGCAGTAGTGGGTGGAATCATCAATCTGCACTTATTAACAGGCCAAATTGGCAAAGAAGGAGCCGGACCCTTTTCTCTAACCGGACAACCCAACGCCATGGGAGGCAGAGAAGCCGGCGGACTCTCCCATCTTCTTCCTGGATATCGTCAAGTCACAAACCCAGCGCATCGAGCTGAAGTCGAGCAAACCTGGGGATTTCCTCAAGGGAAAATTGCACCCGAGCCTGGCCTAACGGCCTGGCAACAGGTGGAAGCGATGGAGCGAGGAGATCTTGATTTGTGGTGGGTTGCTGCGACCAACCCTCTCGTAAGCATGCCAGATCTCGAGCGCGTTAAAGCAGCGATGAAGCGCTGCCCATTGGTCGTCGTTAGCGAAGCCTATACAGACTCCGAAACATCCCATTACGCCCATCTCCTTCTACCAGCCGCTCAATGGAGCGAAAAAGCCGGAACCATGACCAACTCTGAGCGAAGAGTGACTTACTGCCCTGCATTTAGGAATCCCCATCGAGAAAGCCGTGCTGATTGGGAGGTCTTTGCCGAGATCGGACGGCGACTTGGTTTCAAAGAACAATTCGCATACAACTCTGCAGCCGAGGTCTATACAGAATTCACAGCACTAACGAAAAAGCGGTTGTGTGATGTTTCAGGGTTAAGTCATGACGTTCTGGCCAAAGAAGGACCACAACAATGGCCATTTCCACAAGACAGTTCACCATCTCAAGATTCAAAACGGCTGTACACCAATCAGAAGTTTTCAACCGCGAATGGACGAGCACGGTTCTGTACCGACCAACCACGTGGTCTTGCAGAACCACCCTGTGACACCTACCCACTGGTGCTCACCATTGGCCGATATCTGGGGCAGTGGCACACCATGACGCGCACCGCGAAGGTGAAGCGCTTAACAAAGATGCACCCCGAACCCCTGCTTGAAATTCACCCAAAGGATGCCGATCAGTTCGCTGTTGAACATGGCGAACTCGCCGCCATCAGCTCACGTCGCGGACAACTCACCGCTCGCGTGCTGGTCACAAACAAGATCCGAAAGGGCACGGTGTTTCTTCCCATGCATTGGGGCTTTACGCAAACTCAAGCCTGTGAGGTCAATGCGCTAATGCATGACCATGCTTGCCCCATTTCGAAACAACCTGAATTGAAGGCCAGTGCCGTCATCGTGGCCCCCGCTGTCTCCGTCATTAAACCCATCGAACAGCAAGGCAATCGCTTAAAAAGATTGCGACGCATGATCATCCCAGCATTTCGCTGAACGCAGCATCCAAATTGTGGTGATCATGGCCAGGACGCGCCAATTTACACAAAGCAAAACGCTCTAATTCAAACAAAGACGCCCATTGGCTAACACTAATCTCAATCGATTTCTTTCGAGCCGATTCCTTCACAATGCTGGGTAGCTCTCCCAACACTTGCCAAGGTTCATCCACCGCAATCGGCAAGTCTTTTGCCATCCCCTCTGCCATCAACCGAGTGAGCAGTCGCAAGTGCTCACGCAATGCATTCAAAGCTGGCAACTCATCAGGCCAATCCACAAGCATTTGGCGCTGTTCCTGAGTGAGCTCAAGCCAATGGCTCAATTTTAGTTTGACACCGATGAGATCTAGTTTCCGGCGCACACAAAGAGGAATGCAACGCCAGTTCCCCACAAAATCCTTCTCAAATCCAAAGCAATGACTGGCTTGATTCATGCATTGAACGACGCAAAATGTTCGCATTGAACCATTTGTAGACATCGCCCTCGAAATGGTTTCATTCGCAACCTCGAACTTCAACGTTCAAAGAGAAGATTTTGCGATCTTATGGCCTCTTCGATGCGTTTAGCCATTTCACTTGGACTTCTGCTTGGCTCTCTTCACGGTTGGTATACCAGCGAAGCCAATGCACATGCAGGCACGCCCTACGGCATCAAGAATGTGAATTATCCTGGAGCTTTTGCTGCATTTGGTAGCGATTCACTCAACACGTTTCCATAGTGAGAGTCTGAATTCTTCGATTTAGGCATGAACTCTGGGGTCGTCTCTACAGGAAATCGCAGCCAAATCGCAATAGCGACGGGCTTTCTAGGAGCCTTCATTGTTGGCTCACTTGCGGTACAAATGGTGCTCAGTCAAGGCGGGGTTGCGATCGACGGCACTAGACCCAATGCACAAGTGGAGCCAGTGATTGCTTCACCAGCCACCCTCTGGGCCGATATGGGATCCCGCAGCGAGTTGGTTGAGCAACTTTCGTCATCAACGGCCACCAACGCATCGCCAAAAGCCGTAGTCGATCCAGTTGTGGGATCTGAGGCAACGCTTTGGTCTGCCTTAGGAAGCCGCTGAACATGGAAGAAGGCCTCACTCACCTCAACACATCAGGGGAGGTTCACATGGTTGACGTGGGTGATCGCCGTCCAACGAAACGCGAAGCAACCGCTAGGGGCTGCCTTCAAATGCAGCCAACCACGCTGGAACTGATCCGTTCCGGCAACACACCGAAAGGTGATCTCCTCGCTGTTGCGCGAGTCGCAGCCATACAGGCGGCGAAACGGACCTGGGAACTGATTCCCCTTTGCCACCAATTACCACTCAGTGGTGTGGAGGTCACGATTGAACCGGATTCCTCCCTACCGGGACTCATCCTGTGTTGCCGGTGCCGCACAACAAACAACACGGGTGTGGAGATGGAATCCATGACAGCAGTGTCCATTGGATTACTCACGCTTTACGACATGCTCAAGTCCATTGATCCAGGGATGACCTTGGGTCAGATCGCTCTCACCCATAAAGATGGAGGTCGCAACGGTGCCTGGTCCCGTTGAGCCCTATGGACGCGAAGGATTACCTCTTAGCGAAGCCAGACATCGTCTTCTTGCAGACATCAGCCCAATCAATGCGTTAGATAATTTGCCTCTTGATGAGGCGCTTGGGCGCGTCAATGCCAAGTCAATCAACGCTCCTGTCTCGATCCCAGGGTTCCGAGCCTCAATCATGGATGGGTACGCCTTAGGGCAACACCATCAACCGAGAGTCGGTCAACAATGGACCCTTCAAGGTCGATCAGCTCCTGGCTCTCCATTTGATCGGGTCTTAAACGCTGGTGAAGCCATCCGTATCTTGACCGGAGCCCCCCTCCCAGAAGGAGCAGGCTGGGTCTTGCCACAGGAATGTGTGGAGACCAGCCAAACGCAACTGACCTTGGCTGCTGAAGTCTCGGATCAACCCTGGATCCGAGCCGAAGATGAAGAATGCAAAGCCGGGGATCGATTGATAAATCATGGCCAGCGCTTAACGCCTTCCCAGCTAGGACGCCTAGCAGGTTGCGGTGTAGCCACGCTTGAGGTCCATCGCAAACCTCGCATTGGCCTCCTGATCAGCGGTGATGAGCTCGTGCCAGCCGGGCTAGAGCGACGAGCAGGAGCCATATGGGAAAGCAATAGCACCCTGCTTGAGGCGATCTTGAACAGCCTCCACCAGGTAGTGCATACAAAATGCGTGGTTCCCGATCAACCAGAAGAATTGCGGCGAGCCTTAGCTGAACTCAGCAAAACCTGTGATGTTGTGGTGAGCACAGGAGGGATTTCAGCAGGAGAAAGTGACTGGATCCGAGCGCTTGTGAACGAATTAGGGCAAGTGAGTTTCTGGAAACTGTTTCTGAAGCCGGGACGCCCCTTTGCCTTCGGCCACATCAAAAACCAGGAAGGGACCGTGCCTTTCTTTGGCCTCCCGGGAAACCCTGTTGCTGCAGCGATCACAGCCCTACAACTGCTCTGGCCAGCCTTACAGATCTTGGAGGGTCAACAGGAGCCTGAGTACTTTCCACGCATCAAAGTCAAGCTGGCCAACGCTTTGGCTCGTCGGCCAGGACGACCCGAACTAGCCCGCGCTCGCTTGGAGGTCAATGCCAACGGAGAGCTCATGGCTCGGGTGAGCGATTCGCAAGCCTCATCCCGCATTGGCTCCCTGGTTCAGAGCGATCTATTGCTGGAAATTCCCGCAGAGACAGGAGGGTTAAAAGCCGGTGAGAGTCTTTGGGCGCAACTCATACGATCCCGCCTCCTCTAAGAAGACAATCAAAGTGGCGTATTTCCGCTAACCCACGAGCCTTGTCCGTTCCTCCACTCTTTTTTCCAGAAAGGGGCCTGATGCTTGATCGCTTCCAGCAATGACATGCAACAACGTTGCGCAGGGCCACGGCGATCAGCTTCAACAGCCACAAGCACGATCACCTCAGTCGGCAACAAGCGTCCAACCCGATGCATCACAAGTGCTCGCGTAGCACCTTGAGCCATCAACAACCTTTCCGCATCCTGACGGATCAGACCCTCGCACAGCCCTGAATAGTGCGTGAGCTCTAGAGCTTCAAGAGAACTCCCATTTTCAGCAGCAGGCCGAACACGTCCAATGAATGAAGCTGAAGCAGCAGCATTCGATGACCAATCAGACAACTGAACCCAAGGATCAAAAGAATGGCGGTGAATCTCAACTATTAAATCTGGCTTTCGTGTCATCGCTTCAACCACCAGTAAAGGGTGGGAGAAATGCAACTTCATCACCTATTTGAACAGGCGTAAGTGGACTCACCAACTGCTGATTGATTGCAATCTGAACGGATAATGGACGAGGCCCAAGCTCCAATTGATGCCAAATATCTTCAGCCGTCACAACATCTTTATCAGGAATAAAGATGCACTGTTCGTCCCAACCAGCTTGATCACGAAGCGAAGCGAACAACAACACCTGAAGAGTTCTGTCAGAAGATTTCGTCATAGCGATCAACTACAAGCTCAGCTTCGTTCTAGCGTTATCTAACCCTCGCGATCTTGGAGCTGGCTCTTTCAATTGCTGTCCTCACCATTTCCGACCGACGCACCAGAGCGGAAGACACCAGCGGTGATGCACTGGAACAACGCCTCACGGCCGCAGGCCATCAACTCAGTGATCGACGGATCTGCCCTGATGATCGCTACCAGATCCGCTCAGAACTCAGTCAGTGGATTGCCAATCCAACCGTTGATGTTGTGATCACAAGCGGCGGAACAGGCCTGACCGGCCGAGACGGAACCCCAGAAGCGATCGCCCCTTTGTTGGACAAAACCATCGACGGTTTTGGTGAACTCTTCCGCGTTCTTTCCTACGAGAGCATTGGGACCAGCACGTTACAAAGTCGATGCTTAGCAGGCGTCGCCAACGGAACCATCATCTTCGTGCTTCCAGGTTCTTTAGATGCCGTTCAAACAGCTTGGGACCGACTGATCTCCAGCCAATTAGACGCGAACACGCGTCCTTGCAATCTCGTACAACTTCTGCCTCGACTACGAGAAGCATCCTGGAGAGCCCCAGTGAATTCTGATCTGTAAATCCAGATCTGTGAATCCTGATTCAGTCGTTGGGACACCTCAAAGCTCTACGTCGTCTCTGCTTCCAAAGGCACAGAATTTAAAATGGAATCGGCATGGTGACCGCTGCAGGCTCAGGGGCACAAGCATCAACTTGATGATTGACCACGTCTCCCACAACAACGATCGAAGGGGAGGCAAATTGTTCAGTCCGAGTAGCGGCTGCCACTTCACGTAAGGGTGCCTTCAAGCAACGCTGACCAGCGACTGTGCCCTGCTGAATGACAGCGACAGGGGTACTTCCATCAAGACCACCAGCCATCAATTCCTCGGCAATTCGCGGCAAATTATGCAAACCCATATAAATCACTAAACCATCACTCGCGGTGGCAAGAGCTTGCCAATTCACGGACGGTCGACGCTTGTCGATCTCCTCATGACCCGTCACGAAGGTGACCGATGAGCCTGCTCGTCGATGCGTCACCGGTATTCCGGCATAGGCCGGAGCCGCAATTCCTGCCGTCACGCCCGGCACGACCTCAACAGCAATGCCATGGGAAACCAGATGGGCTGCTTCCTCTCCACCACGACCAAACAGGAAGGGATCGCCGCCTTTTAAGCGGACCACCGTTTGATGGCGCTGACCCAAGGCAACAAGAACTGAATTGGTACTGGGCTGAGGCACGGAATGGTGTCCGCGACGCTTACCGACAAAGTGCCGTTCACATGAGTCTGGGACGAGATTAAGCACCTCACTTGGCACTAGGGAGTCGTAGACGAGGGCATCACAACATTGCAGTAGACGATGAGCCTTCAAGGTGAGCAGGTCGGGATCTCCTGGTCCAGCTCCTACGAGATACACAGTTCCCGTCATGGTCGAGTCAGTCACGGCAATAGGGCAAGACAATGAATAAGTCCCTGCCGAAGCTGGGGATCTTCAAGGAGGGATGGCAAACCACCAGCCTGACGCAACGCCTCAGACATCCGATTAGGCGCCAAGGAAAGAGGTAATGGAACCACGTTGGGATGGTCATTAGCAAACTGGTCCCAGGCATCAAACGGAACCACAGGCAAATCAAAGCGACGCTGAATTGAAGCGAGGAAACGATCTGAAATCCCTGGCCTCAATGGATGATGAACCAACGCCAGAGAAGGATGCTTCGCAGCAACATCCTCAATCCAACGCGACATCAGAACCCACCAACAATCCCAGGCGCCCAGAAAAGGAAGCGACTTCACCACAACACCCTCAGCCTTCAACCGATTACGAATCAGCGGGACGTCACTGCGTGCATGACTGCCAGGGAGCAAGAGCAAAGGCACAAGCCACTGGCTGCCGCACTGCACTGGAGACGGATGCTCGGCAGTCAGCACTTCCAATTCAACTGGGGCCGCTCGGCGCTCAGCGACAGCCACCACAATTTGCTGCAAACAAGGTGGTACCAATCCACCTGAACGTCCATGGATCACAAGACGAAGGGCTGTTGCGCCACTTAATTCGCCACGTTTACGTAACAACGGCCACGGATCTGAAGCCCCTTGAGCTGATGTAGTCAGGTGGTTTCCATTCATGCATGCATGACTAACTACCGCAGAAGGCATTCTCGCGCTCCCATGCAGTCAACCGCTCGCAGCAATCGAGCACCGCAGCGATTCAAGAATGATTTTGATCGCGATTTAGCGGCCATGGCAAGGGTTTGGTCCATGCTCCGCCATGGTGCCGTTCGCTGGATCGGAGAAATAGGTCGCCAATACTGATTCAATTCTCTGCCGTTGTGAACAGATCAATCGAGCCAGAAATCAGGGAACTTCCTTGTATCGAATTAGACAAAATTCCGAGCTTGTTGTCACCATTTTGGTTCGATCGGATACCGAAACATCACCCCACAGATCGCTATAAACCTTTTCTCAGCACGCATACCTCTCTCTGATGTGCTGGAAATCTCGCTAATCGACGAATTCCCGTACCAGACATCAGCGCTATGAGCATTCAAATGCCCACAAGACCATTCCTAGAAAACAAGAAGCTCAATAAAATTGAGCAAAATAAAGCTGCAAAGGACGGATTACTTGTAGGTGATGAAATTGAAGAATTTGCAAGAATTGGCTGGGAAGAAGTTGATGAAACCGATCTTCAACTTCGCCTAAAATGGTACGGAATGTTCTGGCGCCCAAAAACCCCAGGCAAGTTCATGCTTCGCTTGCGGGTACCGAATGGGGTCATCAACCACCAACAACTCCGTGTTGTCGCCTCAATCGTTGAGCGCTACGGAGACAACGGAAGCTGCGACATCACAACACGCCAAAACTTACAACTTCGCGGCGTGCTACTGGATGATTTGCCAGACATTCTCAAACGGCTAAAGGATGCTGGACTGAGCTCCATCCAATCGGGTTTTGACAATCCTAGGAATGTAACTGGAAATCCCCTTGCAGGAATTGATCCGAACGAAATTATCGATACACGGCCATTCACCACCGAGCTTCAAAACTTTCTCACCAACCACTGCGAAGGTAATCCAGAGTTTTCGAACCTTCCACGCAAATGGAATACAGCTGTAGCTGGAGCAAAAGATAACTTTCTACTTCACAACGACATCGTCTTTCATCCGGTTGAACGAGATGGTGTTTTGGGTTTCGGTGTATGGATCGGTGGAATCCTCTCTTCACAGATGAATGCTTATGCCATCCCCCTGAATGCCTGGGTGAAGCAGGATGAAATTTGCAAAATGACCGATTGCGTCATTCGCCTTTGGCGTGACAACGGCGAGCGTGACAAACGCCCCAAAGGCCGCTTCCGCATGTATCTCGACCAACTAGGTGTTGACACTTTTAGGAGCAAAGTGGAAGGCCTCTTTGGTCCTCTCATAGAGGATCCAGGATCAGTTTTTAATTCCACACCACGTTCTCACTACGGAATCCACCCACAAAAAAATGCAGGTGAGTTTTTCGCAGGGCTCCACGTAAGCGTTGGACGACTTACAGCAACCGACCTTCACGATTTAGCCACTGCAAGCTTGGATTACGGAACTGGCGAAATTCGCCTAACTGAAGACCAGAACGTGATCATCGTGGGACTTTCAACAACCAATCTGGATCGCTTCAAAGCAGATCCATTGTTGCAACGCTTCCCTCTTAAACCAGGTGCCATTGCAGCTGGAACAGTCTCCTGCACAGGGAATACCTACTGCAGTTTTGGTCTAACCAACACGAAAGACCAAGCCATTGCAGCTGCAAAAAAACTTGATGCAGATCTCGAATTACCCGAAGAGCTCAAGATCCATTGGACGGGTTGCCCTAATACCTGTGGCCAAGCCTTCATGGGTGCGATCGGCCTAACGGGCACCAAAGCTAAAAACAGTCAGGGCGAAATGGGTGAGGCCTACACCCTGAGCATCGGAGGATCTCAGGGTGAAAACCCGCAGATCGGCGAAGTGCAGCACAAAGCAATTCCCGCAGAAGACATTCAAAACGTTCTTCGACAGGTACTCATCGAACAATTCGGTGCAAAGCCTCGGGCTTAAGCGAACCGAATTAGGCCTACGACGTTAAACCGTGGCGCTTTGTTTTGAAGCCATGGTGCAACGTCTCTAAAAGTCAAACATTTACTCATTTCTCAATGACTTTAAAAGTTGATTTCCTATCACGCTTTGTCAATTGGCTTAGCGCAAGCGGTGAAGACAAAGCACCAATTTCTGTAGCACCACAGCATCAAGATGTCTTCTCACGCTTCATGAATCGCGTCAGCGGTTGATTCCCTTTTATTTACTAAATACCCAATCATGAGTGCATCAGCTTCCCAGATGGACTATGTCCTGCCCAATGAACTCGTCGACGGCATGATTGCCGCCGGCGGGAAAAAAGCGACCGTCAGCGTCAAAAACCTGCTCATTCGTGGCTTTTATTCCGGCGCCATTCTCGGCCTTGCTGTGATCCTTGCCCTCACAATTGGTCTCAAGAGTGGCCAACCTTGGTTGGGATCCCTGCTCTTCCCCTTCGGCTTTGCCAGCATCGTGCTGTTTGGCATGGAGCTTGTCACTGGCAACTTCGCGCTTCTACCCATGTCCACATGGGCTGGTAAGAGCACCTGGAGAGCCACGTTCCGAAACTGGGGTTGGGTCTGGCTGGGCAACTGGATCGGCACTGCTGTAGTTGCCTTGATCATGGCGATCAGCCTGACCAGTGGTGGCACCGTGGATCCCGCCTCCGCTGCCGATGGTGGTGGCATGTGGCAACAGGTGGCTGCGAAGATCATTGCCCTCAACAAAACCAACGTTGTTACCAAGTACGAGAACCTTCAATCCATGGGCTTCTTCTTGGCCTTCCTGCGTGGAGTTGTTGCCAACTGGTTGGTTTGCCTAGGCGTCACGATGGCTCTTGTGAGCAAAAGTGTTCCCGGCAAATTGCTGGCCTGCTGGTTGCCAATTACGGCCTTCCAATCGATGGGCATGGAGCACATCGTGGTGAACCAGTTCCTTCACACTGCTGGTCCGATCCTGGGTTCCGGTGTGGGCTTCGGTCAGGTGATTTTCTGGAACTTCTTGCCAGTCACCCTGGGCAACATCGTTGGCGGCATGGTGTTCATTGGCATGCTCTTCTACAGCACCCACCGCACCAAGATTTCTGATGTGCTCCCAACAGAGCATGATGAAAAACTAGAACGCGAACTGGCCGCTGAGCTCGGCGCCCGCTGATTTCAAAGCTTATGAGTGCCATTGATGAAGCCACCCTTTGGGATCGGCTAGCCAATGCACGACGGATTCCATTGAATCCAACTTGGCTGGGAGAGATATTCTCTCCCAGCCTTTCTGATGAACTCCGTTTTGCGGTTGCTGAACGCTTGGGGATGTTGGCAGAAACAGGATGGCCAATCATCCGTACCCTGATCCAACAGCACGGAATTCAGCCTGAATTAATCCATGCCGCCGGCCTTTGCCATCAACCTGAAGCAAAAGATTGGTTACTCACACAACTAAACCAATCCAATGATCCAGATGCCTTCTTGCTCAACGCACTGAGTTGCTGGGGCGCCGAGCTGACCTATTCAGACTTTCAGCACATTCTGCAGTTGCCAAGTCAAGCCCAACGACTTGCTGGCTTAAATCTTCTCAGCTTCAAATCACATCAACTTCAAGCCAATGAATTGCTGCAGTTGTGTGAATCCACTCTGCAAGATTGGCGTGATCCCGTTGTCATCGCCTGCATACGCTTACTTCAGCGACGAGACGACATTGCCATTAGCACGAGGCTTAGCATTCTGGTCCAAGAAGGATCCGATGCTGTTGCCGAGGCTGCATTAAGAGCCTTGGGATGCATGGCCACAACTCATAGCAAAATGGCGTTGAAGTCATTAAGCGTAGAACTCACCAATCAAGAGCGACGTGAGCAAGCCGTACGCCAGCTTCAGCAGCAATATTAAAGACAATAAAAAAGCCCGATCGTGCCGAGCTCTTATTTAAATGAGATCAAAAACTCACCATTTTTTATAGGGTAAGAATTTTCCACACATCGTGATTTTCACCCGATCACCTTTTGGATCTTCAACCTTATCTACATCCAAAGTAAAATCAATAGCGCTCATAATTCCATCGCCAAACTTTTCCTGGATGACATCTTTCATAGGCATTCCATAAACCTGCATGATTTCATAGAAGCGATAGATCAATGGATCTACAGGTATTACTGGATCGAGACTTCCTTTCGTTGGAAACTCTTGCAGTGCAGAGGTAATGGCTGGATCTAGAGCCAACAAAGTTGCTAATTTCTCTGCTTCTTCAGGGGATGCGGTGGCCTGTCCATAAAAGAGGGAAGCAATCCAAACTTCATCGAGCCCAAGGGCCGCTTCTAGATCAGCAAAAGAAAGCCCCTTAGCCTTTTTTGCTGCCATGAGAGAAGCAGTAACCGTCGTTGTCATGTAAAAAGAAGAATAAATGAACTACTAGAGATCAGCACGCCTTGCGTAGCCACTCAGCAGTGAATCAATCATCTACAAGATCAAGACCCAAAATTGATGCATTAGCTACCAATGCACAATCCAGGAGCAACCAATTGGCAGCATCGGCGACAGAACGACTGAGAGGAAAAGCGCATCATTAATTTGTTGATGGTTAGGTCGTTTTCATGTTTCTTTCCTCATTTGCGAATCAGTTAAATCAAATCCTGGATCAAGCCTTAAAAAGTATCAATAGCTTCCTTATTAGCGACTCTTTGTCAGTCACACCTTCACTTGTGCACCAAACGTTTCCAAACCTGCTCATTGAACGTCTCTATTACGCCGAGGGGCGACAGCATCCATCCCACCCACTCCATGGAAGCTTTGCAGGCCTATGCACGAGCTAACCCTTAAGGCGCATAAAACAGTCCAGTATCAATGACTACCGCCAAAGGAGATAATTCTGCGGAACGATCTCCTTTGGTTCCGCGGTCATATCAATGGAAACGCCTCCACAAGCCAAAAAGCGAGCATATTTCAAGCAATTGCTACGCAAAATCGGCAGTGGAGAGCACACCAGCAAAGGGTTGACCCGAAGCGAAGCCGATGAGGCCATGGAGTTGATGCTCACGGGAGGAGCGTCAGACGTTCAAATCGGCGCCTTTCTGATCGCCCATCGCATTCGCCGGCCTGAACCTCAGGAGCTCACCGGCATGCTCGATACCTATAAAAGGCTTGGGCCCTGTCTTCTCAGTCAACCTGAGCAACGCCGGCCGATCTGCTTTGGCATGCCCTTTGACGGTCGATCTCGCACGGCACCGATCTACCCCTTAACGACCTTGCTGTTGGTGGGGTCCGGACAACCCGTGGTCTTACAGGGAGGGAGGCGAATGCCCGTGAAATTTGGAATCACCGCCGCAGAACTGTTCGCTGCCATCGGGCTCAACTTGAGCGGGCTGTCTATCAACGATGTTCAAACAGGATTCAACCTGCATGGTCTTGCCCTTATTTATCAACCGGAACACTTCCCCCTAGGCGAGGTTCTGCTGCCCGCTCGGGATGATCTCGGGAAACGCCCTCCATTAGCCAGCGCTGAGCTGCTCTGGACCGCACACCAAGGGCACCACCTACTTGTGAGTGGTTTTGTACATCCGCCAACGGAAAGCCGAGCCTGGCAAGCCCTGGAACTAGCCGGAGAAAAGGACGTCATCACCGTAAAAGGCTTAGAAGGCGGCACAGACTTGCCTGTTAGTCGAGCCGGAATCACGGCTCGGATACACAACTCAGGGGAGCCTGAACGACACATCGTTCATCCCCGGGACCATGGCTGCTTCGGAGATGACCCCCGCTGGGAATCGGAGGAAGCCTGGGCTGCGCACGCCAAAGAGGCACTTCTGGGCCAAGGGCCCATGGCCGATTCCTTGCGTTGGAACACAGGCTGTTACCTCTGGTTGAGCGGACTGAGCAAAAGCTTGGAGGATGGCGTGGAAGAAGCCCAAACCATGCAAGCCAATGGAGTAGGCAGCGCAGCGTTAGAGCAATTGATCGCGTGGCGAGCATCTGTGGGAAGGTGAATAACCGCCTCGATCGAACGTGCGCCGTCCTCACGTTCCAACTTTGGTCAGTGCGTTTCTCACGCTGCTCAATGACCGACTGAGCGAAAGCATTGTTTTTCCATTGCTGCCATTTCTGTTGGCATCGTTCAATGCCGACGGTCGCACCCTTGGGTTGTTAGCTGGCAGCTACGCCCTCGCGCAATTCGCAGCAACGCCATTAATTGGAGCCCTGAGTGATCGCTTCGGCCGCAGGCCCGTGATCGCCATCTGCGTGAGTGGTTCCGTTCTGGGCCTCGGACTCTTCGCAATCACCTTGAGCCATGACTGGCCCGCTGGTGCTGTGTTGCCCCTGTTTCTCCTGTTTGGAGCCCGTCTGATCGATGGGGTAAGCGGTGGAACAGCCGCCACCGCAGGAGCCGTACTCGCAGACATCACACCGCCGGAGAAACGTGCACGCGCCTTCGGATTGATCGGTGTGGCCTTCGGCCTTGGTTTCATTATCGGACCCTTTCTCGGCGGCCAATTGGCCCGGATTGCCGTCACGGTGCCCATCTGGGTGGCAACCGGCTTCGCCGTCCTCAACCTTGTTGTTGTCCTGACGTTGCTCCCTGAAACCCATCCGGTGTCAGAGCGCCGCGTTCTTCCCCGCAAACGGGAGCTCAACCCCTTCGCTCAAATCGCTCGGGTGATTGGCAATCCAGCAGTCGGGCGTCTGGCCTTGGGCTTTTTTCTATTTTTTCTTGCCTTCAATGGCTTCACAGCAATTCTGGTGCTCTATTTCAAGCAACGATTCAACTGGGGCCCAGAGCTTGCTACCACAGCCTTTTTGATTGTGGGGGTCGTCGCCACCGTGGTCCAGGGTGGACTGATCGGTCCATTGGTGAATCGTTTTGGGGAGTGGAAACTCACGCTGATCGGCCTCGGTTTGGTCATCGCCGGCTGTTTGCTGATCCCCACCACGAATCCTGAACAAGCCAGGATTGGAGTGTTCACAGCGGTGGCAATTTTGGCCAGCGGCACCGGCCTGGTCACCCCAAGCCTGCGCAGCCTGGTGTCTCGGCGTCTCAGCGATGAAGGGCAAGGCGCAGCCCTTGGCAGCCTGCAAGCACTACAGAGTCTTGGCAGTTTTTTAGGCCCACCGCTAGCTGGACTGGGCTACGACCTCCTAGGTCAAACCAGTCCATTTTTTGGAGGCGCAGCATTGCTCGTGGTCGTGGTGGTCTTGGTGACCCGCAGTCCCCTTGAACACACCACAGGCTGACGGACAATTGCTACCTTTCCCTTGCGAGCACAGTGCTCGAGACAAATCATCAGCGGCCATATGCTTCCCGAGAATCTCTACATCAATCGGGAACTGAGCTGGATTGCCTTCAACAGACGCGTCTTAGCTCAGGCGCTTGACCAAAGAACGCAGTTGTTGGAACAGGCCAAATTCAGCGCCATTTTCAGCAACAATCTCGATGAATTTTTCATGGTGCGCGTTGCGTCCTTGAAGTCTCAGGTTGAGGCCGGCATCGACAAGCGAAGCGAGGACGGCCTCACGCCCCGGGAGCAGCTCCATGAGATTCGCAACCAGCTCTCAGCTCTGCTGGAAGCCCAGCAAAACCACTACCTCAACCATCTCCGCGTAGGCCTCGAAGACTATGGAGTTTTCCTGTTCAACTACGAACAACTGAACGAGGCCCAAAGGCACTGGGTAGACAACTTCTTTCAAACGGCGATTTTTCCGGTCCTAACGCCCCTAGCGGTAGATCCTGCCCATCCCTTTCCGTTCGTTAGCAATCTCAGCCTCAACGTGGCCGCCCTGATCCATGACCCAGAGTCGGGTCAACGCCAACTGGCCCGAGTGAAGGTTCCTCAGAAGATCCTTCCTCGCTTTGTCTCGATTCCCATTGAGCTTGGCGGGCATGATGCCAAGCCAATGCACACAGCAGTGCCTCTTGAGCAGGTGATTGCCTTCAATCTCAGTCTGCTCTTTCCAGGAAT
This sequence comes from Synechococcus sp. PROS-9-1, assembly GCF_014279775.1. Taxonomy (NCBI): domain Bacteria; kingdom Bacillati; phylum Cyanobacteriota; class Cyanophyceae; order Synechococcales; family Synechococcaceae; genus Synechococcus; species Synechococcus sp. PROS-9-1. The sequence continues at coordinate 2,236,095 of NZ_CP047961.1, forward strand.
GAGCATCGAAGGCCATTACTTTTTCAGGGTCACCAGGGATGCCGACCTGGAGCTCCGCGACCTTGAAGCCGACGATCTCATGATCGCGATCGAACAAGGCTTAAGAAAGCGACGGATGGGTGGTGAAGTGGTCCGCCTGGAGGTTGCGGGAGACACACCGCAAGACGTGATTGAGATGTTGATCGACGGCATGTCCGTTGTTGAAGAAGACCTCTACAAGGTGAATGGCCCTCTCGGGCTCGATGATCTCTTCGGCTTGATGAGCCTGCCGATGCCACATCTCAAAGATGCAACGCATTCAGGTCAAACTCCCACCGTCCTCAGTCGTGCTCAGAGGGGCATGTTGGAAGACGGCTCCATCAAAGAAGAGGAATTCGAGAGCATTTTTTCGGTGTTGCGTCGCCACGACGTTCTCCTCCATCACCCTTACGACTTGTTTTCCACGTCGGTCGAGGAATTCATCAATCAAGCGGCAGATGATCCCCTCGTGATGGGGATCAAGATGACCCTCTACCGCACCTCCAAAGATTCTCCGATCATCGCAGCACTCATCCGTGCAGCAGAAAATGGAAAACAGGTGATGGCCCTGGTAGAGCTCAAAGCCCGCTTCGACGAAGACAACAATATTCAATGGGCTAAACATCTGGAGCGCTCAGGTGTGCATGTGGTTTATGGCGTGATTGGCCTGAAAACGCATACCAAGATTGTGCTGGTCGTACGCAAAGAAAAAGAGCGCCTGCGCAGCTACGTCCATATCGGCACTGGAAATTACAACTCCAAAACCTCGCGCCTGTACACCGATCTAGGACTTCTTTCAGCACGACCAGAACTCGGCCAAGACCTTGTGGAGTTGTTTAACTACCTAACCGGCTTCTCAAAACAACAAAGCTTCCGCAAACTACTCGTTGCTCCTGTCTCCTTAAGAATAGGAATGGAGCAATTGATTCGCCGCGAAATCGACCATGCCAAGCAGGGGAGAGCTGGGTCGATCAAAGCGAAAATGAATTCTCTGGTGGATCCAGAAATCATTGCCCTTTTGTATGAAGCATCTCAAGCCGGAGTAAGCATCCAATTGATTATCCGAGGGATGTGCAGCCTTTATCCCGGCCTTGAAGGCATTAGCGACAACATCAGCGTGGTCAGCATCATCGGCCGCTTCTTGGAGCATTCGCGCATCTTTTGGTTCAACAATGCCGGCGATCCGGAAGTCTTCATCGGTAGCGCCGACTTAATGCCACGCAATCTTGACCGACGCGTTGAGGCTGTTACACCCATTGAAGAACCTGAGCTAAGAGCACAACTCGAACATCTGCTGGAGCGCTACTTAAGTGACAACAGGGGCGCATGGGACATGCAACCAGATGGTTCTTTCATTCAGCGCTTCCCCGAAGAAGAGGAGCGCAACTCCCAATTGCAGTTAATCGATTCCTGGAAAGGAAGCGCCCTCGTTCAATCAAACCACTAGTCATTTACAAGTTCACGAGAGACTCGAAAATGAAAAAAATCTGCATCTTTGTAGCGATCAACACTCTTATCGGCTCAAAACGACGAGTTCCTGAAAAGTTTCGTAATTCCATCCATTAGTTTTTCAACTAGGTGCTATGTTTCGCACAAATTCGTCAGGAGACCAGGGTGATGGGGATCCCTCTGGAGTCCAAAGAAGCTGCCTCTAAAAGCACTTCTATGGAACCTTTGTTGCCGACAGCTAGTCGTCGCAGCAGCACCAATCGCTCAAGTGGCACAACCTCGAGTCGAGGAAGTCGTTCAAGTGGGCGCTTAGCCACAGATTCGATTGGTCATTACTTAAGCAGTATTGGTCGCGTTCCATTACTCACAGCTGCGGAAGAAATTGAGCTTGCACATCACGTGCAGGCCATGAAAGAACTGCTTGACATTCAAGAAGAAGATCGCACCCCCAAACAACGCCATCGCATCAGGATGGGGAAGAGGGCACGCGATCGGATGATGGCTGCCAACCTCAGGTTGGTAGTGAGTGTCGCCAAGAAATACCAAAACCAAGGTCTCGAACTTCTCGACCTCGTTCAAGAAGGTGCCATCGGGCTTGAGCGTGCTGTCGACAAATTTGACCCAGCCATGGGTTACAAGTTTTCGACTTACGCCTACTGGTGGATTCGTCAAGGCATGACACGAGCGATCGACAACAGTGCGCGCACGATTCGCCTGCCGATTCACATCAGTGAAAAGCTATCGAAAATGCGCAAGATCACCCGGGAGCTCTCGCATCGTTTCGGGCGTCAACCGAACCGCTTGGAATTGGCTCATGCCATGGGCATTGAACCGAGAGACCTAGAGGGGCTCATTGCTCAAAGCGCCCCCTGTGCCTCCTTGGACGCTCACGCCCGTGGCGAAGAGGATCGCAGCACCCTCGGAGAACTGATCGCAGATCCCAACGGCGATGAGCCAATGGAAGGCATGGATCGCAGCATTCAGAAGGAGCATCTGGGTGGCTGGATCTCACAGCTCAATGAACGCGAACAAAAAATCCTGCGTTTACGGTTTGGCCTCGGTGGAGAAGAGCCTCTCACCCTTGCCGAAATTGGTCGTCAAATCAATGTGTCGCGGGAACGGGTACGCCAACTCGAATCCAAAGCCATTTTGAAATTGCGCACGATGACCAATCATCAGCAGGCTGCCTGAGTCGTACTTGCCCCTGCCATCTCTGTTGCTCATCGCCCTGTGGATGGCTGGTGTTCTCGGCAGCGCTCTGGCCTGCCGTCAACGCTGGCCCCACCAACGCGAGTTGAGTCGAAAGATTGTTCATATCGGCATTGGACCGGTTCTGCCACTCGCCTGGGTTCTCCACGTTCCTGCCTCCATCGCGGTTCCTTGTGCTGTGGTGGTCACCCTGATCGCCTTCATCAATCACCGCTGGAACTTGCTACCTGCGGTGGAAGATGTAGGGCGAAACAGTTACGGGACCGTTGCCTATGGCGTCGCGATCTGTTTGCTTCTGATCCTGTTTTGGGCTGACAATCCTGCTGCTGCCTGTGCCGGAGCGCTGGTGATGGCCTTCGGGGATGGCCTAGCAGGTCTGGTTGGGCGCGCCGTTCGTTCCCCAAACTGGACGATCTTGGACCAGCGCAAGTCGATCGTCGGAACAACGACGATGGCCATCACCAGTGCTGGGGTGTTGCTCGCTTTAGTGCTAATCACCCAAAGTCAACTCACCCCATTTCGGCTCTTAGCCGTCTGCACGCTTGCTGTAGGGCTCGAACAACTGAGCGTATTGGGAATCGACAACCTGACCGTACCCCTTGGAGTGGCCTTGAGTTGGACCTGGATGACGGCCTGATCAACGCCACAAGAACGGAGTTTTAGTTGAACCTTGCCCGAGCAACGGAAGCAGCGAGCTCTGCAAGCAATTCAGCAGTGGTTTCAAGACTGATGCAAGCATCTGTCACGCTCTGCCCATAGGTCAGAGAGCTCTTGTCCGCAGACAGCTTTTGATTGCCTTCCACAAGGTGGCTTTCAATCATGACTCCCATGACATGGTCTGACTTCTGATCAACCTGAGAGGCAACTGCCCGTAAAACCTCGCTCTGACGGCGAAAGTCTTTACTCGAATTGGCATGGCTGCAGTCCACCATCAAGCGATCCGGCAGACCAGCACCCGTCAGTTCGTCAGCTGACTCCTGAATCGCCTCCAGGTGGTAGTTGGTTCCACGATTTCCGCCACGCAAAACCAAGTGCCCATTTGGGTTTCCAGAGGTACTAACGATCGAAGCATGGCCCTCACGATTGATACCCAGAAAATGATGGGGCTTGGCTGCAGCCTGCATTGCATTAATTGCAATCGTGGCGCTGCCATCGGTGCTGTTCTTGTAGCCAATGGGCATCGACAAGCCTGAGGCCATTTCACGATGGGTCTGGCTTTCAGTGGTGCGTGCACCAATCGCTGTCCAGCTGATGAGATCCGCGATGTATTGAGGGACAACAGGATCTAACAGCTCTGTTGCTGTGGGCATTCCTTCTCGCGCCAAATCAAGCAACAGGGAACGGGCCATCCGTAGCCCCGTATTGATGTCGTAAGAGCCATCGAGATGGGGATCGTTAATCAACCCCTTCCATCCCACGGTGGTACGGGGTTTTTCGAAATACACCCGCATCACAATCTCCAGCTCAGCGGCATGACGCTCCCTCAAAGGCGCCAACCGACGGGCGTAGTCGCGAGCCGCATCCACGTCATGCACAGAGCAGGGACCAACAATCACCAGCAGTCGGCGGTCCAAGCCACTCAGGATGGCTTGAATGCGGCTGCGAGCCGTCACCACTGTCTCTAAAGCCGTTGGATCAATTGGCAGATCGCGATGCAACAGAGCCGGAGGGATCAGTGGTCGCGTGTCCACCACATGGAGATCGTGGGTGGTGGTCATGCCTTGGCCTGAAATTCAGTTCAGATTACGCAAGCCGATCCACCGCAACAAACAACAGGGTGGAACGCTGACCAACAACAATGGTGTGTATCGCTGTTTGCGCCGCCAAAACCGATGCTGAGCACCTATCGCGAGAACGCCAAGGGACGGGAAGACAAGGGCATCCCACCGCTTCCTCTTGATGCCGCTCAGACCAAGGCCCTCACGGAACTTCTTCAACAGCCACCGGCTGGGGACGAGCAGACCTTGCTGCAGCTGCTGAACGAACGCATTCCACCCGGCGTCGATGAAGCGGCCTATGTCAAAGCAACCTGGTTAAGTGCCGTGGCCCAAGGCAATGCATCCAGCCCATTGGTGGCCCCTTTGGAGGCAGTGCAACTGCTCGGCACCATGGTGGGTGGATACAACGTCGCTGCACTGATCGAGCTGCTCAAGCATCCCGACGAGACGCTTGCGAGCTGTGCCGTTCAAGGCCTGAGCCGCACCCTCTTGGTCTACGACGCTTTCAATGACGTCATGGAGCTGGCAGCCAGCAACCGTTTCGCCCAACAGGTGGTGGACAGCTGGGCTGCAGCGGAATGGTTTACCCGGCGAGATCCGCTTGCCAAAGAGATCACTGTCACCGTGTTCAAGGTGGACGGGGAGACCAACACCGACGACCTCTCACCAGCCACCCACGCGACCACACGTCCAGACATCCCCTTGCACGCCCTGGCGATGTTGGAAACCCGTGATCCAGAGGGACTCAACACCATCGAAACCCTCAAGAAAAAAGGTCATCCCGTGGCCTATGTGGGTGATGTGGTCGGCACCGGAAGCTCTCGGAAAAGCGCCATCAACTCCGTGCTGTGGCATACCGGCAATGACATCCCCCATGTTCCCAACAAGCGCGCTGGCGGGGTGATCATTGGCGGCAAGATTGCACCCATCTTTTTCAACACAGCGGAAGATTCAGGCGCCTTACCGATTGAGTGCGATGTCAGCGATCTGAACACCGGTGATGTGATCACGATTCGCCCTTACGCCGGCACGATCGAACGCGATGGCACGGTGATCAGTCGTTTTGAACTCAAGCCGAGCACGATCAGCGACGAAGTTCGTGCTGGAGGTCGCATCCCACTCATGATTGGCCGCGCTCTCACCGACAAGGTGCGCAGCCAACTTGGACTCGCCCCTTCTGAAACGTTCATCCGGCCTAGCGCTCCTGCCGACACTGGCAAAGGCTTCACCTTGGCCCAAAAGATGGTGGGCAAAGCCTGTGGTCTTCCTGGCGTCCGTCCCGGCACAAGCTGTGAACCGCTGATGACCACCGTTGGCAGTCAAGACACCACCGGGCCCATGACCCGGGACGAAATGAAGGAGTTGGCCTGCCTGGGCTTTTCCGCTGATTTGGTGATGCAGAGCTTCTGCCACACCGCCGCTTACCCCAAACCCGTGGACCTGCAGACCCAGAAGGATCTACCTGATTTCTTTGCCCAACGCGGCGGGGTAGCCCTTCGCCCCGGTGACGGCATCATCCACAGCTGGCTCAATCGCATGCTCTTGCCCGACACCGTGGGCACAGGGGGTGACAGCCACACCCGGTTCCCGCTCGGTATTTCTTTTCCAGGAGGCTCTGGCGTTGTGGCCTTTGCTGCCGCCATCGGCGCCATGCCTCTCGACATGCCCGAATCGGTCTTGGTCCGGTTCAGCGGCTCTCTTCAGTCGGGGGTCACTCTCCGCGATGTCGTGAATGCGATCCCCTGGGTCGCGATCCAAAGGGGCCTGCTCACCGTGGAAAAGGCCAACAAGAAAAACGTCTTCAATGGCCGGATCATGGAAATTGAAGGGTTGCCAGATCTCAAGCTGGAGCAAGCCTTCGAGCTCACGGACGCCACGGCAGAACGCTCTTGCGCAGGCTGCACCATCAAATTGTCCGAGGCCACAGTGGGTGAATACCTGAGCAGCAATGTGGCGCTGCTCAAAAACATGATTGCGCGCGGCTACAGCGATGCCCGCACCCTGGCGCGACGGATCAAGGTAATGGAGGACTGGCTGGCCAACCCCCAACTCCTTCAAGCGGATAACGACGCTCAATACGCCGAAGTGATTGAGATCAATCTCGATGAGCTCACCGAACCCGTTCTCGCCTGCCCGAACGATCCCGACAACGTGAAACTGCTCAGCGAAGTGGCTGGAGAAGCCGTTCAAGAGGTGTTCATCGGCTCTTGCATGACCAACATCGGCCACTACCGCGCCGCGGCCAAAGTTCTCGAAGAGGCCGGCGACATCGCTGCAAGGCTCTGGGTTTGCCCGCCCACACGCATGGACGAGGACATGCTCAAGCAAGAGGGCTACTACGCCACGTTTGAAGCGGCCGGGAGCCGAATGGAAATGCCAGGCTGCTCGCTCTGCATGGGCAATCAAGCCCGGGTGGATGACAACACAACCGTGTTCTCCACGAGCACCCGCAACTTCAACAACCGGCTTGGCAAAGGAGCACAGGTCTTCCTGGGCAGCGCCGAATTAGCCGCTGTTTGCGCCTTGCTCGGGCGCATTCCCACACCCGATGAATACCAAAGGATCGCCGCTGAAAAGATCGACCCACTGTCCGCAGAGCTATACCGCTATCTCAACTTCGACCAGATCGATAACTTTGTAGAACAGGGCCGAGTGCTGAGCGCTACGGAACAAGCGGAGGTCATGGCCGGCGCCTGAACGGCGTCCGCTCAAAGCCATGACTTCAGCTAGCGACCTAAAAGAAAAACAAGATCCATCCGGTTCGAGTCTGAGCATTCGCCGACTGCTGGAACGCCGCTGGCTGGTTGTTGTGCTCGCCTTGATGTTCACGGGGCTTGGCGCAGCCCTCACCGGAGTGTTGTTCAAGTTGGGCATCAAAGTTTTAGGTGCCTGGCGCCTGGAATTGCTGGCAGACCTTCCTGCTTGGGCCGTTCTGCCTGGCTTAGGCGCAACAGGTGGTTTGGTGTCTGGATTGCTGGTGTCTCGGCTGGCACCATCAGCAGGTGGATCCGGAATCACCCACATCATGGGATTCCTGAAACATCGGGCCGTCCCGATGGGTCTCAAGGTGGGCTTGGTCAAGCTGATTGCCGGAATTGTCGCCATCGGCAGTGGTTTCCCCCTCGGGCCAGAAGGTCCCGCTGTTCAGATGGGGGGATCGGTGGCCTGGCAACTCGCCCGTTGGCTAAGAGCACCTGCGGCATTCCGTCGCGTGATCGTCGCCGCGGGCGGTGGAGCAGGGATTGCGGCTGTGTTTCACGCTCCGATTGGCGGATTTTTTTACGCCATTGAGGAATTACTGCACTCCGTAAGGCCAGTCGTAATGCTGCTGGTGATCGTCACCACCTTTTTGGCAGATGCCTGGGCGGATGTGTTGGGGCTCGCGGGTTTAAGCACGAGTGGCGGCGGGCTGACCACTGGCCTTGGCTTTCAGCTGGAGAAGGAATACGAACCACTGGTGAGTTTTTTACCAATAGATCTGGGATACCTCCTCGGACTGGGCGTTGTTGTGGGTGTCTTGGCCGAGCTGTATTGCCGCTACGTCATCGCCATGCAGAAACAAGGGCATCGTTGGTTCGGTGACCGCCTCGTTCTGCGCATGGTGATCAGCGGAGCACTGCTAGGTGGGGTGTATGCATGTCTCCCCTCTGCATTTCACAACCTAGAAGGCCTGCAAGACCTCATCGGTGATGGGAAAGCTGATATTCCAATGGCGCTCGGCACTTTTGTCGTGCTGTTTTTCAGTACGGGATTAGCAGCAGCGTCTGGTGCACCCGGAGGCTTGTTTTTCCCAATGCTCACCCTGGGCGGTGCCATCGGCCTCGCCTGTGGGATTTGGGTGGAAGCTCTCACCGGCCACGTACCGAGCACCTATGTCTTTGCGGGGATGGGAGCCTTCGTGGCCAGTTGTTCACGCACACCGATTACGGCCATGTTTTTGGCCTTCGCGCTAACCAAGGATTTGCTGGTCTTAAAACCAATTCTGGTGGCCTGCTTAGTGAGTTTTCTGATCGCACGCCTGTTTGATCACCGCTCGATCTACGAACGACAGATGGGGCTTGAGTTGCTGGAGGAAGCTCACCTCCAAGCCGAAAATGTACGTCGGGCCTTTCAACCACCCAAGCCCCAATCCGAACCCGACGAACCTGACCCCCAAGACAGCAATCCTCAATAAGCGTCTCTGCCCAAATAAGCCATCAAAATGTCTTTGCGAATCGCTTTGGAAAGCGAACCATTGCTTTGCCTGCTCCGTTGATCCTGCAGGATGAAACCGTGATGCACGGGCTCTGCTGAACCGCGAAACCCTCCTGTTTGAACCAGCTGTAGCCGAGGTAGGTGCACTGAAAACAGTGCTGGCCTTCCCCAGCACCTACACCGTGGGCATCACCAGCCTTGGCTACCAACTCGTATGGGCCAGCTTGGCCATGCGCTCCGATCTCGATGTGAGGCGGCTTTTTACAGATCAAGGGGATCCTCAACACCGTCGCTGTGATCTCTTTGGCCTATCCCTGAGCTGGGAACTTGATGGACCTGTTCTGTTGGATCTCCTGGAACAACAACGCATTCCCCTCTGGAGTCATGAACGGGGTGATCAGGATCCAATCGTGTTCGGTGGAGGTCCCGTTCTGACGGCCAACCCCGAACCGCTCGCTCCATTTTTTGATGTCGTACTCCTGGGGGATGGAGAAGAACTGCTGCCCGCCTTCATCGACGCCCTGCAACAGGTGCGGGACGAACCCCGTCAGAAACGCCTTCGTTATCTAGCGCAAATCCCTGGCATCTACGTACCCGATCTGCATGCTCCGCAGTTCAGTGCCGATGGTGCCTTTCTGGGCATCAAACCCAGAGAGGCAGATCTACCTGAGCGAATCGCAAAACAAACCTGGAGGGGCAACAGCCTGAGTCACTCCACGGTGATCACCCCGGAAGCCGCCTGGCCCGACATTCACATGGTGGAGGTGGTGCGCAGCTGCCCAGAACTGTGTCGCTTCTGCTTGGCGAGTTATCTCACCTTGCCCTTCCGAACCCCATCTCTTGATGACGGCCTGATTCCTGCGGTCGAGAAAGGGCTTAAGGCAACCCGTCGTCTCGGCTTACTGGGTGCCTCGGTGACCCAACATCCCCAATTCAGCGATTTGCTGCAGTGGCTGGACCAAGACCGCTTTGATGACTTGCGCGTGAGTGTCAGCTCCGTACGAGCTGCCACCGTGACTCCTCAATTAGCTGGAACCTTGAGTCGCCGCGGTAGCAAGTCGGTGACGATCGCCATCGAGAGCGGAAGTGATCGGATGAGACGCGTCGTGAATAAGAAACTCAGCCGCGAGGAAATCAGCGCCGCCGCCTGGTATGCAAAAGAAGGTGGACTGAAAAGCCTCAAGCTCTACGGAATGGTGGGACTCCCCACGGAGCAAGACGAGGACATCGAGGCCACCGCCGACCTACTTCTGGATCTAAAAAAACAAACTCCAGGCCTGCGCTTCACCTTGGGAGTGAGCACTTTCGTTCCAAAAGCCCACACACCATTTCAGTGGCAAGGGGTCAGGCCAGAGGCTGACAAACGTCTCAAACGTCTCGCCAAACGGCTCAAACCAAAGGGTGTGGAACTGCGACCTGAGAGCTACGGCTGGAGCGTGATCCAAGCCCTGCTCTCCCGCAGTGATCGTCGACTCGCTCCAGTGATCGCCGCGGTGAGGGGCTCTCAAGAGAGTCTTGGCGGCTGGAAAAAGGCTTATCGCGCAGCACGGGCGGAAGAATTACAACCCGCTAGCTCTGCCGGAGTGCCATTGCCCCGCCCTCCCGCCTGGGAGGAAGTCGTGCATGAAACCTGGTCAGACAACCACATTCTTCCTTGGTGCCATCTTGATGGTCCCCTGCCCAGCGACACGCTTCTCAAGCATCAACGCCAAGCTCTGAGTCCAGAGAACGCTCCTGACACCCCTTCTGACACCCCTCCTGACTCGGTCTGAGCAAACAGCGCAGTCCCGCCAACAAAATCCAGCCAGCAATATTCACGCGGCTATCAAAAAACGGCAGATCGGTGCCGTGCAACACCATCAAGGTGAGCACTGCTGCCCACCAAGCACGATCAAACAACCGTGTGAGCCCCCGACGGAGCGCCACGATCAACAAGGCCAGCACAAGCGTCGCCACCAAAGCCGCCACCGGTAAGCCATGGGCAATGCCCAGTTCCAGGGGAAGGTTGTGCGCATGGCCATGCCATTTCCCTGTTCTGAGCGGATAAATCACCGAAAAAGCCGCTGCCCCCCACCCCAGCCACGGCCTCTCAGCAATCAACTGAACCGCCACACCCCACTGACTTAAGCGCGTCGATGCAAGAGCACGCTCGCCAGCGTGCTGGCTATCACTGAGCCGGCCCCAGATCCCCTCTGGCACCAGCGACCGCACGGGGGCCTGAATCAACAACGGCACCCCAGGCACAACAGACACAATCACCAACCCCAGACCAACAGCCAACAGCGGAACAAGCCAGGGCCAGCTGATCGGACCCAACACAATCGGTAGCACCAGCACCAAGGAGCCCCAGCCATTCCGCGACTCCGTAAGCACGAGGGCCGTCACAAAAGCGACCACCAAGCCCAGAACAACACCCCGCCGCAGCTTGCTCAGGCCCGGTTGAATCAGAGCTGCCAACGCCAACGGCCAAACCAGTGCCAACCAGGCCGCGGCGATATTGGCGTAATCAAACAGTCCCGACAGACGTCCCTCTGGTTTGCCACCAGGGGTCATGAACCAAATAATCAATCCACCCAGGACTTGCCAGGGGCCTTGCCAGCCCCACCACAGTTGTCCCAAACCCGTCAACACCACTGGGAAGCTACCCGCCACCAACCAAAGCGCAGAGCGACGACGTGCCTCAGCCGAGCTGACATAGGGCTGAAAGCCCCAAAACGCCCAAAAGAAAGGCAACCAGTTCCCCATGCCCACCCAGGCGAGGGATCCGGAATAGGAGCCAAAGCATCCGATCACCATTAAAAACGACGCCAAAAACAGGGGCGCATTCCAAGGGTCACGCCAAAACGGACGCTCACTCCTCCAACTGCTCATCAGCAGAGAGGGAAACAACAACAGGCTGGCCAGCAGCGCCGAAGAGGGCAGGAAAAACAAGCCAATCTGGAAACATCGCCAACCCCAACGCGACGCTTCAAGCGGCCGGAACGCATCGATTCGCTGGATCACGCGAACACCGCCGTACGGCCGCGATACACCATGACCTGACGGCAGAGATGCAACCTCAGAGCCCGGGCCAAGGCCAACCGCTCCGTATCCCGACCCTTGCGGATCAAATCCTCCACCTCATCGCGGTGACTCACAGGAAGGGTGGCCTGCTCAATAATCGGACCATCATCCAACTGTTCCGTGACGTAATGCGCCGTGGCACCAATCAGTTTCACGCCACGATCCCAGGCGCGGTGATACGGCTGAGCGCCTTTAAACGCCGGTAAAAACGAGTGATGGATATTGATCACCTGGGGGAAGCGCTTTAAAAAGTCGCCACTCAGCACCTGCATATATTTCGCCAACACCGCGAGCTCAATGCCCTGCTCTTCAAGGAGGTCAAGAATGCGGGCCTCAGCGTCTCGCTTGGTTGCGGGCGTGACCGGTACATGAACAAATCGCCCCCCAAAGTCACCACAGAGTGGTTCCAAATCGGGATGATTGGAGATCACCAAAGCAACCTCCATCGGCAATTCACCACTGCGAGAGCGCCAGAGCAAATCCAGCAAACAGTGGCTCTGCTTACTCACAAAGATCGCAACACGGGGCAACTCATCGGAGAAGTGAAGCTGTGCCTCACCACCGAGCCGCTCTGCGAGGGCACGAACCGCTGGCTCAATCGCATGCCGAGGCAATCCGAAGCCATCAAGCTCCCACTCAATCCGACTTAAAAACAACCCTGCACCCGAGTCGGTGTGATGGTCAGCGTGACGAATATTGCCGCCATTGGCCGCCACCCATCCAGCCAGCTCACTCACGAGTGCTGACCGATCAGGACAGATCAGTTGAAGGATGACCGTTGACCCGTTCACGCTCAGCAGACATTCACAAGTTCATTCTCTCTTGGCACTGCGTGCCCAGGGATCGAGATCACGCAGGTAAACTCGCATCCTCCACTATCACCCTTTCCCCATGCTGAGCGCCCTACGTCGCCTCGCTGCGTTTTGCCTCTGCGTGTGCCTGTGCTTCGGCCTCGCGGCCTGCAGCGGTAATGGCAATGCCAAGCCCCCAACGATTAGCCCTGAAGACATGGCGGTGATCCGCAGGCAGGCTGAGGGATTCACGCAGGCCCAGGAACGCCTCCCAGACCTGGCAGTCCTCGTCAATCAGCGCGATTGGACCTTCACCCGCAACCTGATTCACGGACCCATGCAAGAGGTCGGTCGCGAGATGTTGTACATCAACCAACGCCTCCTTCCAAACGATCGCGCCGAAGCCAACAAACTGGCAACCAAGCTCAAAGAAGCTCTCGCTGACGTGGATGAGGCAGCTCGTCTCCAAGAAGGAACACGCTTGCAAAAGGCCTACACATCCGTTGCAACGGGTTTTGCAAATTACGCTCGCGTCATTCCCGCCGAAGCTCTGAGCTGATTACCTCGATTGCCGTGATTGGTGCTGGTGCCGTCGGCGCCGGCACGGCTTGGCATCTGGCCCGTCAAGGACACAACGTCACGTTGATCGATCCGTCATTAGACGCGCCGATTCAGCGCAGCATCAGCCGTATCCAAGCCATCAATGGCACCACTGCGTCCCTTGGCGTCTTGATGGGGAACGTGTTTCGTCGATCCAGCGGACGGGCTTGGCGTCTGCGACAACGCAGCATGGAACTTTGGCCTCAATGGGTGGAGAGGCTGAACCATCCCGATACGCCCCTGCAGCTCGACACTCCACTGATCCAGCTGGCTTCTAGCCCCTTGGAATCAGAACGCATGCAGAGCCTTGCCAAGCAACGCAGCGAGCTTGGACTCGAAAGCTTCAGCGCAGAGAGCACAGCGTTCCAGCAAACATCTGATCCACTTCCCTGGCCCAATCCTGGGCATGGAGGCTTACTTTCCCAAAACGACGGCCGGATTGATCCCCTGGCCCTGCAACGGGCACTAAGACGCAGCCTCAAAACACAACAGGTGTGTCTGATACCTGCTCGCGTGACCCAACTCCATCGACCGAATCCTGGTGACGGAGACCGCTGGCGCCTGGAACTGGACACAGGACACAACACTCACTGCCACTTTGTTGTGATCTGCACAGCCTTGGCCAGTGCGCTGTTGCTGCAACCGCTTGGGCACGAATTTCCGATGGAAGCGGTTCTAGGCCAGGTGCTGGATCTTCAAGTGACGGCCCCGGCCCAGTCCTGGGATCATTGGCCAGCAGTGCTGGTCTGCAACGGAGTCAATCTGATTCGCCATGGAAGCGACAGGCTCTGGCTTGGAGCAACCCTGGAACCAGGTGAGGAACCTTCTGCTGAGGAGGCTTCGATCATGCGCCGATTGGATGGCCTGGCACCGAACTGGCTGCAGCAGGCCGAGGTCGTCGATCAATGGCACGGCCTAAGGGCCAGACCCTCTGGACGGCCAGCTCCATTGCTTGAGGTGTTGGAACCAGGCTTGATTCTGGCCAGCGGTCATTATCGAAACGGAGTTCTTTTGACACCTGCTACTGCAGACTGGGTTGGTCAGCAAATGATGAATACAACAAAGATTCAAGCCCCCTGACCTTGTCTTCACTCAATTTTTATTGGTCTTTGACACCTCAGATAGAGAGCTGACATGCAAGTAAAACGCCCATTCGACCTAATGCCTCGCCGTTTTTTGAACCGCTCCAGCACTGCATTCATCGGCATTGCTGCCGCTTTCAGTCTTGCTGCCTGCTCGTCGAGCGATCAGGGAACGAGCAAACAACAAGGCCGTCTAGCAGCAGCAGGGGCTTCATTCCCAGCTGCGATTTACCAACGCTGGTTCCAGGATCTGGCGCCCCAAGGCATTCAGGTCAATTACCAATCCGTTGGATCAGGTGCAGGAGTCCGTCAATTCACTGCAGGCACCGTTGATTTCGGGGCTTCTGACAAGCCCATGCAAGCAGAGGCCATTGACAAAGTGAATCGCGGCGTTGTGCAGGTTCCGATGACAGCCGGCGCCATTGCGGTGGCGTACCACAATCCAGGCTGTGAATTGAAGCTCACGCGAGCCCAACTTGCTGGAATCTTTCTAGGCACCATTCGTGATTACAGCGAGTTGGGCTGTGAAGCCAAAAGAATCAAGGTGGTGCATCGCTCTGATGGCTCTGGCACCACCTACAACTTCACTAAGCATCTCTCTGCCATCAGTCCGGAATGGAACAACGCTGTAGGCGCCAGTAAATCCGTGCAATGGCCTACAGGTGTGGGTGCCAAAGGCAACGAGGGTGTCGCCGCCCAACTCACCCAGATCGATGGCGGGATTGGCTATGTCGAGCTGGCCTACGTCAAAGGTGATCTACAGGCGGCGGCTGTTCAAAACGGCTCAGGACAACAGGTGGTACCCACTAATGCCTCGGCAAGCAAAGCCTTGGGTTCGATCGACCTCGGACCCAATCTCATCGGTAGCAATGCCAACCCTATGGAGGGCTATCCCATCGTGACCTTCACTTGGGTGCTTGCCTACGCCAACGGCAACGGCAGCAACACGGCCGTACTCAAATCAACGTTCGATTACATGTTGTCTGAGGTATCACAGGCGAAAGCACCCGAGCTGGGCTACGTCTCCCTTCCCCCAGAGGTGATCGTTCAAGCCAAGGCAGCGGCGAATACGATTAAGGAGTAACAGCAATACGCGGAATGAAGGCATAAAAAAGGGGGACCAATGTCCCCTTTTTTTATAGTCTGATTGAATCAAAAACCAAGGCTTGAATTACTTGGTTTCTGTGAATTCAGCATCGATGACATCATCAGCATTGCTAGATCCATCGCCAGAGTTACTAGCTGCCGCACCATCGTCACCAGAAGCTGCTGCTTCCGCACCAGCCTGTTGGTAAACAGATGCACCAACGGTATAAAGCTCCTGCTGTAGCTCCTCAAGAAGAGTCTTCATCGACTCAAAGTCCTCTTTTTCAGTCGCTTCCTTGAGTTTGGTGGCCTTCTCTTCAACCTTGGTCTTGGCCTCAGCATCAACCTTGTCACCGAGTTCAGCCAATTGCTTTTCAGCCTGGTACGCGAGAGTTTCAGCCTGATTCTTCAGGTCAATTTTCTCGCGCTTCTCCTTATCAGCACTGGCATTGCTCTCGGCATCCTTCACCATCTTCTCAACTTCATTGTCAGAGAGGGTGGAGGCTCCAGTGATCGAGATCGACTGCTCTTTGCCGCTGCCTTTGTCCTTCGCAGTCACGCTCAGGATGCCGTTGGCGTCGATATCGAAGGTGACTTCAATCTGGGGCACACCGCGAGGGGCAGCGGGGATGCCATCGAGACGGAAGGTGCCAAGACTCTTGTTATCTGAGGCCATCTCGCGCTCACCCTGGAGCACGTGAATCTCAACATTGGTTTGACCATCAACCGCAGTGGAGTAAGTCTCTGCTTTTTTGGTTGGAACGGTGGTGTTCCTCGTGATCATTTTCGTCATCACCCCACCAAGCGTCTCGACGCCTAGGGAGAGGGGTGTGACATCCAGCAGCAGAATGTCCTTGACTTCACCAGCCAACACACCGCCTTGAATAGCGGCTCCGATCGCCACCACCTCATCAGGGTTCACGGTCTGGTTGGGGTCCTTGCCGGTGGTGCGCTTCACGAGCTCGAGCACAGCCGGGATCCGGGTGGAGCCACCCACCATCACAATCTCGTCAAGCTCACTGGATGAGAGCTTTGCATCTTTCAGAGCCTGCTCAACCGGGATGCGACAACGATCGATCAAGGTGGAAGCCAGCTCTTCAAACTTGCCGCGCGTCAGCGTGAGATCGAGATGCTTTGGACCTTCCGGGGTCGCCGTAATGAAGGGCAAATTAATTTCGCTCTGGGTCGCACTCGACAGCTCAATTTTCGCCTTCTCAGCAGCTTCTGTCAGACGCTGCAGAGCCTGCTTGTCCTGACGTAGATCGATGCCTTCGTTGGATTTGAAACTGTTGGCGAGGTGGTCGACAATCACCTTGTCGAAATCATCACCACCAAGGTGCGTATCACCAGAGGTGGAGAGCACTTCAAAAACACCATCTCCAACTTCGAGCACCGACACATCAAAGGTGCCGCCGCCAAGGTCGAACACGAGGATGCGTTCGTTGCTTTTTTTATCGAGGCCGTAAGCCAATGCCGCAGCCGTTGGCTCATTAATGATGCGCAGCACTTCCAGGCCGGCGATCTTGCCGGCGTCTTTGGTGGCCTGGCGCTGGGAATCGTTGAAGTAAGCGGGAACGGTAATGACCGCTTGGGTCACGGTTTCCCCGAGATACTTACCGGCATCTTCGGCCAGCTTGCGCAGCACCTGTGCACTCACCTCTTCAGGGGCGAACTGCTTGTCGAGAACGGGACACTTAACTTTGACGTTGGAACCCGACTTCTCGACGGAATAACTCACCTCTTTGGATTCATCATTCACTTCATCAACGCGGCGTCCGATGAAACGTTTGACGGAATAAAACGTGTTGTCGGTGTTCATCACCGCTTGACGCTTCGCGATCTGACCGACCAGCTGATCCTGATTTTTTGTATAGGCCACCACCGATGGAGTGGTGCGGAAGCCCTCAGCATTGGCGATCACGGTGGGCTTGCCGCCCTCCATCACCGAGACACAACTGTTGGTGGTACCTAAATCAATGCCGACAACCTTGCCCATCAGTGCCCTCCTATCCCTTGAAAAAGTGTGACTAGAACTTGTGCATCTTCGTCAGAGACATCACCAAGAGGCGAGGTGTGGTTCCCGAACAGCCCGAACGGCAGGCTGGTCACGGACTGCCAAACAAAGGAATGATCAGCGGAACCACAGCACTGGTCGCACTGTTGGGACAACCAGTGAGCCACTCACTCTCACCGGTGATGCAAAACGCAGCCCTGAAGGCGATGGGGCTCGACTGGAGCTTCCTGGCACTGCCCTGCAACGCTAATAATCTCGCCACCGTGCTCAAGGGGCTGGAGGCCGTGGGCTGCCGTGGCCTCAACGTCACCATCCCGCATAAACAGGCCGTCTCCCTGCTCTGTGACGAACTCAGTCCGCTGGCTCAACGGCTCGGGGCCGTTAACACCATGATTCCATTGCCCAATGGTGGCTGGCAAGGACATAACACCGATGTAGAGGGCTTTTTGGCCCCGCTCCTACACAACAACGGGGACTGGAACGGAACGCGAACTGTGGTGTTGGGTTGTGGTGGCAGCGCCCGAGCGGTTGTAGCGGGTTTGCAAGATTTAAACCCAAGCGAAATCACAATCGTGGGGCGTCGGGCTGAAACACTCCAACCGTTTTGCAGCGATCTCCAGCAAGGAAGACCTGCCAACAGTGTTCAGTTACTCCCTCTTTTGGACAACGACCCACAACTTCAAACCCGAATTAAGCAAGCGGATCTAGTGGTCAACACCACCCCCATTGGCATGAGCAGCCATCAGCCTGATCAAGGTCCCGTTCTGCCGCTCGGCGTGGACATCTGGAACAACCTCACCGCTCACACCGTGCTCTACGACCTCATCTACACACCTCGGCCCACGCCATGGCTGCAACGCGGGGAGGCGTTGGGCTGCCGCACCTATGACGGCCTAGAGATGCTTGTGCAGCAAGGGGCCGCTGCTCTCCGCTGTTGGAGCGGCATGGATGAGGTTCCGGTGGAAGCGATGCGGGAAGCAGCACTCAAAAACCTGAGCCATCCGTAAACGCCACCTAGCCTGAAAGCATTCACCCGCTTCAACCTGTGCCCATCCCCATCTGGCAGCGCCTGCTTGGTTTGTTGGTTTATGTCTTGCCGTGGAGCGATGCCATCCCCATCGGCCAACATCTGCTGATTCAGTTCCCTGTGTTGCAGTGGCTGACCCTGCCGGCCTTGCCTCTGTTCATTTTGGAACGGGGGATTCCTTTCGGTCTGGGGAACCTTCTGGTGTTTTTCTTGCTGTTCTTGGCGGTGGTGAGGAATCCAAACGTTCCTTACTTCATTCGCTTCAACACCTTGCAAGCACTGTTGGTTGACATCGTGGTGGTGATCATTAGCTATGCGTTCGCCATCCTGCCCATCGGTGGCGGACTGATGATGCGCACCCTTTCCAGCACTGTGGTGGTGGGTGTTCTGGCGGTCGTGATCTTTGCCCTAATCGAGTGTTCTCGAGGTCGTGAGCCCGACCTACCGGGTCTAAGTCAAGCGGTTCGCATGCAGTTGTACTGAGCTCCATAACACCAGGCGATATGGTGGTAGATCCGTCGCTCATTCACTGAGCCTTCAGTCCCCGTCGGATCTGTCTCCATGACCCAACAGCCTTATTACGAGACCATGTACATCCTCCGTCCGGACATTCCGGAAGAGGAAGTTGAGTCTCACGTGACCAAGTACCGCGACATCTTGACTGAAACGGGTGCCGAGGTTCTCGACAACCAAATGAAAGGCAAGCGTCGTCTGGCCTATCCGATCGCCAAGCATAAGGAAGGCATCTACGTGCAGCTGAGCCACAACGGTGATGGCCAACAAGTGGGCGTGATCGAAAAAGCAATGCGTCTCAGTGAAGATGTGATTCGCTATCTGACCGTGAAACAAGAAGGTCCGTTGCCTGCTCCTCGCGTCGCACCTGGAACAGAAGCACCAGCCGAACCTGAAGCTGCTACTCCTGCCTAGTCGCCATTGTGCAAGCCATGGACGGGCGATAAGGTCCGCCCATGGCCGATCAGGACCCCAGCTATTGCTCCCCCCCCCCCGGTCTGGAAAGCCGCTCGACCCCCCAGTGGCGACGTCGAAGCACTGAGAGCCAGGGTGAATGAACTTGAACAGCAGGTCAGGGACTACGAAACGCTGCTCAGCGAACTTCCCGACCTCTTTGAACGCAAATTCCAACAGAGATTGGAACCGCTCTTGGAGCGCTATCGGTTGTTAGCCCAGGCTCAGCACTTAATGGCAGCTCCGCCGGAAGCCGAGATTGTTCCTCTGGCCTTGCGAACCGATCGACAAGGGCAGAGGAACAACATCGCCGCCTGAACTCAACGCCGATGCTTGGCCGCCCACAAGCGTGTGGGTAAGCCCCAAACGTAGATAAAGCCTTCAGCAGCACGATGATCAAACTTGTCTTCGCTGCCGTATGAGGCCATCTCGGGGACGTACAAGCTGTTGGCTGCGGAAGCTCTCCCCGTAACCGTGGCATTGCCCTTGTGAAGCTTCAGGCGCACGACTCCATTCACATGGATCTGGGTGCGATCCATAAAGCCATCAAGAGCCTCTTTGAGAGGGCCAAACCAAAGGCCCTGATACACGAGATCTGCCCATTGCATCTCAAGCTGTCGCTTGGTCCGCAATACATCGGCGGCCAGGGTGAGACTCTCCAACTCCTGATGCGCCTGAATCAAGAGCAGTAATCCAGGCGTTTCGTAAATCTCCCGACTTTTAATTCCCACCACACGGTTCTCGATCATGTCGAGACGGCCAATTCCGTGGGTGCCTGCCAAGTTGTTGGCTTCCCGGATCAGCGCAACGGGATCCAGCCGTTTGCCATTCATTGCCACAGGATTGCCGCCTTCAAACTGGATCTCGATCTCTTCGGCATCGTTAGGGGCTTGATCCACGGAACGGGTCATCGCAAAGACCTCTTCTGGTGGCGCCACCATCGGGTCTTCCAAGGGACCAGCTTCAATGCTGCGCCCGAGCAGGTTGAGATCGATCGAATAAGGGGATTTTTTGCTCACGGGAGATGGCATGCCAAACCGCTCGCCATAAGCGATCGTTTCCTCCCGGCTCATGCCCCATTCACGCGCTGGGGTTAACACCTTCAAATCGGGTGCAAGCGATGCAATCGCCACATCAAAACGCACCTGATCATTTCCCTTACCGGTGCAGCCATGCGCCACCGCATCAGCTCCTACCTCTCGTGCCACCTCCACGAGACGACGGGCAATCAAGGGCCGCGCCAAGGCCGTTGAGAGGGGGTAGCGACCCTCATACAAAGCATTCGCGCGAATCGCAGGAAAAGCGAATTCCTCGATGAAAGGCTTAATCAGATCACCAACCAAAGACTGACTGGCTCCCGCCTTGAGTGCTTTGAGTCGTATCGGTTCCAGCTCATCGCCCTGACCGAGATCAGCGGCGAAGGTGATCACCTCCTCCACACCCCATTCCTGCTTGAGGTAGGGGATGCAGACGCTGGTGTCCACCCCACCGGAATAGGCGAGAACGACCTTGGTTGCGCGTCCCATCAGGTGGACTCCTGCTCTGAATCAGATTGCACTGATTCTCCACTCCCGCCGGCCCGCTGAAGCGGTTGAGGAGTCAGCCGGGCAAGCCAAAACAGCCAAAGCGCCATCAAAAAGGCAGGAACAAACAACAGCGCAAGCACTGGAACCGTGGTCACCACCAGCGGATCTGGATGCAAGCGCCCCCACTTCCACAGGCCAAAACTCAGGAACAAAGCCCCGCCCCACACAGAGAGGAGCAGCCACACCTTGACCAAAAGACGTCCTCAAGACTGCATTGGCTTATGATGATCGATTACGGAACTGGACAGTGTCGTCTGAGTTGAGCGCCCTCGACAACATCAATCCAGCTCTAACGCGTTATGGGCGGAAAGAACTCGCACCGGTGCTGCCCCTGCGCGAAGAGCCCGATTTACTGAGCTGGTTGGAAACAAGCGGTCGCCTTGTGGAAGACGAGGAATCCAGCACAGCTGAAGTGAGCACAGTCGAAGAAGAAGAGCTCTCTGCTCTCATGGGCGAAAAAGAGGATTACAACGCTGCCGATGAGCAAACTCAAGAGAATTGGGAAGATTGATTTAAGGTCCCTGCCCTAAGCCGTTAAAGGAACGGGACGTGAACGAAGCACAAGAGATTCCTCCACCCCTAGAGGGGAAAGTCTCTGCGGGTTTGCTTGCCGTTGTTGTGGTTGCAGCAGCATTTGCATCAGACCGCTGGATCCCCAACAGCCTGCTGAGCCTCCCCTTGCTGATTGCGACGCTGATCGCTGCAATCGTGACCTGGTGGGGGGTGCCGAAGCTGCGTGGCTTAAAGCTGGGGCAAGTGATCCGAGAAGAGGGGCCTCAGGCCCATCTCAGCAAATCTGGAACCCCAACGATGGGTGGACTCCTGGTGGTGCCGGTCGGCGTGATCGTAGGCGGCCTCATTAGCTGGAGCGGTCAACCCGCTGAACAACTTTTAGCCGTGGCCTTCATCACACTCGCCTACATGGTGGTGGGAGGAATTGATGATTGGCGCAGTCTCACCAAACACTCCAACACCGGTTTATCGCCACGTGGAAAATTAATTCTCCAAGCCTTAGCGGCCGTGATCTTTCTGATCTGGGCCGGAATGCGCGGATGGATCAGTGGCGATGTGGCCTTGCCGTTTGGCACCACCCTTCCCTTGGGCTGGTTGATTTGGCCACTTGCGGTCTTTGTGTTTTTAGCTGAAAGCAACGCCACCAACCTCACCGATGGCTTGGATGGTCTTGCCGCCGGCTGCGGTGCCCTGGTGTTCACCGGAATGGCACTTCAGCTCACACTGCGAGGAAACAGCGGAGATCCAAGCCTTGCTGGGTTTTGCATGGCGATGGCGGGCTGTTGGGTTGGTTTTCTTGCACACAACCGCAATCCAGCCAAAGTATTTATGGGCGACACCGGCTCTCTGGCGATGGGAGGAGCTCTTACTGCTGTGGCCCTACTCACGAACAGTCTTTGGCCGTTGCTCGTGATGGGAGGGGTGTTCCTAGCGGAGTCTCTCTCCGTGATCATTCAAGTGTGGGTCTTTAAAGCAACCAAAGGCACTGATGGTGTTGGGCGCCGGGTGTTCCGAATGTCGCCCTTGCACCACCATTTCGAACTAGGAGGAACAGCAGAGCAAACGGTCGTACCAGGATTTTGGTTAGCAACGATGGGGCTCGTGTTGCTCGGATTGGCCTTACGCCCCCTATGAGCAAAACCAGATCGCTGCAATTAGGCAGCACGATCTTCTAGACGTGAAACATTCCAACCAATGGGCATAGGAATGACCTTTGGCTTCGGCATTAACAATTCAATTTCACGGCAAGCTTGTGAATAGGCGAAAAATCCCGACATTCTTCGCCGATCAGATCTCCCATTTTTCGTCACTGCCCGATCAACAGTGACTCCCTCTGTCTCAGCATTCTCAAAAGCATTCAACAATGGAATTTCGGAGTCAAGAACTTGGATGTCGAAACCACACAAGCTATTCCTAGCAATTTGAATCGAAGCCTTCTTTCTCGCATCTGCCTTCACAATCAGTGCTGCGTAAGGGATATCAAACTTGTTGAGCATGCATGACATTTCCACCGTTAATTCTATGGATCTACTTTGTGCAGTTGTAGGGAGAACAATAAAATCAGATCCTTCAACTAAATTCTTTAGCTCCTCTTCATTGCTACTAGCTTGACCATCAGTGACGACAATTTCTGCATTTCTTGTTGCTTTTGCAGCCGCTTCCATGGGCACAACATCAAATGGAAGCAATCCTCTTGAGGCGTATGCAGTGGCTGATCGATTTCGATCAGCATCAACCAAGACAACAGAGCGACCACTATTCGCCCAATGAGCAGCAAGATGAATGCTTGTGCAAGTTTTTGCTACACCTCCTTTTTGCCCAAAAGTAGTGACAAACACAATGTGAAAGCTAAATGATAACTCCCTTATACCTCATAATCTAATTTGCGCAAGAGTGCCTGCAGAAGCCTGTCATTATTGAGTGAGAGACTGGATAAAAGAGGACAGCCTCTTCATTTTCAAAGTTTTATCCAACCCCAAAAACAACATCCTCCTGCCACTCATCATCGTGACCAAAGACGTCTAGTACAAGTTTCAGTTCTTGGTCCGATTTGCAGCACGCGGAATTTCATTGGGCCGAGCAGAAAGTGGCATCGGAAACTCTCTGTCTATCGATTTCTATACCTCAGTGGCTCCTACAAACGATCGCTTTTGCAACTCTGGTAGAAGTTGAATATTGAGATCCACGATTGGCTGCAGACCAACCCGAGACAGCTGGTATCTCAGCAAACCCAAACGCCCTGAGCAACAGTCTTCAACGACATTCCCTTGGACAGTCAAGACAATGAGCTATTTCACCTGGAAAGAAGCCGGCCTCACAAGCGACTGCGCCAGCCTTGAAGCGATGGCCTCCCGCTTTGAAGAAGCAGCCAGCCTGATGCGCCGCATGGCACAACAGGGCTTTGAGCTCAACTCACAAGGACGTCAACAACACATCACCCACAGCGATGCCGACGTCTTTGAGTCTTGGGGCTTTGTGAATGAAGAACCTGCCTTCCGCCAACTCACCTTGATCAGCGATCCATCCACCGAGTCGCCTGCGCCCTAATTAACGACGGCGAAAGCCACCAATCACCCACACCAGTACAAACAAAAAGGAAGACAGCCCGAGGTAGATCAGGGCCCACTTTTGAACAGTGGCGATCTCCCAGCCAAACAGCAAACCATTGGCCGCATCTCCAGCCGTTGTAAACGCGAGCGGCAAAGGCATGAGGGCAGAGCGAGAGGATCAAGCCATGCTGCCTTGAAATACGCCATGACGACCTTCCCAAAAACAGTGATGCTGCTCGGCAGCGGCGAACTGGGCAAAGAGGTAGCGATCGCCGCCCAAAGGCTGGGTTGCCATGTCATCGCCTGCGACCGTTACGCCAATGCACCAGCCATGCAGGTCGCAGATCAGGCCGAGGTGCTGACCATGACCGATCCAAACGCCCTCAAGGCTGTTGTAAACAAACATCGGCCGGATGTGCTGATCCCGGAAATCGAAGCGCTGGCTGTGGATGCCCTGCAAGCACTAGAAGACAACGGCATCTGTGTGATTCCCACCGCCAGGGCGACTGCGGTCACCATGAATCGCGACCGCATTAGAGATCTTGCTGCAGGTGAACTTGCGCTACGCACCGCACGCTTTGCCTATGCCTGCGATGCCGAGGAGCTCCACCTTGCCGCCGCACCGTTGGGTTGGCCCGTGGTCGTCAAACCAGTCATGAGTTCCTCGGGGAAAGGCCAAAGCGTGGTTCACTCCTCTGCTGAATTAGATCAAGCCTGGGAGATCGCCATGGCAGGAGCCCGGGGCAGCTCGGCCCGGGTGATCGTGGAGGAATTTCTTAAATTTGATCTTGAAATTACCCTGCTCACCATCCGTCAACGCGATGGAAGCACCCTGTTTTGCCCACCGATTGGTCATCAACAAGTCAATGGCGACTACCAATGCAGTTGGCAGCCCGCGGCGATCTCGACCAGCCAACTGCAACAAGCCCAATCGATGGCAAGCACCGTCACAGACAACCTTGGCGGTGCCGGTCTGTTTGGGGTGGAGTTTTTCTTATGCGGCGATGAAGTGGTGTTTTCCGAGCTCTCTCCAAGACCGCATGACACCGGTCTCGTGACCCTGATCAGCCAAAACCTAAGCGAATTCGACCTGCATCTCCGTGCCGTGTTGGGGCTGCCCATCCCCTCAATCACTGCTGCCGATGCTGCGGCCAGCCGAGTGATCCTGGCCGAGAGCCAAGGCAGCCAAGTTGAATTCAATGGTGTTGAACAAGCCCTCACGGAGCCAGACACCAACCTGCTGCTCTTTGGAAAACGGGACGCCCGGCCAGGGCGTCGGATGGGAGTTGCTTTAGCCCGCGGCACTGATATCAACGAAGCCTTAGCCAAGGCAGACCGCTGTGCAGCAGCTGTGAAAGTTCAAGTCAGTGACTGATCGTGGCGGGCTCTTCCGCCCAAAAACCGATAGTGCTGGATCCCTTCCAGCACGCCGGGTAATTGGGAGCGACTCGCGAAATAAACACGCTGTTGCTGACGAAAATCATCCAAACAAGGATCGTGATCGCCCAAGACAACAGTGGCGGGCCGACCGCAAACCAACTCGCCATCACCCTGTTCACTGGCCACAACCAACATCTGTTCCAGTGGAAGCCCCCAGCGCAGAGCGAGAAAACGGATCGCTTCGCTGCGGGATGCCCGCAGGGGCAGCACGTCTAGAAACCAATGGCAGCGAAGCTGGGGACGCGCGGCCTGGTGGCGCTGGCGCAGACGTTGGCGGATCAAGGGAAGGATCTGTTCTCCAGCATCGCGAATGGTGTAGCTCAGCTTGAACGAACCTTGCTGCTCAGGTCGCTGCAATTCAATGTGATCGGTGAGGTCTGCCAGTGCACTCTCCACACCTGCGCGGTCCCAATCCACGCCAATCTGAGCCGACCAAAACAAATCAGGCGCACTCTCCTGGCCGTAGTGAATCTCCGTACCAGCCCCTGTGACCCAAACCTTCGGTTCCGGTAACAACAACTCCGCAAAACGTTGTCTGGCAGCAGGCAACGAACGGCCTGACAAGATCCCTAGAGCACAGCGGTCGAGCTGCTCACGCAAAACCTTGAGCGCATCACTATCGGGCTGTTCCAAACTGCTGTCGAGATCAAGCAACAGCAAGCGATCGCCCAAGGGCTGGAAACCTCCAGTGGAGGCGGTCTGACTGGATGGCAACACCATTGGCTGCGTCACCGCCAGCAGTCGCTCCTGCATCAATGCCAGGTAAGAGCAAACGTGGGCATCCCAGCTGAAATGGCGACTGACCGCCTCCACGCCGTTGTCACTCCAGCGGCTCCAGCGTTGAAGATCAGAACCCGCACACTCCAAAGCATCTTGAAGGGCCTCTCGATCCGTCACATCTGCGAGTAATCCGTTGTCACAGCGGGCAAGGATGTCCCTTGGACCTCCGTCATCGGTCGCCACCATCGGCAGTCCGCAAGCGGCAGCTTCCAACAAGGTGAGTCCGAACGGCTCTGTCAACGCAGGATTCACAAAGAGGCCGCGGCGCTCAGCAGCCCAGCGATAGATGGCAGGAATCTGATCGCGACGATGCTGCTTGGGATAGGCAATACGGCCGTAGAGGTCATAGCGATCAACAAGATCAAACACCTGCTGAAACACATCGCGCTGCTGTTTCTCCATCTGGCGGGGATCCTCCCGACAGCCAAGCACCAGCACCAAATTGTGGCGCTGCCGTAAAACAGCAGACCGGCCGAACGCCTCAACCAGAGCGGGAATGTTCTTGCGACGAACAGCCCTAGAAATCGCCAACAGCGGTGGAAGCTCAGGCTGACGCAAGAAAGGAGTTAAGAGCCCCTCAACTTCACGAACCTCTGCGGCCACCGAACCAGGGTGAAAGCGGCGTGCATCCACACCGGGAGGAACCACCTGAGCGCGATCAGCACGAAATCCGCCGTAACGGGAATACTGCTGATCACATTCCTGGCGCGTACTGGTGATCACGAGATCGGCATGAGCCAGCGCTAACTCCTCGGCATCAATGCGACGGCTAATCGAATAGGTCTGCTCGAGCTGTTGATGGTCCCCACCTCCAGCTAAGAGACGACGCTGCTTCTCACGACCAAGAGAATGCCCTGTGAACACCAAAGGAATGCCAAGACGTCGACTCAGCAATGCCCCGACATAACCGGCATCGGCGTAGTGCGCATGAATCCAATCAGGTCGATTTTCAGGCTTCTGAAGGTGCACTACAAGCTGATCAGCCAGATCCTCGAGATGGGGCCACAGCAATTCCTTTCGTAGGTAGCGCTTAGGGCCGAAGGCAAAACGCTGGATACCGGCACCGGCAGCAATCGCTTCAACGGGCTGGGCGTAATCAGCTGAAACCCGTCGGTCCTGAATCAGACGAGTCACCACATCAACACGATCCACTTCAGCCCGAGCCGCAAGGCTGCGCACCAGTTCGAGCACATAGAGGGTTTGGCCTCCGGTATCGGCGTCCCGTCCGAGCTCCAAATCATGGGAGCGGAACAGTCCGTGAAGATGGAGATGGAGAAGCCGAAAACCCACAATCAACCCTCAACGGAACAAGACATCAGGTGCATGTCTGGAATAAGGGTTAAGGCGTTCAAACAAGTTCAAAGCTGAAGACATTCTTAGAAATCAGCAGCTAAAAGCATTTGCTTCGGTTAAAAGCCAGGCTGAGTCTGAATCTTTCGCCATCAACCCAGCAACAAGCAAACGCAAACTGATGATGAAATGCAACGCAAATCAGTGGAAGTTGATCAGCTTGTTCTGATCACTTGAAGACGAGGTTTTAAGAAAGGGTGTTTTTAGAGCTGTCCAGTGACATCCACCAAAGGAACTGACGCATGTCCCCAACCGCCCCCACTAAAAGTATGGGCCGAGGGAACAGCAAGCTGTTCATTGATCCAAGCCAAGATCAGCGGCCCAAGAATTGGGGCTTCCTTCTGATCCGCAGGCGCCCAAAGATTGAAATGGCTGCCACCTGAGGCCAGCACAAGGCGATGACCATTGGCCAATGGCTTCCCGCCCTTCAATGGCACCACCGCCTCAGGATCGGAGGGAACGATCCAATCTTTCGTTCCACTCACCAACAACACCTTCGCCTGAAGGGAAGGGCCGCTCGACTCATCAAAAAGAAGCCTCATTGGTGGACTCACCACAACAGCTGCCTTAACACGAGAGTCAGCCAGTGATCCCTGATCAGCTCCCGACAACCAGCTGCATTGCAACACCCAACTGAGGTTTCGATCTAGATCAAGAGGATCCTGACAACGCGTTTTCAGCTTCCTACTGGTGGTTTGTAGACCACTTAATTGCAACGCCGTTGTGGCACCCCATGAATGTCCTACAACCGCTACGTCATCAATAGCGATCTGTTGTCCCGTCAACAGGGTGCCAGCTTCCACTCCATCCAGGAGTACTGAAATATCCAGAGGACGGAAACGTAGCTCCTCAGCACTGGGCGGAGGTGAGGCTCCATCAAGTAATTGCTTTTGCTGCTTCGCGTCGCTCCCTGGATGATCTGGAAGAAGCACGGTGTATCCATGGGCAGCCAACAAGCGGCCCCAGCCTTCGAAACTATCGGGCTCATCCCACAATCCATGGGAAATCACCACTAGCTTCCCGTTAGACGTTCCCTGTGGAGTCAACACAGTGATGTCGAGGAGTTGGGAGCGATGGGCGGCAGGAAAGCGAATCTCCACCCGTGTCCAGCCCTCAGCCCCCGACTCAGCCAGAGACTTTGGCGCTGGGGCCATTGCTGTTCCTTGCTGAACGAGAGTGCGGGCATCATCCTGATTGGCGCGTAAGCGTTTGGCGTAAAAAGCCAAAGCCTGAAAGTCGATGGATAACGACTCACCCGGAACATGACGGAGCAAGCCCAACAAATTGGGCTCTCCATCGCGATAAGCGGCTTGAAGAGCGTCCGACAGCATTCGTCCACTGGTATCCGCCGGCAAACCCTCCACCTTCACCAACTCGGACGCCGCCAGTAAGGCTTGCTCCAACAATGGATGGCCCACCGATTGCTCCAAAACGCTTGATGTTCGCTGGGGAAGAGGTGCGGTAAGGAACTGCCCAAGCAGTCGGGACACGGAACCATCGCCAGCTCGATCTAATTCCTGCAAATCAGGGTTGGACTCAATCAACTCCCGCGTTGTGCGTGCTCCCTTCAAATTCAGAGAGACATTCACGTCCAAAAGCGGCAGATCAATCGTCAATCGTTCGACTGCAGAAACGGATCCAGCAAATGAAACACTCAGTACGGACGCCAACGCAGCTGCACAAACACCATCAACCCAGTGGTCTAAAAACAAAGTCATGCCGCCTCTTCCATTGATTTAATTAACTGGGGAGGATGCTGTTTTAAAACTTCTTTGAGATAGCGACCCGTATGACTAGTTTTATGTTGAGCGACCTCTTCAGGAGTTCCGGTAACAACAATCTGACCACCCTTATTACCACCCTCTGGGCCTAAATCAATAACCCAATCTGAACAGCGAATCACATCAAGATTGTGCTCAATACAAATCACAGAATTTCCTTTATCAACAAGTCTCTGGATAACATCCATCAATTTGTGGACGTCATAAAAACTAAGCCCGGTGGTTGGCTCATCAATTAAATAAAGAGTCTTTCCGGTAGCCCGTCGCGACAATTCTGTAGCAAGTTTCACGCGCTGAGCTTCACCACCAGAAAGAGTTGGAGCTGGCTGGCCTAGCTTTACATATCCAAGACCAACATCAACCAACGTGGTTAAGCGATCAGCAGCCTGAGGGATCGCAGAAAAAACATCAGCTGCCTGCTCCACTGTCATTTCCAGAACATCAGCAATCGTGAACCCTTTGTAGGTGACCTGAAGCGTTTCACGATTAAAACGAGCCCCTTTACAGACATCACATTGCACATAGACATCAGGTAAAAAGTTCATTTCGATCACATTCACGCCCTGGCCGCGGCAGGCTTCGCAACGGCCACCCTTCACATTGAAGCTGAACTGTCCAACCTGATAACCACGCGCTTTGGCCTCCACTGTGGCCGCAAAAATCTGACGAATGGGATCAAACGCCCCGGTGTAAGTAGCGGGATTAGAGCGAGGTGTTCTACCAATCGGAGACTGATCAATCACGATTACTTTGTCGATCGACTTAAGCCCGCGAAGTTCTCCCAATCCTTGAGGAAAGGGAATCTTACGGCCAAGCCCATGTTCCAGAGCTGGATGCAACAACTCATTCACCAAAGTGCTCTTGCCACTGCCACTAACGCCAGTGACTGACACCAAACGTCCCAGCGGAAACTCCACATTTAATCCCTCAAGATTATTACGGGAGCAATCAAGAAGTTTCAAACTGCGAGTACCACCATTACGCCTCTCAGCAGGGGTGGGGATACTCTTCTTCCCACTTAAATAAGCACCTGTTACAGAATCTTCAGCACCTAACAAATCATCGATCGAACCCTCAGCCACGATGTGACCACCGTGCACTCCAGCTCCAGGGCCAATATCCACAAGATGATCGGCAGCGCGGATCGTGTCCTCATCGTGCTCAACCACCACCAAAGTGTTGCCTAAATCCCTCAAACGTTCCAGCGTGGTCAATAAACGATCGTTGTCACGCTGATGCAAACCAATGCTCGGTTCATCAAGCACATAGAGCACCCCGGTCAATCCAGCACCGATTTGCGTCGCAAGACGGATCCTCTGTGCTTCCCCTCCTGACAGGGTCATTGCTGGTCGGTCCAAGCTCAGGTAGTCCAACCCAACGTCCAGCAAAAAGCGCAGACGCATCCGAATCTCTTTCAAGACAAGATCTCCGATCTGTATCTGACGGGAATTCAGCAGGGGCTCAGAGCCTTCATAGCTACCCACCCCCATCAAACTTTCAATGCGTTCGAGAGTTTGGCCCACACTGACTGCCGTGAGATCCGTAATCCGAAACGGACCAACTTTCACCGCCAATGCCTCCGGCCGCAAGCGCAGTCCAGCGCAGCTTTCGCATGGAACCAACTCTAAATATTTTTCAAGCTTCTGCCGCTGTGCTTCTCCACTTGCATCACGAAGCTGACGTTCCAGGATTGGCAAAATACCTTCGAAAGGCCTCATATAGGTCTGAGACTTCCGATAACGACTATCTGCCTGAATTTGAATCGGCTCGCGACTTCCATTCAATAAAATATCTTTTTGTTGATCAGTGAGATCCTTCCAAGGAGTCTTAATTTCAAACCCAAAAGCTTCTCCTACAGAATACAAAAGTGAGAAGTAGTACGAATTATCTTTTTCTGCCCACGGAACTACAGCGGAATACACAGGCTGAGATGGATCTGGAACCACCCGATCAACAGTAAATTTCCGTATGTAACCAATCCCATGACAAACCTCACAAGCTCCGTAAGGACTGTTGAACGAAAAAAGTCGTGGTGAAAGCTCTTCCATCACCGCCCCGTGAACAGGGCATGCATAGTTCTCGGAATAGAGCCTTTCTTTCTCCACTCCTTCGGGCAATTCCTCTCCCTTTTTGGGTACCACTTCAACGAGAGCCAAACCGTCACCTCGTTTCAATGCCGTACGTAGAGAATCATTGAGACGCTCCTGAATTCCTTCTCGAGCGACCAGACGATCCACCACAACTTCAATGGCGTGCTGATGATTTTTGTCTAACTCAATGTTGTCCGCTAGCTCACGAACCTCACCATTGATACGGATCCGAGCAAAGCCTTCAGCAGCCAAGCCACTGATCAATTTGCTGTGGGTTCCTTTTTTTCCACGCACCACCGGCGCTAAAAGTTGATAACGGGTCCCCTCAGGAAGCGTGAGAATTTGATCGACCATTTCATCAATGGTCTGGGGCCGTATAGACCGGCCACATTCAGGACAATGGGGCTCCCCGGCACGACCAAACAAGAGACGCAAATAGTCGTGAATCTCGGTCACCGTGCCAACGGTGGAGCGAGGGTTATGGCTTGTTGATTTCTGATCAATCGAAATCGCCGGTGACAGCCCTTCAATCGCATCCACATCTGGTTTATCCACCTGGCCAAGAAACTGACGCGCATAAGCAGACAGACTCTCCACGTAGCGACGCTGTCCTTCAGCAAAAATCGTGTCGAACGCTAATGAACTCTTCCCACTCCCACTCACCCCGGTGAAGACCACCATTTTGTTCCGCGGAATCGTGACATCCACGTTTTTGAGGTTGTGCTGCCGGGCACCACGAACTCGAATCACTTCCTCAGAAGACGAAACACCACTCGATTGACCAGTCTTCGACAAAGCAGTTTTCGGTGAAGCCGAATGATCGTTTGCGGTCGGAGCACGGCGACCCATACGGAGTGACTTCAATAGCCCAAGAGTCTAAGGAGACTGCTGCTGTTCAGGCTGCTCGCTGCTCCAACAAACTTGCCGCATAGGCCTGAGCATCCTCAAAATCCCCTCCAGCCAATTCAGCCAATTCTTGGCGTCTGGCCTGAGTGTCCCGCAGATGGGACACTCGCGAGCAGGTTTCTCCATCCACCACCTCCTTGCTGACGCGGAAGTGATGATCTGCAGCTGCAGCCACTAACGGTTGATGGGTGACACAAAACACCTGGCGATTCTTGGCCATGGTTCGCAGCAAATTGGCCATCTCTCCACTCACGCGACCGCTGACGCCACTGTCGATCTCGTCAAACAACAAGGTGCTGAAACCATCCACATCCGCCAGACAGGTTTTAAGCGCCAAAAGGAAACGCGACATCTCCCCTCCTGATGCCACCTCAGCTAAGGGAGCAAGGGGCTGGCCAGGATTCGCCGAAAACAAAAAACAGATGGCATCTGCGCCTAGATCCATGGGATCAACTGCAGAAAAATCCACCCGAAAACGCACATTTTCAAGGCCCATTGGCCGCAAATGGGTCATCAATCTCTCCTCCAGGCAAGCAGCGGAAGCCTGGCGCAACAGCGTGAGCGACTGGTTGCAGGAATCTCGATGCTTGCGAGCCTCCTGTTCCCGGTGGCGCAACACCTCCAAAGCCGCGTCGGCTCCACCCGCTGCCTGTTGATCGCGCAGCGCATCACGCCGCTCAATCAAGACCTTGAGTTCAACGCCATGACGACGCTCTAAGCGTTTCAGCAAAGCGAGCCGTTCCTGCAGCACACCCAATCGTTCTGGATCGCTCTCTAAAGACGCTCCATACGCTTCAAGGCCCCGAATTAAATCGAGCAAACCAGCCTCCAAATCAAGGCATTTCTCAGCAGAAACGCTCAGAGAGGCATCAAGGATCTGCAATTGCTGCAGCTCATGGCAGCAGGCCGTTAGGTGATCCAAAGCCGATGGAGCCTGTTCAGCTCCGTCTTGAAGCCGGCCAATCAAAACAGCGAGACCTTCCAGCAAGCGCACGCCATGAACCAAGCGGTCTTGCTCTTGTTCCAGCTGTTGAATTTCAGCGGGATCCTCAAGGTAAGCGGCCTCGAGTTCCATCAATAACGCGTCTTGTTCCTCTTGTTGTTCCTGAAGACGAAATCGATCTGTCTCCAGCTTCAACACGTCGGCATGGCAGTGCTGCCAAACCTGCCAACACTCACGCACAGTTTGTATGCACTGAGCTAGTGGCTCACCGCCTAGACGATCGATCCAACGACGTTGCTGACCTGGATAGGCAAGCTGCTGGGTTTGACCCTGGACCGTGAGATCGATCAACAAAGGCCTCAGCTGAAGCAATTGCTGCCGATTCACGACAGTGCCATTCAGTCTTGAGCGGCTGCTCAAGCGTTCGTCTTGACGCCGCCACTCCCGCGACAAAACCAAATCACCGCCCTCATCGTCCAGTTGATGCTCTTGAAGCCAACGCCGAGCGGCATCGTCCGGTGTGAAAGTCGCCTCAATCACTGCACGATCACAACCTGTCCGCACCAACCGACCCGCTGACGTTCCCTGCATGCCACCAAGGAGGGCATCGAGGGCATCTAACAACAGCGACTTGCCTGCCCCTGTCTCACCGGTCAGCACGGAAAAACCGTGATCGAACGCCAGCTCCAAGCGCTCGATCAGTGCGATGTTGTCCAGTCTCAGACCGGTCAGCACGGCGAATCCAGTGGTTCAACAAACCGTAGCGACGGCTTTAGTCGTTTAGAAGGGATCACCAACGCAGTGGCGGCTGTGGCACAACACGAGCTAGGAGATTTCATTGAGGCCGCCGGTCTGCTCGAGTACGACCCGGCTGCGATCACGCGGATCTATGCCGGCCATCCGCAGCGCTTACTGCGCCGCCTCTGGCAAACCCTTGTCCCCATTGGGCTTCTACTGCTCGGAGTTGGTGTCGACAAACTTCTAGGGCTGCTCAGCAATCAGGAGCGCGCCAGAACGAGAGCCAGGGAATGTGCCAATTTGCTCGTTGATCTCGGTCCTGCTTTCATCAAAGCTGGCCAGGCGCTTTCCACCCGTCCAGACATCGTTCCTCCTGTGCTGCTCGAGGAACTGGCCCAACTCCAAGATCAACTTCCTGGCTTCGATAGCGACCTCGCCATGGCCTGCATCGAGGATGACCTCGGTGCACCGGTCGACAGCATCTATGCGGAACTCGATCGAGAACCCATCTCCGCTGCGTCTCTTGGTCAAGTGCACCAGGGATATCTCAAGGGCGGCCAAAAAGTCGCCGTCAAAGTGCAACGACCTGGTTTACGAGAACAAATCACTCTTGACCTTTATATCGTTCGAAACATTGCTGCATGGCTTAATACCAACATCGGCCTTATTCGTAGTGATCTTGTTGCACTAATCGATGAATTAGGGAGCCGAGTCTTTGAAGAGATGGATTATCTCAATGAAGCAGATAATGCAAATAAATTCCGTGAATTGCACAAACAGAATCCACGCATTGCCGTTCCAGAAATTTTTACTGAAGCCACCAGTAGACGGGTGCTAACAATGGAATGGATCGATGGCGTGAAACTCACCAATCTGGAAGCCGTTAGGGATTTAGGAATTGATCCAAATGACATGGTTGAAGTGGGAGTGAGCTGCAGTTTGCAACAACTTCTCGAACATGGGTTTTTCCACGCTGATCCCCATCCTGGCAACCTTTTAGCCATGGCCGACGGTCGACTTTGCTATCTCGATTTCGGAATGATGAGTGAGGTCAGCCGTGAATCCCGCACTGGACTCATCCAGGCTGTTGTTCATCTTGTGAATCGTAATTTTGAAAAACTCTCCAAAGATTTCGTCACGCTCGGATTTTTAGCCGAAGACGTGAATTTGGAGCCGATCGTGCCTGCCTTTGAATCCGTCTTTAGTCAAGCCATCGAGATGGGCGTGAATCGCATGGATTTCAAAAGTGTGACTGACGATATGTCGGGAGTGATGTACAAATTCCCCTTTCGAGTTCCTCCTTATTACGCCCTGATCCTCCGCTCTCTCGTCACACTTGAAGGCATCGCGCTCAGCGTGGATTCGGAGTTCAAAATTCTTGGTGCGGCCTACCCCTATTTCGCCAGACGTTTAATGGAGGATCCAGATCCTCAACTGCGTCAAAGTCTGAAAGAAATGCTGTTCGAAGGCGACGCCTTTCGCTGGACAAGGCTTGAAGGTCTTGTCGCAAGTGCGGCAAGTCAAAACCAACTGGATCTCGAAGCGTTGCTCGATCAAGTGCTCGACTTCCTGTTTTCAGCCAACGGCGGCATGCTCCGCAATCAATTGGTTGAAGCTGTAGCGGATCGTTTGGATGCCATTGGCTGGACAGCCCTACAACGCATCGGACGCCGATTACCGCGGCCTTTTCAACCAACGCTGCTCCTCGATGTTGCCCCGTCCCTCAACGAAGACAACTACCTCGACCTTGAACCGATCCGGCAACTCATCAGCGTTTTACAGCAATTGCCAGGTTTCAATCCTGATCTTGTGTTTAGTCGACTTCCTCGGTTGATTCGTGAACGCGATGCAAGACAAATGGGGGTTGCTCTGGCACAAGGATTAGCCGAACGCGGAGTTGTCCGCCTCGTTAAAGCAGCTGCAGGAAGTCCGAATTAGATTCCGGCAAATGATCAAGATCATGCCCCGCAGATCCAGACGCCAAACCATCCTGGCGCTTGGTGCCGCAATCGGTCTCAGTATTTCATCTGCTCTACAACCGGCCCATGCAGCCAAGGATGTTGCCCTCGTAAGCGGGGCCTACAAACGATCGATCTCTGTGAGTGATCTTGTTTATCTCGCAGACACTGGCAAAGCCAGGGGCATTCTTTCTGATGTTCTTCGCTTCGGGAAACAGAATCCCCAAGAGGTCGCCAAATTATTAAAACAGAAGCTTGATCTTCCTTTAGTCCTAACCAGTCGTTTGATGTCCACTCGCATTGGAGACGTCATCATCCGCCGCGTTGCAACGATCATTTATCCCCTCAAAGTTCCCGATCCCTCGGTGAGTGTTCCTGCTATCCGAGCCGGAGTGATTAACGGTCTGCAAAAAGAAGAAGGTGGCCTCACAGTGATCAATTTTTTGGATGCCTATCCTGCAGAGGTCATGGAAGTGAATATTCCCGCCCTGATGGCTTTGATCGAAAAAGCTGAATCCATTGCTGGCTTGGTGAAATTCTTCTCCGATTCACCACTCGACGGCTTGAAATAAAGCGTTCGCAACACCCGGCCAACCCCGGCCAATCGGTCCAGACACATAGATTTCTGGGATTGTTGCTCTCTGCGGGTGTCCGTACTCAAGAACCTCCGCCGGCGTTTCACCGCCAAACCAGTCATGCAGGACTGGCCCGGGCTCATCGAGGCCTATCGATCTTGGCTTCCCGTTTCGTCTGCCACTCCAGTGATCACGTTGCATGAGGGTGCAACACCACTGATTCCGGTCCCATCGGTTGCGGAACGGATTGGACGCGGAGTGAAAGTATTCGTTAAATACGACGGTCTGAATCCCACC
Organism: Synechococcus sp. PROS-9-1; assembly: GCF_014279775.1. NCBI lineage: Bacteria > Bacillati > Cyanobacteriota > Cyanophyceae > Synechococcales > Synechococcaceae > Synechococcus > Synechococcus sp. PROS-9-1. Next base: position 2,272,818 of record NZ_CP047961.1, read on the forward strand.
GGATCCTTTAAAGACCGTGGAATGACCATGGCGATCAGCAAGGCCAAAGAAGCCGGCTGTGAAGCGGTGATTTGTGCCAGCACGGGGAACACCAGTGCTGCCGCTGCCGCCTATGCCCGTCGAGGCAGAATGCGAGCCTTCGTATTGATCCCAGACGGATACGTCGCACAAGGGAAATTGGCGCAAGCTCTGGTTTATGGGGCTGAAGTGCTGGCGATCCGGGGCAATTTCGACCGTGCTCTCGACATCGTTCGCGAAGCAGCCGAGAAATACCCGATCACCTTGGTGAATTCAGTCAACCCTTATCGACTGCAAGGACAAAAAACCGCAGCTTTTGAAATTGTCGATGCCTTAGGAGATGCTCCCGACTGGCTGTGCATCCCGATGGGCAACGCCGGAAATATCACGGCCTACTGGATGGGATTCCAGGAATATCAGCAGGCTGGTCGCAGTCGGCGTTTGCCGCGAATGATGGGCTTCCAAGCCAGTGGCTCCGCGCCACTGGTGAATGAAACCACTGTGAGTGATCCAGAAACAATCGCTACCGCAATTCGCATCGGCAACCCCGTGAACCGAGCGAAGGCCATCGCAGCCCGTCAGGCCAGCAACGGAGCTTTCCTGGATGTCACCGATGCGGAAATTATCGATGCCTACAAACTGCTCGGTGGCCAAGAAGGAATCTTCTGTGAACCCGCCAGTGCAGCCTCGGTGGCGGGCTTAATGAAACGTGCAGCAGAGGTTCCAGACGGAGCAACGGTGGTCTGTGTATTAACCGGAAATGGTCTTAAAGATCCGGACTGCGCCATCAACAACAACGACGCATCCTTCTACGCCGATCTTGATCCCGATCTGAGCACCGTGGCCAAGGTAATGGGCTTCTAAAGCGGTTCATTGAAGGCCCAATGTCAGCAAGATCTGTTCGGTTCGGAGCAAAAACTGTCTGCGGAATCCACTGTTTTCTCCTTACAAAAATAGTGGAAAACCAAGGACAACTCAGCCCGTCAAGCAGCCGTGCTTATTCCCCAGGCTGTGGGGACTGGGGAAACTCAACAATTCTCCCCATTGATCTCTTTATGTTCCACAACCTGCCTGCTTCAAAAACCGGCATAACAAGGGGCGTTTG